>CAYVDV010000066.1:3870-16125 GCA_964450465.1 uncultured Saprospiraceae bacterium
CCCTACTCAAACAAAAATTATATTTCTTTACGGGATCAAAAAGCATACGTTTCTATTTTACTAAAAAGCTATCTACATGAGTGTTGCTGCACCCGGCGTCTCCGGCACCCCCTGGCATAAGCCTCGCCTGAACTACTGGCAGATCTGGAATATGAGCTTTGGCTTTCTCGGAATACAGGTAGGTTGGGGTATGCAAATGGGTAATATGAGCGCCATTTACGAATATCTGGGCGCCAAACCGGATGAAATTCCCCTGCTCTGGCTCGCCGCTCCGATGACCGGCCTGCTGGTGCAGCCGATCATCGGTTATATGAGCGACCGGACCTGGGGCCGCTGGGGCCGCAGGAAACCCTATTTTACCGTAGGCGCTATTTTGGCTACTCTGGCACTGCTGGCCATGCCGCATTCTTCCGCCCTCTGGATGGCTGCCGGTTTGCTCTGGGTCATGGACGCAAGTATCAACATCAGTATGGAGCCCTTCCGCGCCTTCGTCGGGGATTTGCTGCCGGAAGAGCAGATCAATCAGGGCTATACGATGCAGAGCATGTTCATCGGCATCGGGAATGTGATCGCTGCCCTGCTTCCGACGGCTATTCTGGCCATTTTTGGGAGTGGCGAGCAAACGGACGGTGTACCGGCATATCTGGTCGCAGTCTTTACCATTGGCGCCTTGTGTTACATTGCTGCAGTATTGTACACGGTTCGTACTACCAAAGAATATCCGCCGCCCGATCTGGAAGCCTTTCAACGCAGCAAGGCAGAGACTGCCGGATTCATGCACGGCGTCCATGAAGTATTCTCCAATATTTTAAAAATGCCATCCACCATGCGGCAGGTTGCGCTGGTTCAGTTTTTTACCTGGCCCGGCCTGTTCCTTATGTGGTTTTATTTCACACCGGCGGTGGCCCGCGATATTATGGGCGCTCCGGATACCAACTCGCCGCTCTACTCGGAAGGCGTTGCCTGGGGGAATATCTGTTTCGGGTTCTACTCGGCAGTGTGTTTCGCCTTCTCCTTCCTGTTGCCCAAGATTGCCAATCGATTCAGCCGGAAGTACACCCACATGCTTTGCCTGGCCATGGGTGCTCTGGGCCTGTTGTTTGTCGGTGTTGCGCCCGGCAAATACTGGCTGCTGTTGTCCATGACCGGTGTAGGGATTGCCTGGGCGAGTATTCTCTCCATGCCGTATGCGATGCTAGCTTCTACGCTGCCGCAAAACAAACTCGGCGTGTACATGGGTATTTTTAACTTTTTTATCGTCTTGCCCGAGATCATTGCCACCCTGTTCTTCGGTTGGTTCATGGATCATGTGCTCGACAATAACCGGCTCACGGCCGTGATGGTAGGCGGGGCGCTGATCGGGTTCGCAGCCCTGCTTTGTTTGCAAATACGGGAAGAGAAAGCTTAACTGTTCTGTGGAAATAAAACGTTTGTTATGCATCCTATCATTTATACGCTTTTCATAGGCGCGCTTTCCGGCTGGCTGGCTGGTTTGATCCGCCAAGGCTATGGTTATGGCCTTTTGGGGAATATTGTCATCGGGATCATCGGCGCCTATCTGGGCAGCTGGTTGTTTCGCCAGATCGGAATTTCGCCTATCGGGGGTCCCACACTCAGCCATATCATCACTTCCGTTGCCGGCGCTTTGGTGCTGCTGTTCCTGATCGGGCTGGTGCGAAAAACAAAGTAGATTTGCGGCACAGCAGTACAATGCTGCGCTGCAATTATGAAGTCAATCCTTTTCCTCCTTATCGTCGCTTGCGGAGGCTTGATTCCTTTGGCATGCAACAACAACTACCTCGGCAATCCCCACCGGCATGCGCTGGAACCCAAAACTGTGCCGGCCATTGCCAGCGATCTGCGCATGGAACCGCCGAACTGGTGGACCGGCATGATGCACAACCGCGTGGAGATCATGATGTGCCGCGACTCGCTCGCCGCTTATGCGGTGCATCTGGGCAAGGTAAAAGGGGTTGAACTGGAAAAAGTGGAAAAGGGCGACAGTCCGAATTACCTCTTTCTTACCTTGCGCATTGCCGCGGATGCGCCTCCGCAAAAAGTGCCGCTCCTGTTTACCCATTCCCGGACAAATGCCCGCATTGCCTGCGAATTTCCCCTGCTGAAACGCAATGCGGCGGCAAAAGGTCAGGGTGTCGATGCCAGGGATGTCATTTACCTGATCTTTCCCGACCGTTTTGCCAATGGCGACCCTGCTAACGATTGGATGCCGGAGATGCGCGACACGGCCGGCCGTTATACCCGCGACGGGCGCCACGGTGGCGACCTCAAGGGAATACAGGATCACCTGGATTATCTTCAGGATCTGGGGGTCACGGCGATCTGGCTCAATCCTGAACTGGAGAACAACCAGTCGCGAACCTCCTACCACGGCTACGCTATTACAGATCTTTACCGGGTGGATCCCCGCCTGGGTACCAACGAACAATACCGCAATCTGGTCCGGGAGTGCCACAACAGGGGCATCAAAGTAATCCGCGACGCTGTGCCCAACCATATCGGAAACATGCACTGGTGGATGCAGGATCTGCCGTTTTCCGATTGGGTGAATACCTGGTCGGTCAAGACGCATACCAGCTCCCGCACGCCCGTACTGCTGGATCCGTATGCTTCGCAGTGGGATCAAAAACGGTTCAGCGACGGCTGGTTCTCCCCGTTTATGCCCGATTTGAACCAGCGCAACCCCCATTTGGCCAATTATCTTATACAACAGGCGATCTGGTGGGTGGAATATGCCGGCCTGGACGCTTTTCGGATCGATACCTATTCGTATTGCGATCAGGAGTTTATGCGCAAGTGGTGCAAAGCCCTGCGGACCGAATATCCGGCTATTCATTTGTTTGGAGAAATTTGGGAGCACAGCGTGATCACACAGGGTTTCTTTGCCGCAGGCCAGCCCATGCGCCGGGCAAATTTTGATTCCAATATGCCGGGCGTGATTGATTTTCAACTTTGTTTTGCAATCCAGGAGGCGCTGACGCATGAACAGAACAGGACGGAGGGCGTATCCCGTTTGTATTATGTACTGGCACAGGACTACTTTTACCAGGATCCCTGGAAAAACGTAGTCATGCTCGATAACCACGATATGACGCGTTTTTACGACGTTGTCGGGCAAGATTTCAATAAATTCAAAACAGGATTGGTGTTTCTGCTTACTACCCGGGGGATCCCGCAGCTGTATTACGGCACGGAAATACTGCAAACCGGCCTGAAGAAAAATGGCGACGACGACCTGCGGAAGGAGTTTCCGGGCGGCTGGCCGGGCGATCCGGAAAACAAATTCACGGCAAGCGGGCGTACGATGCAAGAGCAGGCCGCCTTCCAACTGGTCCGTAACCTGATCCGTTACCGCAATGCCACACCCGCCCTGCAAACGGGAAGACTCATGCAATTTGTGCCGGAGAAAGGCGTGTACACCTTTTTCCGCTACGATGCGTCCAAAACTGTCATGGTCGTACTGAATACCGCAGCTGGGACAAGCAGGGTGGATACCCGCCGTTTCGCGGAACGGATGCAGGGATTTACCCGGGCAAAAAATATCCTGACCGGAGAACTATACACCGACTTGTCCGAACTGGTTCTGCCCGGATATGCACCGCTGGTGCTGGAACTTCTGCCCTGAACGGGTGTGTTAAAATTTGCTTATCATCTGGAACAGCGACCAGAACTGATAAATAGAAAGTAGTACAGCGAATACGCCGGCTACCTGAAAGTAAAGCAGCAGTCTGCCGGTGCTGCGTTGCACGTCTTTCGTATGGCCGTAACGGCTGGCGCGCCCGAAGCTGTTGCTCAGCAGTAAAAACAGGATACTGATGCCGAGTATCCCGATAAACAGGACAAAATAGATGATCAGTACCGTTGTCAGTCCTTCCGGATAAACCATGCGGTCGCCCTTGCTTGCGATACTAAGCATGAAAACCAGGATAAAACCAATCAGGGCGGACGTGAGGAATCCGGTGATGGCCAGGAATAGCGTCCAGCCGCTGGTGCCGGGCCAAAATGACCGGGCATCCTTACTGATGGAGAGGGTGGGGGCCGGTGTCTGTTCCTCCGGCTGTGTCTGTTCTGAATATTGGTCCATGGTAATAAAAAGGGTTATCGATTAATAACTGCGCAGTACATCAGATGTTAAAACCATGATTATCGCCAGGATCGTTACCGCAATTAGGCTGATGGTCATCCAGCCCAGAGTTTTGAAGTAGCGGTTCAGGTAGTAGTAGGAGAGGTCCAGTTCCTGCGTGTCCTCAAAGAGCAGCGCTTCTTTGAGGTGCGCTGCATATCGCCATTGCTGCCATCCGATCAGGGTGGTAAAAGTAAGTGTGACCAAAAAGATAATGATCATGATGACCTGGATCGAGGAGCCAAACATGGCCAGGTAAAAATAGAAGGTGGACTGGATTTTTTGGTACACGAAAAAAAAGGTAAGCAATTGCAGTCCGGCGCTTATAAAGTTGGTCACGGCGAGTATTTGAGCCCATACCGGCAATTGGCGCCAATGGTTCAGGGTTGCTTCCGAAACAGGAGTGAAGTTGGCACTGCCTTCCTCCAGATCATCGTCAAGTGGGTGCGTGTACTGTTGCATAGAGAATTTTGGATGAGTTATAGTTGAAAATTATTGCTTCTGGGTGGCCTCCAGATAGGCGCTCCAGTCTTCGTTTTCGGTGGACATGATCTGTTCGGACTTAAGTACGAAACGCTTGAAGGCGGTTTCATCGCCGGAATTGTAATCGTCGCCCACATTATTGGTGAACAACAGGCGCTCGCGGTTCAGGCGTTCCGCTGTCATGCGATAAATGGACCAGTTTTCCCGGTATTTTTTAAGGGAAAGGATGCCTTCCGAAACGCCGACGACGACCCCCAACAGGCCAGCCAGGTATTTCAGGAAAAATAAATTTCCTTCGGCGTAGCCAACCAGCAGGGGAATGAGCGCACCGCTTCCTATGGTGAGCACCCGGCATACGTAATACCACTTTTTATTGATACCGCTTTTCCTCTCGTACCATTTGATCTGATCTTGTATCCGGTCGGTGAGATAAAGGTCGCGTTGTTGATTCCAGTCCATACGGTTTGTGTTTTAAAAAAGGTAAGAGAGCGGTGCAAAAAGTGCGCTTATCCGGCTTTGTCCAACGCTTTATAGGTTTCAAAAAATTCCTTCCGGGCAATCCGGTATACCTCGGACAGGTCTTCCGGGCTGGCCAGGAAATCGCCGGCTTTTGCCGCCATGGGTTCGTCCCAGGAGGCAAGAAATGCAAACTCTTCCGGAAGATCCAGTTCGGTCAGCCGCTCGGGAGTCAACTCTACCGCCAGAATACGGCCTTGTGACTGGTATTCATGCCATGCCTCATCAATCGCGCGCAGCTGCGTATATTTTTGCCGGAACTTGTGCGCGGGTACGATGTATTCTTCTCCGGCATCCGTCTGGTTCCGCACGATATAGTCCTCTTCTCCGGCTTCATTGGTCGTTTCCAGGCCGTCCCCTGTTTGCGTCGCTATGACCTCCCCCTTCCGGGCGCGCCGGGCAAAAACGTTTTTCTGTTTTTGATAGCGCTTCCCTTCGCGTTCCAGCAGCGGGCCGATCCGGGCCAGGATTTCTTTTTGTGTCAGCATGGTCACTTTGGATATTGTTTTCCGGTTTCAAAAGTAATAAGGTTTTGCAAACGGATTGCCGGAAGGGCGATTCATTTTATGAAATGCGCTACGTTTGTATCTCCGAATCTCCGGGATCACTGCACATACAGAAAATTTCCGCTATGAAAATATTCCGCTACCCCTTGTTCCTGCTCCTACTGCTCCTTGGGCATCTCCAGTGCCATACGCAGAAGTATGTTCCTTTTCCTTATACCATTGAGAAAGAGGTGCTTGCCGATTCCGCGGCAGTCGTAACAGCACATCCCCTGGCCACCCGGGTGGGCGTGGATATCCTTCGGAACGGGGGGAATGCAATCGATGCGGCGGTAGCCGTTCAGTTCGCCCTTGCTGTGGTGTACCCGCAGGCGGGAAATATCGGAGGCGGGGGTTTTTTGATCTACCGGGATAAAGACGGTAAGACGGCGGCGCTGGATTTTCGGGAAAAAGCGCCTGCGGCAGCTACGGAAACCATGTACCAGGATTCCGCCGGTACCGTTCTTCCCAATAAAAGCCGTTTTGGCATTTTTGCCTGCGGCGTACCGGGATCTGTCGATGGCATGTGGGAAGCGCACCGGAAATTCGGCCGGCTGCCCTGGGCCCGGCTCCTTCAACCGGCCATTGAGCTGGCAGATAAAGGCTATCAGATCACGGAGCGGGAAGCAAAACAATTGAACGAGGAGAAGGTGAATTTCATCCGGAACAGTTCCATGGTGCCGGCGTTTGTTACGATGCACACCTGGGAACCTGGCGACTGGCTTATTCAGAAAGACCTGGCCCAAACGCTTCGGCGCATCGCCGATAGTGGCCGCGACGGCTTCTACGAAGGCCCGACCGCGACGCTGATCGGATATGAAATGCAGCGCAAAAAAGGCCTGATCACGTTGGATGACCTGAAAAACTACCACAGCGTATGGCGCACCCCAATCGAATTTGACTGGCAGGGGCTACACTTGATCAGCATGCCGCCTCCCAGCAGCGGAGGCATTCTGCTGCAGCAAATGCTGGGTATGCTGGCAGATGCCGACCTGAAGGCTGCCGGCTTTCACTCGGCAGCGGCAGTGCACTTTATGGCCGAATCGGAACGCCGGGCTTTCGCCGACCGAGCGGAACACATGGGCGATCCCGACTTCTGGAAAGTGCCGCAGAATGAGCTCGTCAGCCCGGAGTACCTGAAGGGCCGCATGGCATATTTTGATGCAGAAAAAGCCACGCCAAGCAAGTCTGTGAAGGCCGGCGCAGTCAAAGAAAGCGAGGAAACCACGCATTTCAGTATTGTCGATTCCGAAGGAAATGCCGCTTCAGTGACCACTACACTGAACGACTCCTACGGCAGCCGGGTGGTGGTGAGCAATGCGGGTTTTATCCTGAACAACGAAATGGATGATTTCAGCGCCAAGCCCGGCGCCCCTAACCTGTACGGTGCGATTGGCGGAAAAGCCAACGCCGTTGCCCCCAATAAACGGCCGCTCAGCAGCATGACACCCACTATTGTGACCCGAAACGGCCGGCTATCCCTGGTGGTCGGCACACCGGGCGGCACCACAATCCCGACCTCTGTGTTTCAGGTAATCCTGAATGTGTACGCCTTTGGGCTGCCCCTGCCGGAAGCCGTCCACGCCAAGCGTTTTCACCATCAGTGGCTGCCCGATGTAATCCAGATCGAAGAAGGCGCGTTCTCAGAGGAGACGATTGAACAGCTGACCAAGATGGGCCACGAAGTCAGGGTGCGGTCGGCTATTGGCCGTGTAGAGGCTATTTTTATTGCTCCGGATGGCAGGATACAGGCAGTGGCAGATGACCGTGGCGACGATGCAGCGGGAGGTTATTAAAGGTGGATGAAGAAAATGAACATACCTGGTAATATCGTATTGGTCGGCGCAGGGCGTATAGCCTTCCACCTGGGCAAGCGTTTGCGGGCAAAGGGAATGAATATTGTACAGGTGCTGAATCGCTCGGCAGAACCCGCCCGGCTGCTGGGCGAACAATTGCGCGCCGCCTGGTCGGATAACTGGTCGGATATCCGGACGGATGCCGATTGGGTGTTGCTGGCTGTCCGTGACGACGCTATCGCCGAAGTGGCCCGGGTGCTTGCCTCCCATGTTCCAAATGCTTTGGTGACCCATACCTCGGGCGCAACCCCGGGCGCTGTACTCGCGCCTTTTTTCCACCGGTACGGGGTGTTTTACCCGTTGCAGTCGTTCTCCACCGAGCGTACCCCGGTATGGTCCCGGATCCCGTTTTGCGTGGATGCGCATTCAAACGACGACCTGTTGGTATTAAAAAAGATCGCCAAGGTGATCGGAAATCTGGTGTATCAGGTTACCGATGAACAGCGGGCGGTCCTGCATGTCGCCGCGGTATTTGCCAACAACTTCGCCAACCACTGTTTTGCTATCGCGGAACAGATCCTGGAGGAAAAGGATCTGCCGTTTGAATTGCTCCATCCTCTCATGGAGGAAACGCTGGCCAAGGCCCTGCAGAACTCCCCGGCCCTTATGCAGACCGGTCCGGCCATGCGGGGGGATACGGATACTATTCAACGGCATCTCGAATGGCTGCAACAGCACCCTGCCTGGCGCGAACTTTACCTCGGGCTTTCCCGCAGTATCAATCCGGATCTCCGCTTGCCTGTACCCAAAAAGCAAAAAAAAAGTTGACCGCCCGCACGCGGGGGTCAACCGGAACCTCCGGCCGGCAAATGCCGGCCAAATTCCATGCTGCTACTTTTGCAGGAGTGCGATACATTCCACCCGTACAATGGGGCCAACCATGCAAATGCTGGCCATATCAAGGGGGGCACTGTATTTTACCCGTACTTTTAAGCCGTCTTCCGGAGTGATGTCCAACTCGTTCAGGTTGGCAACTTCCAGCCGGGTACCGTCGGCCAGTTCCAGCACATAACCGCAGCCATCGAGACCGCTCAGGTCGCGAAACGTGACTGTCACGCCGTCCGGACATTGATGCTCCGTATCCGGGCTTTTCTCGCAGGCGGCCAGGCTCAGGGCAAAAAGTGCAGCAATAAGCAAGCGAGTAATAATCATGGTGTTTGTCTTTTGTTTTAAAGACAGGAGGCCGGTTGGAAAAGGTTGGGAGGGGCGAAAAAATTATTCGAATACAGCATTCCAGCAGTCGAGCAGCGCCGTTTTTTCCCGCTCCCAATTCCAGGCCTGACGGGCCTGACGGGTCGCAGCGCAAAGGCGTTCGTAGTGCTCCGGATGCTGTTGCAAGTGCCGGACGGCACCGACTATGGCGTCTGCCGAGAGGTAGTCCAGCAGTATGGCCACTTCGTACTCGCGGTTCAGAGCCCGGTATTCGGGGAAATCCATGGTGAGCACCGGTATTTCCGCATGCACATAATCAAAAAACTTGTTGGCCAGGGAGTAGTAATAGCTCAGGCCTTTGTTTTCCAGGACATTCAGTCCCAGCCAGGCCTGCCGGGTCAGTGTTTTCAGGTCGGCCGGTTTGACAAAGCCGAGAAACCGGACTTTATCCTTGAGCCCAAGATCCCGTGCTTTTTGCCGAAGGGCATCGGACAGGTCGCCTTCGCCGGCGAGCCAAAGTTCCACGCCTTCGAGTTGTTGCATGGCTTCCAGTAGTTGTTCAATACCCCGGCTTTCATTGAGTGCGCCCTGATACAACAGGATATTTGCCGTGCCCGGGAGTTTGGGGGATTGGCTTTCCAGGTTGGGGACATTGCGGATTACGGAGAACGGCAAGCCGTATTTTTTGCTGAAAATGGCAGCCAGTGCCGGGCCCACGGTATAGGCATGGCGATAAAAGGGCAGGCAGCAACCGGCAACAACAGACCAGAATAGTTTCACGAAGGGCCGGCCGGTCACTTCCGGTACTTCGGTGAAATATTCATGCGCATCGAACACCCGCTTTTTTCGGCGCAGCAGCGTGGCGAGGCAGCCGGCCGGCAGCGTGTCCAGATCAACCGAGCAAACAGCATCGTACGGTGTGCGCATCAGGAGCCACCAGAGGCGCAGGTTGAATTCGGCATAAAACAGGAATCCCTTGTTGAACCGGCAAGGGAGGCGGTGTTGGGCAAAAGGCGCCGTATCGGGCGGCAGCGAGTGCGGGAGTTTCCGGCCGATCAGTGTTACCTGATACCCGTTTTGGGCCAGGGTTGTACAAATGCGGTGCATCCGCTGGTCATAGGTCAGATCATTGGTAACCGTGCAAAGGATCCGTTTGCTCATTGGAAGTGCTGTAATTCCTGATACACGCGATGGACGGGCAGGCCCATGACATTGGTATAAGTGCCCTCAATCCGACGGATTTTGCAATGGCCGATCCATTCCTGTACCCCGTAGGCGCCGGCTTTGTCGAAGGGGCGGCAGGTCCGGATGTAATAGTCGATCTCTTCATCGCTGAGCGTATCAAAAAACACTTCCGACCTGTCGGAAAAAAAGCGTTCCTGCTCAGCGCTCAGCAGGCAAACTCCCGTGATGACGGTATGTTGTGCTCCGGAAAGCAGGCGGATCATGCGAAAGGCATCCTCGTAATCCTCCGGTTTGTTGTAGATCTGTCCGTACAGGATGACGACCGAATCGGCGGAGAGCAGGATCTCCCGGTCTTTGACCAGGTGCCGGCCGGCGAGGGCTTTCCGGCGCGCAAGATAGACGGCTACGTCTTCCACCGGCATTTCCGGCGGAAAACTTTCATCGACATCCAGGCCGTGTACCGAAAAGTCAAAGCCGGCTTCCCGGAGCAGTTGGCTGCGCCGGGGGCTTTTGGAAACCAGGATCAACGGGCGATTCAAAAACATGCAGTGCGTAAATTTCTAAAATTTTTTCAAGTCGGAGCCAGTGTATTCGCCAGCACTGTTCCGTTAGCGCAATACCAGTTGGAGGGCGGCAAAGGGATCGTCCGGCCAGGAGCGCAGAAGCAAGAACAAGCCGGCCAGCATGATCAGTTTGATACAACGGCTGGCCCAGGTATAATGCCGCCTCGTTGTGGCCATGTAGATCATACCGTTGGCAAGCAGGGAGGGAATAAAGAGCAAGACGACGCCGGCGCCGATTTGCCAGTCCGGCACGCCGGTTTTTCCCCAGTAGAAAAGCAGCAAAGCGATCAACCCCGACACAAGGATGCCGATCAGGCTGGCCGGTTTTTTGGCAAAACGCAGTCCCTTGATCACTGCCAGTGTATTGCAGCCGCAGGCGGCATCCCCCTGAAAATCCTCGAGGTCTTTCACCTGCTCGCGCAGGAGGTTTATGGCAAAGGCAAATACGGCATAAAGCCACACCAGACCGGTAGCCTGGTAGATAGCCTCCGGCTGCAGAAAAGAAGCCAGCCACAGCGCGCGTTCTTCGGGAAATATGGGAATGGCAGGTACCGCGCCACACATCAGCGATACCAGGACGTTGCCCATGATCGGCGTGCATTTCATCTGCCAGGCGTATAAAAAAAGAAAAAAGGAAACCAATGGGAAGACGAGCAGCGGCCAGAACGACTTGGGTTCCGGAAGAAGCAGGTAGATGCGCAGGGCGATCAGGTGGACAATCACCGTCAGGCCCAGGTAGATCAGTAAAACGATCCCCGATGGAATGTGCCGGCCTACCACCACCCGTTCCGGGCGATTGATCGCGTCGATCTCGCGGTCAAAATAATCGTTGATGACATAACCGGCGAGGGTGGTCAGCACCGTGGCGGCAGCGATCAGGCCGAAGCTGCGTTCTGTTAATACAGGGATCGCCCCCGCGCGCAGGATAGCCGGGCGCAGGATATACCAGTACGGCAGCCATTGGCTTAATAAAACAATAAGCAGGTTTGGCAACCGTAACAGCCGGGGGAGTGCCAACAGTTGGTTCACGTTCGCGGAATTGACTCCGGTGTTCGGAGAAAATACGGCTTAAAGGTAGGGCGCCCGGACCATATATTCCACCGGGTTTTTCGCCAGGGCTATCCGCTGAGGTTTAATCCATCAGGTACTTGCCCTGAACCTTCAGCACTTTTTCCAGCACATCGCGTACGCACCCGTTGCCGCCGGCGACCGGTGAAATATAATCGACAACATTGCGCACTTCCGGAATAGCATCGGCCGGGCAGGCTGAAAAACCCACCTTCCGGAGGATCTGAAGGTCGGGCAGGTCGTCGCCCATGTAACAGATTTCGTTGGCTTTCAGATTGAAATGCTGAAGAAACTGCTGGAAAACCGGCCATTTATCCTCAATCCCGGAATAGATATGTTCGATACCCAGTCCGGACAGGCGTTTGATCACGCCCTGCGAGCGTCCGCCGGTGATGATACAGACCTGGAAGCCGTTTTTCAGGGCGATCTTTAGCCCCAGGCCGTCGCGGATACTCATCCGGCGCAACTGCTCGCCACTTTCGGTAACGTGTACGGAGTTATCCGTCATGACTCCGTCCACGTCGAGAATAAACGCGCGTACGGCCTGAAGTTTGTCGAACAAATGGACCAGTTCGAGGGCGGTTTCTCCTCCGGAGGCCGGCAGTTGTGCGTTGGGGGTATTTAGTTGTTGTCTCTCCATTCGTAAACCCATTTGGCCTGGATTTGCTCCAGGTGTGCTTCTGTGCAGTCTTCCCGTTTGCCCTCAAAGTTAGGGATTTCCATCACCCACTCGATCAGGTCGGTGAAGC
>CAYVDV010000067.1:0-16071 GCA_964450465.1 uncultured Saprospiraceae bacterium
AAAGAAAAAACAGTTTTGACATGGGTAGATAAATGTTTGGTTTGATACCAAGAAGGGTCAAAGTTGACCGTACTGCCCCAAAAGCAGGTTGTTTACCCTGTAAAAGAATGTAACACCCTTGTAAAAACCGTTTTCAACGCGGAATCGTTACGCCTCGATATCGCATCCGCAATATTTACAAAACCGGGCGTCGTCGTCATGGCCTTCCCGGCTGCAATTCGGGCAGGCGCGGGCTACGGTTTGCCGGCCTTTTACCAGTTCCATGGTTACGATGCCGGTCGGCACGGCCAGCACGGCATAGCCCAGGATCATCACCACGGCCGACAACATCTGGCCAAGGCCGGTCTGGGGCGTGATGTCGCCAAAGCCCACAGTGGTCAGGGTGACGATAGCCCAGTATATGCTCACCGGAATATTGCTGAAGCCCGGGTTGCGGGGGCCTTCCACGAGATACATGAGAGAGCCGACGATGATGACGACCAACACCACAAAAAACAGGAATACCGAGATCTTGCCCCGGCTGGTGTACAGGGCCCGGGCAAGCATCCGCGCCTCGTCCAGGTAATACACCAGTTTCAGGATCCGGAATACGCGCAGCAGGCGCAGCGCCCGCACGACCATGAACAGCTGAGCGCCGGTGAAGAAAATACTCAGATAGGCCGGCAGGATGGAAACAAAATCGATAACGCCGTAAAAACTGCCGATGTAGTGCAGCGGTTTTTTTACCGAATAAATACGCAGGATATATTCAATCGTGAACAACACCGTGAGGACCCACTCCACCCTTCGGAACCAATAGCCGTATTGTTCGCTAAGCCGCTCCACGCTTTCCAGCATCACCACCGCCATGCTGAGCAGGATCAGGCCCAGCAGGATCAGGTCAAACGCTTTTCCCGCGGGGGTGTCGGCCTCGAAAATGACCGTGTGGAGCAGTCTGCGAAGCCTGCCTGTTTCCGGTATATTGCCCAATGGATCAGCCATGCGGTAAAATTGGCGATTTTCTACGGCTTGGACAAGCCTTTTGGAGTACCCCGGCGAAACGGGAAAACGCGTAGTTTAAGGGAGTGCGTTTGCTTCGCTGCAAACAGCTGTTATTAACAGCGAAGGCGCAAAGAAACTCAGGTCAAACCTTAGCCTCTTTGCGCCTTCGCGGAATAAAATTTCAACTGCTAAACTACTGCGGCATAGGCGGTATAGCCGGCCCGGTAGGCAGGTAGGGCGCAAACTGGTTTTCCAGTTCCTGCCGCAGGGGCTCGTCCTGCATCATTTGCGCAATACCCATGAGCGTTTGTGCGGTGCTGGCGGCGAAACGGAAATCCTGTTCGTAGCCCAGTTGCATCTCCGGTGATTGCGATTTGTAATAGCGCAAGAGTTCTTCCTGTGTTTTGGCAACGGCCCGTATCTTCTCAGCGGCCTTTTCCTTGGCCCCTGCCCGGGCGTAGATATCGGCCATATAAGCGGAAAACTGGTCGTATGGGAAGTTGAAGGACGGGAACACCTCGAAATATTTATCCGTCAGCGCTTCAGCCTTGTCCTTTTTCCCTTCCGTGATCAGCTGCCGGGCGACCCGGATCATTGCGACGCGCATGGTCTGCAGGCTGGGCATGTAGGAACGGTCCACAAAAAGCCGCTCCTTGTCAAAATTACCCCAACGCCATTTGTTCATGATATTGTCGTAGGCGATATCGGTGGCCACACGGCCGCTGCCGATGATGCCGAAGCTGCCGCCTTCGCTGCGCGACCGTACCGGTATGAGCCGCAGGCCGAGGCCTTCGAGCTGCAGGTAGTCGGCCAGGCCGAGCAGTTTCTCTTCGCGGGTCGTGACGGCCCAGTAGATCGGACGCTTGTCGAAGTTCGACGCGACGATATCGAGGATGGCAATGTCGTCTTTGATCAGGAAGGATTTCTCGCCCAGGTCGAAATGGATGGTATCCACCGCGTTGCTGTCGGCGGGCGAGAGCAGCCCCTTGGCGAGCATGGCTTGTTTGTTGACCGGAATGGCCAGTTTGTGGGTGGGCACGTAGGAGTCAAAATCGCGGCCACCCTGTGCCGGCACGGGGTGGTTTTCTCCGATAAATTTCAACACTTGCTGGAGCGTCATTTCCGGTTCTTTGCCCGAAGGGTTGTAGAACGGCACCTGTATGCGCCGGTAGCCGCGCAGTTGTTCCTGCGGGATACTCATGTCGATAGCCGGGGAATCGTTCACCTTGCGGCGCAGCTGGGCGATGTACCAGTCGACGGCGATCAGGGAGAGGTTGACCACCCGCACGTCGGTGCGAATGCCTTCCACCTCCTGGCAGTACCAGAGCGGGTAGGTATCATTGTCGCCGTACGTGAATATGATCGCGTCTTTGGCACAGGACTGGAGGAAGTTGCTGGCATAGTCGCGGCTGGCGTAGTGCTTGGCGCGGCTGTGGTCGTCCCAGTTTTGGGTCACCATAAGCAGCGGCGCCGACAAGGCCAGCAGCGCGGCTGCTCCTCCGGCGGCTGCGCCAGGCAGGCGCAGCCGGTTACTGAAGAGATCGTACAAAGCGGTCACCGCCAGGCCGATCCAGATGGCGTAGGTGAAGAAGGAACCGGCCAGTACGTAATCGCGTTCACGCGGCTCGTTGGGCGGCTGGTTCGAGTACACGATGATGCCGATACCCGTGATAATGAACAGCGCCATGATCGCCGCGAAATCGCGGGGCCGGCGTTGGTAATGGAAGAACAGGCCCAGCAGCCCCAACAGGAAGGGGATCATGTAGTACTTGTTCCGGGCCTGGTTGTTTTTCATGAATTCCGGCATTTCCTTGTCGCTGCCGACGCGGGGTTCGTCAATAAAGGAAATCCCGCTGATCCAGTTGCCGGCGCTGGGGTCCCAGGCGTAATAGCCCTGTTCGCCGTTTTCACGGCCGGCAAAATTCCACATGAAATAGCGCCAGTACATCCAGCCGAGCTGGTATTTCCAGAAAAACTCGATCTGGTCGGCAAAGGTAGGTGAGCCGGAGTTTTTCTTGATCCATTGCCGGTACAGTTGCGGACGCCCCTGAGAGTAGTCGCCCATACGCGGGAACAGGGTTTTGCTGGCCGGCGAGTAATCGTAATCAATCTTTTCGTCCACGATCTCGTAGCGGTCGCCCACCCGGCCGTAGCGCGGTTCGGTTTTCAGTCCGATAGGTTGCGCATCGAAGCTGGGGCCGCGCAGGAGCGGGCGTTCGCCGTACTGTTCGCGGTTGAGGTAGGGCAGGAGACGGAGCGCGTCGGAGGGGTCGTTCATGTTGATCGGCGGGTTGGAATTAGCCCGGATGACCACCATGCCGAAGGAGGTGTAGGCGATCACGACGACGCCGATAGCCACCACCAGGCGCTGCAGGAGGCCATTGCCTGTTTGTCGTGCCCGGCGCAGGCCGTACCATAACACCCCGCCGAAAAGCAGAAATACCAGCAGCAAGCCGCTGTGAAACGGCATGCCCAGCCCGTTGACCATGAAGCGGTCAAACGTAGCCCAAAGACGCGGGATACCCGCTATGATGAAATACTGAAGTCCAACAATGAAAGCCACCCCGATACCTGCCGCCACCAGCGTGTTGAATACGGTGGGTTGTTTTGCTTTTTTAAAATAGTAAAACATGGCCAGCGCCGGGAAGGTCAGCAAGCTCAGCAGGTGCACGCCGATCGACAGCGCCACCGAATAAAACGCAAATACCAGCCATCGGTCGGCATCGGCCGTATCCGGCAGCTGATACCATTTCAGGACGGCCCAGAGCGTCATGCAGGTGAAAAAGGTGGACATGGCGTACACCTCGCCTTCTACGGCAGAAAACCAGACGGAAGACGTAAATGCCATGGTCAGGCCGGCTACCAGGCCGGCGCCCATCATGGCAATCACCTGCCCCTGCGTCGGCTCGCCCTCGCGACCTACCAGGACCAAACGGGCCAGAATGGTCGTCGACCAGCAGATAAACATAGCGCCCACTGCTGTGCTCAGGGCCGAAAGCAGGTTGACGGCGTAGGCAATCGCAGAAGGATCGTCGGATACCATACTGCCCACCCAGGCAAACATGCGGCCAACCAAAAGGAAGATCGGCGCGCCCGGCGGGTGCACCACTTGCAGTTTGTATGCGCCGGCGATAAACTCGCCGCAGTCCCAAAGACTGCCCGTTGGTTCAGCTGCAGCGCCCAGCACGAGCGCCGTCACGGCAAAGACCAGCCACCCGGTCAGGTTGTTAAGCGTTTTGAAGGAATTCATCGTAGAAAGATATGTTTTCGATACAGACACAGCCGCATCGGGGGGCGTTGTCTGACAAAAGGAAGCGCAAAACTAATAAAGTCCGGCGCGTATCCTATATTCCAAGTTTCTTCTTAACCATTGGGGTCACGTCGATCGTTTCGGAGGCAAAGAGCATGGAGCCCGTACTGATGTCGAAGATCATCATAAATCCGTTTTCCTTTGCTACGGCTTTGATGGCATCGTCAATTTTTTTCAGGATCGGCTGGAGGGTTTCCTCGCGCTTTGCTTCGATCAGTTTTTGTGCGTTTTCCTCAAAAGCCTGGATTTCCTGGCGTTGCTTCTCCAACTCTGCCTGGCGCTGCTGTACCTGTACCGCCGTAAGTTCGCGGGCATCATATTGTTGTTTCAACAGCAGGTAGGCGGCCTGGAAGGCGGAGGTCTTCACACTGTCCAGAGTGCTCAGGCTGTCGGCCACCACCCGCAACTTCGCCTCTGCTGCGGCAGTTTCCGGCATCTCTTGCAGTAAATTGCCCAGATTCATGTGGCCGTATTTCATCGGATCTGTCTGCGCGAACAGGGTAAAGGCGCTGCAGCACAGAGCCGCGAAAAGAAAAAATGTCTTGCGAATCATTCGTTTAAATTGTGTTGAACAGATTGGTATAATATCTTAAAAACGAAAAACGGGCGCAAAGGTAACAAATTGTGCGAGACAGTGGCCGTCGGGCGTCAGGCGGTGGAATTCAACTGCGGTAAGCCCGCCCGCGGTAAAAATGTATAAACCGGACAAAATGCCGGCAAGCCCGGATTACAGGATATTTCGATTACGCGGCACAGCATACTGCCGGCAGAATGGCGTAATTATTCCCTCCTCCCGGCAGCGAACCGAAATCCCCGGGCGTTTCTTAGGCCACCGGCCGCCGATAAAAAATGAAACAAAGCCACAGCCCGAGCGTTACTGCATTGTATCTTTGTTCCGCCTCAGCCCCGGAAGGATATTTCCTTTTTTCACCCGATAAATAGTTCACCCAGTGATACGTTCGATCGTTCTGTTTTTTTTCGCCTTGGTCCTGACAACACAGGCAGCAGCACAGGAGCCGCAAAAAGACGCCGGCAAGGAGCCGAAAAAACTGATCCAGTTTTCCGGCCTGGTTATTACCAATATGGACGGCAACATGGTGCCGGTGCCCTATGCCAGTGTTTTTCTGCCGCAGAAAAAACGGGGTACCTATGCGGATTACCGCGGCTTTTTTACCATCGTGGTGGAAAAAGGCGATGTGATCCGTTTCAATTGCATTGGTTTCGAGCCGGTTACGAAAACAGTGCCCGATACGCTCACGCAGGACCGCTATTCCATTGTCCAGATCATGGCCCAGGATACGCTCACACTGCCGGAAGCGGTCATTTTTCCCTGGCCCTCCAAGGAACATTTCAAGATCGAGTTCCTGAAAATGGACGTCACGCCCGAACTGCAGCGCATCGCTGCCGAGAACGTGGCCAATGAATACCTGGCCGAAGCGCGCAAGAATCCGGATATCGTTCCTTACGGCGGTCGCGAAAGCGCCAACTTTTACCTGCGCCAGCAAACCCGGGAATACGTGTATCTCGGTCAAACGCCGCCCATGAACATCTTCAGCCCGCTGGCCTGGGCCCAGTTCTTCAAAGCCTGGAAGAACGGGGATTTCAAGAAGAAATGACCTAATTTCTCCCGCTTCCTCCGGTTATCTCGTCCAGGTATTCCGTATCGTCTGCTTCCCGGGGCGGCGCGGAACTTCCGTTGCCGAACTCCTGATTGATCGCATCGGCGATATTTTTCTTGCGGGCTTCGCTGCGCTCAAATTCGGCCTTCACGGCCTTCTTCCCGCGTTTCATATCGTACTGATCCAGATTGCCCGCGATGGTGTAATACATATTGAACCAGCCCTTCTGTGCCGGCAGGGGCTCGAGGTCGTTGTCATGACTCTTTATCCGGTTGACAAGCAGCTGGCCGGCATTTACCTTGATCTTGTAGTCGATATCGTTATTGAACGTATGTGTGCCGGACAGCGTGAGGTTGATCGCGTTGCTCTGAATGAACATGGCCGGGATAAGCAGGCGCTCTTTGTTGATCTCGAGGTAATTCTGCATGTGGGTGAAACGCACTTCGCGCAAGTCCTCGATATGGATAAAGCTGGAGAAGTCTTCCAGCATTTTCAGGTTAACGAGTTCGCCGTTGGCCACAGATACGTCGGCATAGGCGCGGAGTTTGTCCATCAGGAATTCGTTGCGTTCGTTCCAGAAGGCCCAGAGGACCAGCCGGCCCGACAGGCGGCCGCGCATATTGTCATCGGTAACGACATCCTGTCCGAAATTTTCGCATTGGGCCATGCAGGTCTGCAGGTCGATATCGCGGGCGGTGATGCGCATTTTAAGCGTGGGGCTTATGGCGAAATAGGCCATTCCGTCGAGCTGGACGGCGCCCTGCATGGTTTCGGTATTGCCGTCGATGGCCAGTTGGTTGTGGTCGAAGGCAAGGCGCCCGGAGAAGTTTTTCCCTTCTATTTTGTTGTAAACAAACGAGCCGAAATTCGCCTCAAAGGTTCCCTGCAGTTTATCGGTCAGCCGCTGCCGGTGCAGGTTGGCGGCGGTGCGGAGGGAGTCCAGTTCTGCTTGCCCGCCCGGGGCTTCGGCCTCCTGAACGGAGAGCATGTCGATGAGTTGGGTAATATCGAACCGGTTGCTCTGCAAACCGGCATTGAACTCGAGCAGGGCGTCGCTGGTGTTGAGCGAATCCGCAAACAAAACCGGCAGCAGATTGCGGGCGCTGCCGCGGAGGGCGAAGTCGCTGTTCCCGGTCCGGATCTGCAGGCTGTCGAGCACCAGGAGGTTGTCTTCCACCAGGAGGCGGCCCGATTGCAGGGCCAGGGGCACGCGGTTGTAGGTGATGCCGGCGCCATCGAATTGCATCTCGCCACTGACCCGCACCCTGCTGATGCGGCCCATGTCGGTCATATCGGCATAGCGTCCCTGCACGGACAGGTGGTTGATCCGCACAATGCCGTCGCCGCCACTGACAGCCGGGTTGTCGAGCAGTCCATAAGCGGCTGCCATAGGCAGTGCGCCATGGCACTGGAAGTCGATCAGCGGATCGTCGAGTTTGCTGATCTTCAGGTCGAGTGCGATCGGCTCGCCGCCGAAGCTGCCCCGGAAGTCCGAGATCTCCAGTTCGCCGCCGCTGCCCGGCGGGTCGCTGTACACTGCCCGGAATGATACGTTGCGCAGGGGGCTCTGGAGTTTTTCAGCGCTCAGCTGGCCGTTGCGCAGGGTCATCTCAACGCCCACGGTGGGGGTCAGCGTGGTGCTGGCCCGGCCCCGGACAAAGCCGTTGAAGTCGAAGGTGCCGCTGCTCTGAAAATCGTTGAAATAGCTGTGGTAGGGCTCGGGCAGCAGGTCGAAGAGTACGGACACGTCGCCTTCCTTGCTGCGCAGTTTCAGGTTGAGGTCGGTGTAGGCCGGTTTATTCACGGCGATGCCTTCCACCGTGAAGGTATTGCCGCCTACAGTCAGGTCCACGTTCTGGAAATCGTAGAGGTCCTTGTCGAGGTCAATGGCCAGCACGGCGTTGTAGCGCACGGTTTCGCCAAGCAGGTACCGGGTCTGGTCCATTTGCAGGCGCGACACGGTGAGGTCGGCCTGACTGGAGAGGCTGAACTGCCGTGCGGAAAAGTTGCCCGCAAATCCGGCGCTGCGCAGGTTGGCTTCGGCTGTTTGTTTGGTTTTGGCGTTTTGGAAGGAAAGGAGCAGGTTTTGCAGTTCGGCGTCTTCCAGGTCGATACGCAGATCGCTGTCTTCCTCCGTGCCGCTGTCCTTAAAGATCTCGTAGTTGGCTTTTCCGCGTTCATTGATCCGCACCCGGATGCCGCCTCCGCTGATACTGATGCGTTTGATGTCGATACGGTCGCCGAACAGGCTCCGCACATCGAAGCGGAAGGACACTTCGCGCGCGGCCAGCAGGTAGCCGCCGAAGGCGTCTTTCAGGCGTACATCGCTCAGGTTGACGGAGGCGTTGGGGAAGCCTTTGAGCAGGGAGAGCCCGGCATCGCTTACCTGGAGTTCGGTTTTCAGGCCTTTGCCCACCTCGGCCAGCACCTTGCGGGTGATCTGTTCATTGAAAACAGCGGCAATACCGATCAGTGCGAGGACGAGGATGCCCAGAATCAGCAGTGCAAAGAGGAAGATGCGGAGCCAAAGGGGACGGCGTTTTTTTGTTTCCATATTCATAGGAAGGGTCAGTCAGCGGTGCAAATATCTTACTTGAGATCGAGTAAGTAGGGGGCTACATTAATTATATCAATCAACCCGGCCCCGGAATGTAAAAACTATCTCATCCAAATACTGTTAAGATTGGCGTTGTGTTTTAAGCATCGTACCTTTGCAGCGCCCGTCTTTATAATTTCTCTTCCCACACAATGAGTGACCAGATCCAGCACGAATGTGGCATCGCCGTCCTGCGACTGCTCAAACCCCTTGATTATTACCACAAAAAATACGGCACGGTCTTCTACGGCCTTCAAAAGCTGCAGCTGCTCATGCAAAAGATGCGCAACCGCGGGCAGGATGGCGCCGGATTGGCAACCATCAAACTCAATCCCACGCCCGGCGACCGCTACATCAGCCGTAAACGCAGCAATGCCCCCGGAAATTACCTCAGCGACTTGTTCGACATGGTATGGGGCCGGCTGAACCAGCTCACCCCCGAACAGCGCAACGACCCCGCCTGGCTTAAAGCCAATGCCCCCTATGCCGGCGAGGTGCTCATGGGCCACCTGCGCTACGGCACCCACGGCGACAACAGCATCGAACGGGTACACCCCTTTCACCGCCAAAACAACTGGATCAACCGCAACCTGCTTCTGGCCGGCAACTTCAACATGACCAACGTGGATGAGCTGTTCCAGGAACTCGTCGACCTCGGCCAGTACCCCAAGGAAAAAAGCGACACGGTGACCGTGCTCGAAAAAATGGGGCACTTTCTCGACGACGAGGTGCAGCGCCTGCATACCTGGTACAAACCCGACGGCTATTCCAACCAGGACATTAACCAGCTCATCTTCGAAAACCTCGACATTCAGCGCCTGCTGCGGCGCGCCTGCAAGAAATTCGACGGCGGATATGTGCTCGGCGGCCTCATCGGCCATGGCGACGCATTCCTTATCCGCGACCCCAACGGCATCCGCCCGGCATTCTGGTACCAGGATGATGAGATCGTGGTGGGCGCTTCCGAGCGCGCAGCCATTCAAACGGTCTTTAACGTCCAATATGGCCTGGTAAAAGAATTGAAACCCGGGCACGGGCTGATCATCAAAGGCCATGGCGCCGTGAGCGAGCTGCCTTTTTCCGAACCCCGCGAACACCGGGCCTGTTCCTTCGAGCGGATCTATTTCAGCCGGGGCAATGACCGCGAAATTTACCAGGAGCGCAAAAGGCTGGGCGAACTGCTTGCCCAACCCGTGCTGGAGGCGGTCGATTTCGACCTGGAACATACCGTGTTTTCCTATATCCCCAACACGGCAGAAGCGGCCTACTACGGTTTGGCCGAAGGCCTGGACAAGGCGCTCAACGCCTGGAAAATGGAGGAGATCCTCAAATTAAAGGAGAGCAAAAAATTCAATCCGGAAAAACTGGCCGCTATCCTCGAACGCCGGCCCCGCGTGGAAAAACTGGTGCACAAGGACGAAAAACAGCGCACCTTTATTGCCGACACCAAGAGCCGGCACAGCATGGTCAGTCATGTGTACGACGTGACCTACGGCCTGGTGGAAAACAACAAGGACACGCTCGTCCTGCTCGACGACTCCATCGTGCGCGGCACGACCCTGCGCGACAGTATCGTGACCATTACGGCCCGCCTCCATCCGAAAAAGATCATCGTGCTCTCCAGTGCACCGCAAATCCGCTTTCCCGATTGCTACGGTATCGACATGAGCAAAATGAAGGACTTTGTGGCTTTCCAGGCACTGGTGCAATTGTTGCAGGAAAGCGGTCGGGAGCACCTGCTTCAGGAAGCTTACCAGCGCTGCAAGGCATCGGAAAACCTGCCGGTCGAGATGATCCAGAACGAAGTGATGCCGTTGTACAACCACTTCGGGTATTGCGAGATCAGCCAGCGAATAGCCAAACTCGTCACGCCCAAAGGCATAAAAACCGAAGTGCAGGTCATCTTTCAAACCATCGAAGGATTGCACGAAGCCTGCCCGAAACACCGGGGTGACTGGTATTTCTCGGGGCGCTATCCCACGCCGGGCGGCAACCGGGTGGTCAACCGGGCTTTTATGAACTTTATGGAGAACAGCGACGCACGGGCGTACTAGCGTTTTTGACCAAGATCAAGGCTGGTTTTGATTCTTATCATTTGATTTGGTGATCAAATGGGCATCTTTTGTTGCATCATTCACTAAATCAAGGAGATATGAAAAAGGCCGCTTTAAATATAATTTGCGCGTTTATTGCCTTGCTGCTGCTGCCTGCGGCCGGAAAGGCACAGGATTTTACCGAACGCGGCAATTTCGTGATCGGCACGGCATTGGGCTTTTCTTCCAATACGTCCACGGTTTCGGAAGGCGACAAGGTGGGCGACGGCCCGGAATCGTTCCAGTGGAACATCGCCCCGCACGTCGGCTATTTTCTGTACGACAATTTCGTACTCGGTGTTGGTATGGACTACACTTCCAGCCGGGAAAAACAGCCCAATGAAGATAAAAATGAGGATACCGACCTGCTGTTTGGTCCCTTCTTCCGGTATTACCTGCCCTTTGGCGAAGACAAGGCCGTCATGATGGAATGTAACTTCGGCTTCGGCACCTCTTCTGACGACCTGATCATAGGCGGGCAGCCGCAAAGCGTCAGTACCAACATCGTCGCATTCGGGTTTGGCCCGGGATTTACCATCTTTTCAAACGATGCATTAGGGATTGAAACGCTGTTTAAATATAACTTTGCCCGAAGCCGGTTTAACACTACCCAGAACGGCGTGACCCAAAAAATGACGACAAATACCAACCAGTTTTCGATATCCATCGGTATTCAGTTGTACTTTTCGGGATTGCAGCGGGTAGGGAAATAACGGACTACCGGCAGCCGGATACGTACAAATGTAAACTATGCTGCGATCGCGCTCCTTATACTACTCTTTTCCAGTCCGGCTTGTGCTTCTGCATTTGCGCAATCACTTGGTGCTGATCGGTTTGTGGGTGCTGCTGGCTCTGTTGATGACTGGCGTGGCAGGGCGGTTCTACGGGGTGTATTATCTGTTGCTCACGCCGGAATACCATGGGGAGGTCAATTTCTGGAGTTTTTTCCTGACGGGAGGAGCCTGCGGTATGTTTTTCCTGATCTGGAACCTGACGACCTATTTGCTCAGCGCGCACCGTTTTCCCTTCCTGGCGACCCTGAATGCGCCATTCACCAAGTTTGGGCTGAACAACAGTATCATCCCCCTGCTCTTTGTAAGCACCTACCTGATCGCTACTATCCGCTTTCAGGGGCACGATGAGCTGACCGATTTTTGGCCGATCCTGCGCAACGTCGCCGGTTTGTTATGCGGGATGGGCGCCACGCTCGTTGCCCTGGTCGCATACCTCCATCTGACGAACAAGAACATTGCCGCGTTTTTGCAGCCCGGGCAGTTTGCTCCCACACCCGGAGGCCGGCTGCTTGCCCCCGGCTACCGCATGCCTACGTTGTGGGAAATCCGGGCCGGCGCTACCCGTTGGCGGGTCGATACGTACCTCACCGAGCAACTGCGTTTTCGTCCGGTGCGCAGTGTATCGCATTACAGCCCGGAGATCCTGGGCCGGGTATTTCGCCAAAACCACTTGAATGCCGTGCTGGTACAGTTGATCGCCATTGTGCTGCTCATGATCCTCGGCCTGTTCATGGAGCAACAATGGGCACGCATACCTACCGGGGCTACCATATTTTTGCTGGCCAGCATGGTCATGGCCTTGTTTGGCGCCATTGTATTCTGGTTTCGCCATTGGGGAACGCTGGTATTTATCCTGCTGATGGTAGTGGTGAATTACACCACAGGGATGGGCTTTTTCCACTACCGTAATCGCGCTTACGGCCTCGATTACCGCTCGGAAAACCGCGCGGAGTACTCCTATAAAGCTCTGGAAGCGCTCTGCAATCCCGACACCGTAGCGCGCGACAAGGCCAATACCATCGGGATCCTGGAGAAATGGCTGGCCCGAAACCGGGCGGCCGGTATCGAACGGCCAAAGATCGTTTTCGTCTGCGTCAGCGGCGGGGGCATGCGCTCTTCCCTGTGGACCATGCAGACCCTGCAACATGCCGATGCGGCCACGGAAGGGCGCCTGATGCGGCAGACGGCCCTCTTCAGTGGCGCTTCCGGCGGCATTCTGGGCGCCGCTTACCTGCGCGAACTCTACCTGCGCCAGCAAAAGGGCGAGCCAGTTTCCATCCACGACCCCAAATACATCGACGATATGGGGCTCGACCTGCTGAACCCCGTCACCTTTGCCATTCTTTCCAATGACCTGTTCTATCCGGTCTGTACCTTCCGGTCCGGTAATTTCACGTACCGCAAAGACCGCGGGTATTTGTTTGAGCGCCAGCTGAACGAAAATTGCCGCGGCGTGCTGGACAAACGCCTGGCCGACTACCGGGAGGATGAGGCCGAGGCCCGGATCCCTATGATGGTGATCTCGCCTTTTCTGCTCAACGACGCCCGAAGCCTGCTGATCAGCCCGCAGGGCGTGTCCTACCTGATGCACCCGCCGGATAGCCATCTGCGCGATTTTCAGCCTGAAATTGACGGGGTGGATTTTCGCCGTCTTTTTGCCGGCCAACAGGCCGACAGCCTGGCCTTTACCACGGCGTTGCGGATGAATTGCAGTTATCCCCTCATCCTGCCGCCCGCCTGGTTGCCGGCTCATCCGGCACTGGAGGCCATGGACGCCGGCTTCCGCGACAACTACGGCGTCATGACGGCCGTGCGGTTTATTCATACGTTCCGCGACTGGATACAGGAGAATACCGGTGGTGTGGTGATCGTTCAGGTGCGTTGCTGGGAAAAGGTACGGCCGATCAAGGAAGGCGATCACAAGGGCATCCTCGAAAACCTGATCTCTCCGTTCAGCGCGGCGGCCAGCCTTACCATCATGCAGGACTTTGATCAGGACAATGCCCTGTTGCTGCTCAATGATGTCCTGGGTAGTAACCGCCTGAAGGTGATCCGTTTTGTATATCACCCGCTCAAGAAAGAAAATGAGGCCTCGATGAGCCTCCACCTGAGCAAACTGGAAAAACGCGATATCCTGGAGTCGTTCCAACAGGCGGAAATCCAACGGAACCTGGCGGAGTTGAAAAAGGCCCTGGAACCGTGACCTGAAAAATAAAACGCGGGGCTACCGGATCAATCCGGCAGCCCCGCGGCGTTTTATCGTTTATTCACAAGCAAAGTGCTTCTGAACAGCGCTTACTTCTGCTCTTCGTCACCGGCAGCGGCTTTGGCAGCGCAGCAGGCTTTGCCTTCTTTAGCGCCCTGAGCGCAGCATGCTTTGGAAGCACCGGCGGCACAGGATTTTTTCGTCATGCCGGCTTTGGCATCGGCGGCAACGGCTTTCGGAGCAACATTTACAAAGGTGTTGGTAGCCTCGTCGAACTGAACGCTGACAAATTTTACATTGCCCTGTGCGTCCGATTCTTTGCGGACATACGACACCGTGCCGTCGTCGGCCATGCGTTTCTCAATGGAAGCGTCCGACGTGGCGGCCTTAGAGGCTTTGGAAGCGCAGCAGGACTTGGAAGCGCCGGCAGCAGCGGCACCGTGGCAGCTTTGAGCGCTGGCAGCGGCCATACCCAAGGCAAAGAAGAAGGAGAGGAGGAGAAGCCCTTTTTTCATAATGGGAAACAACTTTAGTGAATCAGAATAGATTTTTTCTAAAAATGGCTCCAAAAGTAGGTATTGTATTTGGATTTCCAAGGAGTTTTGCGAAATCTTAACACATCTCAATTCCCACATTTCTGCTACTTTCGCCGGGAAATGCTCAAACATACGCCATGTCTAAGCGAAAACTGACCAAAACAGCGCAAAAACCCGCACCCCGCAAGCGAGCAGCCGGCTTTTCCTCTGCACAGGATCAATACATTGCACCTGCCCTGGGACCGGCCTGGATCGGTTTGCTGGCGGCCGCGTTGGGCTTCGTTCTGTACCTCAATACCTTCGGGCATCTGTATTGCCTGGACGACTATTCGGTCATTAAGGAGAACTGGGTGACCAAGGGGGGCTTGAAAAATATCGGGCTCATGTTTTCCACGGAATACCGTTACGGCGCCTGGAATAGCCCGGGCTCGCTGTATCGCCCGCTGTCGCTGCTCATTTTTTCGTTGCAGTGGCAGTTGTCGCCCGACAATCCCGCCGTTGGCCACATTATGAACGCCCTGGTGTACGGCTTCAGTGGCTGGATGCTGTGGATCACCTGGCGGCGAATTCTGGCGGGTTATCCGCCCATCCTGCCCGCCCTGGCCGTGCTGTTTTTTATGGCGCATCCGGTGCATACGGAGGTGGTAGCCAATATCAAAAGTCTCGACGAGATCCTCGCCATGCTGTTCGGCACAGTGTCCTTGTACTGTGTCTGGCGGTATTTTGAACAGGGGACGAACAAGTGGCTGGTATGGGCAGTGGTTTCCTATGCCGTGGGGCTGTTCTCCAAGGAAAGTTCGATTACGTTCCTGGCTATTTTCCCGCTCACGATCTGGTTTTTTACCAATAAAAGCCTGGGCGAAAACCTGCGGATCTCCGCCTTGTTCCTGATCCCGGCCCTGGTTTTCCTCACAATCCGGCATTTCGTGCTGGCAGGGCAGGCCTATCCGGAGGTGTATTCAGCCCTCGATAATTTTATCGTCGGCGCAAAGGACTCTGCTACCCGCTTTGCTTCCGCCTTTATGATGTGCGGCATGTACCTGAAAACGCTTGTGTTTCCGCATCCGCTCGTCAGCGACCTGGGCTACCCGCAAATGAAGCCCGTGACCTTTGCCGACTGGCGGGCCCTTGCCGGGTTCTTTGTGTATGCCGGCATGTTCATCTGGGCAGTACTCAACCTGAAGAAAAAGCACTTCCTGGCCTACGCTATCCTGTTTTACCTTGTTTCCTTCTCCCTGTTCAGCAACGTGCTGATGCTGATCGGCACCTCTTACGGCGAGCGTGTGCTGTATTCCCCGTCGCTGGGCTTCGTGCTTGCCCTGGCCTGGCTGATCACCAAAATTTTCGGGATCAAGGTACAGGAGGAGGTCCCCGCTGCGCAACAGGTGACCAACCCCGGCGGAAAAGGCACTCTGGTGTGGGGACTGGCCGGCGCCATCCTGCTGGCCTACAGTGCAAAAACCGTGCTGCGCAACCCGGCCTGGTACGACAGCTATGCGCTGTACAAGGCCGATGTCCTGAATTCGCCGAATTGCGCCAAACTGAACTATCACCTCGGCATCGAAACCATCAAGGAAGGGCTGAACGAGGACTCCGGTCAGGTAACCGATACTGCCTGGGTAAGAAAAGCCATGGACTTTCACAGCAAAGCCATCCAGCTGTTCCCCGAATACCACGATGCGTACGGCAGCCGGGGACTGGGCCATTTCCGCCTCGGCGAATACGACCAGGCCTACACCGATTACCAGATGGCGCTCAAATACCGGCCCAACGACGACAAGGTGTTGTCTAATCTCGGGTTTATTTATTTCCTGCGCCAGCAACTGGACTCCGCAGAATATGTTTACCGCAAGTCCCTGGACCTCAACCCCCGCTTTGTCGATGCCCGGCGCAACCTGGGTGCTGTGCTGGCTATGAAACGGAAGTTCCCCGAAGC
>CAYVDV010000068.1:0-15984 GCA_964450465.1 uncultured Saprospiraceae bacterium
ACTGGTCCCTCGCCCACGGGCTTAAGGCCACATTTGGCCTTAATTTTTATGGAACCTGAAGTACCAAAATGCTTTTCAATCTTGCCGCTGTAATACCGCAGCAACAGCGCCATTGCGCCGCTTAAATTTTACAAGTACTGTGCCAATAATGTGCGACAATGGCGATTTGTCGCCCGCTTGTCAAAAACAGTTTTTGCCGCTTTGGCTACAAAATGCGACATTTTGTCAGTAGCGCCTGCGCTGGCACAGCCTTTGAGTGTCCGCAGTTAAATATGCGCTAAAACCACAGCTATGCAAAAAGGTACTATTTCCGTTCAGACCGAGAACATTTTCCCCATTATCAAAAAATTCCTCTATTCCGATCACGAGATCTTCCTGCGCGAACTCGTATCGAACGCCGTGGATGCCACCACCAAACTGCAGGTGCTGGCCCAGCGCGGCGAAGTGAAGGGCGAGATCGGCGATACCACCATTCAGGTTATTGCAGAGCCGGAAAACAACCGGATCATCGTGCGCGACCGCGGCATCGGGATGACCGAAGAGGAAGTACTCAAATACCTCAACCAGATCGCCTTCAGCAGCGCCGCCGAGTTTCTTGAGAAATACGAACAAAGCAGCATCATCGGTCACTTCGGCCTGGGCTTCTATTCGGCCTTTATGGTGGCAGATAAAGTGGAAGTCGTCACCAAGTCCTGGCAAAAAGGCGCAAAGGGAGTCCGGTGGACCTGCGAAGGCACCCCCGAGTTTTCCATCGAACAGGTCAAAAAAGGGGAGCGCGGCACGGATGTGATCCTCTACATTAACGAAGAGAACAAGGATTTTCTGGAAAACAACCGTCTGGAAACCCTGCTGGAAAAATACTGCAAATTCCTGCCCGTGTCCATTCAATTTGGCATGCGCACCGAATACGAAACGGTAGGGGAGGGCGAAGAGGCCAAGGAAGAAAAGCGCGAGGTGCCGAATATCATCAACGAAACGCGCCCGCTCTGGAAAAAAACACCCACTGAACTGAAAGACGAGGACTACCTGAAGTTCTACCGCACGCTTTACCCTATGGCCCCGGAACCCATGTTCTGGATCCACCTCAATATCGATTACCCCTTCAACCTTACCGGCGTGTTGTATTTCCCCAAACTGGGCAACGCCATGGAGGTGAACCGCAACAAGATCCACCTCTATTGCAACCAGGTGTTCGTGACGGATGATGTGCGCGATATCGTGCCGGAGTGGCTCCTGCTCCTGCACGGTGTGATCGACTCGCCCGATATTCCGCTGAACGTGTCGCGCTCCTACCTGCAAAGCGACAGCAACGTCAAAAAGATCAGCGAGTATATCGCCAAAAAAGTGGCCGATAAACTCAACGAATTGTTCAAACACGACCGCCCGGCCTTCGAACAAAAATGGCGCGACCTCGGCGTGTTCGTCAAATACGGCATGGTCTCGGACCAGAAATTCCAGGAACGCGCCATGAACTTCGCCCTGCTGGAAAATACCGACGGGAAGTTCTTCCTGCTCAACGACTACAAAGAGGCGATCAAGGCCAACCAAACCGATAAACACCAGAAACTAGTCTGCATCTACACGCAGGATCCGGAAGGCCATAACGCCCTGATCAAATCGGCTAAAAATCGCGGCTATGACGTCCTGAAAATGGATACGGTGCTCGACAACCACTGGATGCAGCACCTCGAATACCGCTCCGAACTCGGCCTCCTGTTTGTCCGTATCGACTCCGATACGCTGGACAAACTGGTGCAAAAGGAGGAGGAAAAGACTTCTGTGCTGAGCGAACAGGAAATCGAAACGGTGAAGGGCGTCTTCGAAAAGGTGCTTGGCGATAATGCGCACGGCCACGTCGAATGCTCCGCTTTGGCGCCCGACGACCTTCCGGTGACGATCACCAAACCCGAATTCCTGCGCCGTATGAAAGAAATGCAGGCCCTGCACGGTATGGGCGGCGGCGACTTCCCGGACTCCTACAACGTGGTGGTCAACACCAACCACCCCCTGGTGGCGGAAAAACTGATCAAGCTGGACAATGCCGATGCGCAATCCGGCCTGGCCAAATACCTCTACGAAGTAGCCCTGCTTCAGCAGGGCATGCTGCGCGGTGAAGCACTGACACAGTTTGTGGAGGAAACCCTGGGCAGGCTGTAGATACGCGATGCATCGCGTATCTACGTTTCCCGCAGATACGCAGGTACCCGCACGGCACGTGCAGCCGGGGCCAGCGAAGCGAGTAATCCTATTGCCAGCACAGTAACGGTGACGGGCAGGAAATCCTGTGCGCGCATAGCGATCGGATAGCTTTCCACCAGGAAGCCCTGGGGGATAGTCACGATGCCGTATGTTTTTTGCACGACGTAGATGCCGATGGCCAGTACCATGCCGATACCCATGCCGAGGAGGGTGAGCAGCAATCCTTCCTGAAGGAATATCTGCCGGATAACCGGATCGCCGGCGCCCATGCTTTTAAGCGTGGAAATATCTTTTTGTTTGTCGAGCACGATCATCCACAGGGCGCCCACCATGTTGAAGGCCATCAGGATGAGCATCAGACAGGTAATGGCGTAGCCCATCCATTTTTCCAGCTTCATTACCTTGAAGAACGCTTCGTTTTGCTCGTAGCGGTCCTTGTACACATAGCCCTCGCCCAGGATGCCGGCCAGCGCCTGTTTGACCGAAGCCGGTGAAGCACCCGGCTTGCAGCGGATCTCCAGCGCCGAAACGGTGCCGGGCGGCGCTTCGAGCAACTCGCGCAGGAACTCCAGATTGGTAAGGATATATTGATTGTCGAATTCCTGCTGGATGGCAAAGGTGCCTTTGGGATAGGCGTACCGGGTCTTGAACGGCTTGTCGAGCAAGCCGCCTTTGTCTTCCGTAGGCATGTAAATGGTCAGGACGCCAATGGGGTTGTGGACGTTCACGCTGAGTTTGTTGCGCATGCCTGCACCCAGTACGGCGCAGTTGCGGCCGTCTTCAAACAGAACATAATCGCCTTCGCGCAGGGTGGAATCAATCCCGTTGACGCGGGCGAAATTGCTGTCCACGCCTTTCAAAATGCCAAAATCCTGCGAGCCTTCGTATTCGAAAAAAGCGATTTCCTCCAGTGTTTCGCTCAACACCGCCACACCGGGCAGGCGGCGGATCTGCTCCAGTGTAATGCTGTCGGCCACAAAGGTTTTCCCTTTGGCCGGCGTAACCTTCACCTCCGGGTTAAAGTAACCGAACAGGCCCGATAACAGATCTTCAAAACCATTGAACACCGACAATACCAGGATCAGCGCCGCCGTACCCACGGCAATGCCAAACACCGAAATGCCCGCAATGATGTTGATGGCATTCGTGCTGCGCCGGGCAAACAGGTAACGGCGTGCGATGAAGAGGGGAAGGTTCAAAAGTTTTGAGTTTTGAGTTTTGAGTTTTGAGTTTCGAGTGACCGCGTACTGGTTTCCGCACGGTATCTTTGTGGGGAAGCCGGTTTTGCGCAACTCACAGCGGCAAAGGTAGGCTACTCCTTTTTATGATCTTTAATCTAACGATTCATTTATGGCGACCCCGGTGATTCATACCCCGCGTTTATTCTTACGGCCGGTTATTCCGGACGATTTTGACTTTGTGTACCGAATGCAAAGCGATCCGGGTATGATGCGCTACATCCGCGCAGCGGAAAAAGACCCGGAGCTGATCCGGGAGCGCATGGCGGCCTGGGCGGAGTATATGCGGGGAAACCCAGGCCTGGGCGTTTTTACCGCATTTTGGCGGGAGACCAACGAACCGGCCGGCACGGGCGTGCTGCGCCATGTCGATTACAAACCCGGCAACGAGCTGGAACTGGGCTACCTGATCGCTCCCGGATTCTGGGGCCAGGGCCTGGCCACCGAGATCGCTGGGGCCCTGGCGGAGTATGCCTTTGCTTCGTTTCCCGACCCTCTGGTGGTTGCCATCACGGCCCCGGAAAACGAGGCAAGCCAAAAGGTGTTGCACAAATGCGGGTTCCGCTTGCGGGGCAGCCGGTTTATTTACGATGCCGATTGTCTGGAATTTGTGCTCGACCGGGATGCCCGGCCCTCAGCGGCGCAATAGGGTTACATCGCCGCTGAAAAATTGGGTGATGCCATCCGTAAACTCCAGTTCCGCTACCCACACATACACGCCTTCGGGCAAGGGGTCGCCGCGGGGGTCAGTCCCGTCCCAGCGCAGGGCCCCGGCGCCAGGCGGCAACAGTTCCCGGTGAAAGACCAGCCCGCCCCAACGATCGAAAATATCCATTCGGCGGACCAACACCGCGCTTTTTGAGGCAAACAAGGCGAAGTAATTGTTCTCGCCGCTGTCGGAAAAATCCTGCCGGAACACATTCGGGGCATATACATCCAGGCGGGGCAAGACCGTCAGCAGTAGCGAATCAAGGGCACGGCAGCCCCGGTCGTCCGTGGCAAACAAGGTGTACACGGTGGTGTGTAACGGCATGGCCAGCGGAGCCGGGCAATTTTTGCAGGACAGGCCGGCTACCGGCTCCCATTGGTAGTGCACCAGAGGAAAATTAGCCGAAACGGGTAAAAAGAGCGAATCGCAGACATACACAGTCTGGTCTTCTCCCAGATCGATCAGCAGGGCCGGCGGGTCGCTCAGCACAAAAGGCTGCTCAAACCGGCAACCCAGTGAATCGACAGTAGTCACGGTGTAGTCGCCGGCAGGCAGCCCCGGAAAAAAGGGCTGGGACTGGTATGTTCCTCCGTTCAGCGAAAACCGGACCGGACCTTCTCCGCCCTGCCAGTTCAACACGCGGATATGGCCACTGCTGTCCCCCGGGCACACCGGGTCGGCCGCCTCCGCCTGGGCCGTGAGCTCCACTTCATACACATAAAGGCTGTCCGTGGCCGTGCAGCCGTTAGCGGAAGTCACCGTCACTGCGTACCAGCCGGGGGCAGTGGCTTCCAGGACGGGCCCGCTTGCGCCCGTGGACCAGTGGAACAGGGCAAAGGGCCCGCCTTCCAGCCGGGCAGGGGTTTGGTTGCAAAGAATGGTGTCAGAGCCGCCGATGGCATAGCCCGAGAGATCCTCCGGGGCCAGCTCTACCGGGAAGGAAACGGCACGGCAAAAAGGCAGGTCCAGGTTGCCGGCCGAGTTGGCCACCAAAAGGCGGTAGGCATCGCCGTCCATTGGGTTGGGGATGCTTAACGCCGGGCTGTTCGATGCCGGCAAATTGTTCCAGGCGCCGCTGCCGGCCGGCTGGTATTGCCATTGAAAAAAGGCCGTGTTGTAGGGGGAGTTGGACAACTGGGCCGACAGCTGCAGGGGCTTCCCGGGGCAAAAAAACATCGTTGCCGGCACATCGATATTCGGGCCACAGGCCCGGAACGAGATATTGTCGATCGCCAGGTCGTTGCCGTAGCCGCCGGGGGAATTGTTGCGCAGGGAGAGTTTTACCTTGCTGATGCCGGGCGCCGTGGTAAACGAAAAACGGTAGGTATGCCAGGCGGCATCCACCGGCACTTTGCCGGTGGAACACACGGCCAGGCCGTTGATCAGGAAGGACACATCGGGATGAATGACGAACTGCGCGGCACTGGGCAAGTTCATCGCGATCACATCGATGGAAAATTCATACAGGGTGTTTTCACACACCGGTACCTCTTTTTCATAAAAGAGCCCCGGTTGGTAACTGGCGTTTACGACCATCATGTAGCCGTTGGGTTCAGGGCCGTTGTCCAGGATCTTGATCCAGGTGGACGCTGCGAAGGAACCCCAGTTGCTGGTGTTGTTGGTGATGGTATAAAACCCGTCGTCGGGTGGCGGGTTGAACTGGTAAAGGTAGCCCGGCGCCAGATTGGGGTTGTAGGGCAGCACATTGGGCGCTCCCTGGCCGAAATCGCCGTCGGCAAAGATGTTTTCTCCGAGGTTGCCGGTGCAGGTGCTGACGCAGTTTTGCGCCATTGTCCTGTGCATAAAAAGGACAAGGAGCAAGATGGTGGCAAAAAGTGGTTTCATTGGACAAATGTAACCACCCAGCCATAATATGCCCAATTTACAGCCAGGTATCCCAGGTAAATACCCGTCAATCGTTTTTTGGGGAAAAGAGCCAGGATGGCGCTCAGCAACAGCGGTACCAGCACCCCCAAAAACAGGGAAATACTGACATATCCCCATTTTGTATATGCACCCAAATATTCCAGGGCTGCTATGTTTTGCCGATAAAAAGAGATGGAAAAAGTGGCAATCCTGCCTTTTTCGAATACATAAACAAGGATAAGGGCGAAAAACACCAGCAGCAGCCAGCCCAGGTTGCGGGTTCTTAGCCAGACTATCCCGCACCAGAATGCCGGGAGGAGCAGGCAATAAACCAGGATATTCAGTTCGGCGTAGCGCAGACCACTGTGCCGGCAAACAGCCTCGAACAGGTGGACAATAGCATTGAAAAACTGCTGCATCGCGCCCTATTTTCCCGTAATTGACAAAAAGTACAGCGTAAACCCTTTTCTCGGATCGCTCGGCCGTTTGGTTTCATACAATATCTGGATCGTATTGCGGCCGGGCCGTATCCAGTTGCGCTGCAGGGGCAGCACGGCCTCCTCGATACCGGAACCCCGGTTGGGCGGCAGCCACACGGCATTGGCGCCGTTGAAGAGCACCAGGGCCTCGCGGTTGGAGTCCACCCAGCGGGTGCGCACCGTAAGTTCAATCTGGTCGTTGGTGAAAAGCGCTTCCGGCAGGGTCATGTGGTATTCTTTGGACTCAATCTTGTCGTCGCTGTGCCCTAGTTCCACCACGAGGTTTTGCCGCTCGGGTTTGGGCTGTGTATGATCCCAGCCGAACACCATGATACTTCCATCGGGGGAGGCTTCGGGGTAAAAATGCATGTTTTGATAGACCCACAACAGGGCGCGCTCGTCGGTAAATACGTTTTCGAGGTAATAGTCGGCGAGCAGCCAGCCGCGCGGGGTTTGCTGGACCGTGCGCACCAGATCTTCGAACGAGGAAGCAGAGGGGCCGCCATTTGGGTCGGGCGAATTCAGTTTGTAGGATTTCGACCGGGTATCGTAATAGGCCTGGCGGAACCAAAGTACCCCGGGGGTATCCAGGTAGTATGAAGCGGCAGCTGGTACAGTGGCTATCAGCAGATCGCCGGGCTTTCGTTTGGCCGCTACATAGTCGCAGGCTTCTTCCCAGTTGGTGAACGACCAGCTGGAAATACGGGTGTCCACGATATGGCCCTCCAGCTGGCGGGCTAGCGCCAGATCGGCGATACCCCGCCAATGTGTGTTGAACAGCAGCAAAAGGAAAGGCGCCACCGCCAGCACAGCCCCCGCCTTTTGCGGAAGATTTGGCCAGACCCGGGTGCGCAGGATCTCCCACAGCGCATAAAAAAAGACCCCGGCAGCGATCAGCAGGTACGGGTAGATAAAGATCAGATAGCGTCGCAGGAACGGCTCGCGAAAGACAAAACTCATCAGCATAAACGGCACAGCAAAACTGCACAGCAGCCACAGACCGGCCCGCGGCTTAAGCCAAAGTGCAGCGGCCAAACCCAGCAGGGCGGGGATATAAAGTCCGTTCAGGTCGTATTGCAGGATACTGTTGTACACGTTAAAGGCTTCCAGGGGTTTTTCGGAGCTGAGGGCAGCCACCCGCGTCCAGTTGGGGATGGCCCATTCCGCAATGTTGGATAAGAGGAAGGGGTCGAGTCCAGTTTTCAGGGCTTCGCCCACCGGCGGCACGAAAACGACCAGCAAAAAGGGCAGGCTCAGTGCCGTCATCCACGCATACCGGGTCCGGCCCGCTTTCTCTTCCGCCGTCCAATACGTACCGGCCAGCCGGACCAGACTGTAGATTCCCACGGTGAATACAAAGAAAAAAGTGAGCTGGTGCGACAAAAAAGACAACCTGCCAACCACCGGTACCCACCAGAGGTGCCGCTTTGACAGCCCCAGGCGCGTCCAGGGATCAGGCGACTCCGGGTTGGGCCGGCTTTCAAAAGCCAGCAGGAAAACGAGGCCCAGCAGCAGGTAAAAAACGCTGAGCGGGGCGTAATTGCGGCACACCCGCGACCAAAAGATCAGATACAGCGACAATGTAGCAGCCCCGGCGGCAAACAGTCCGACAAAGCGGTTGAACAAATGAGTGCCCATGCGGTAAACCACATAGATCAATCCCACTCCAAACAGGACGCTCGGAAAACGCGCCCAGAACACCTTGGCGCCAAAGAGGGCAAAGCCCGGCAGCAGGGAAAGGGTGAGCAGGATACCGTTGTTGTCGTCGGTAAACAAAGGACCACTTCCGTTCAGGAAATTCTTTGCGCGCATGACATGCACGTATTCATCCATCCAGAGGCTCAGGTTCGGGAGGCTGGAAACCCGGATCAATAACCCCACAATCATCAGGGCAATCAGGATCATCAGGCCGGGCCGCAAGCGGGAGGCCTTCGTTGTACCGGTACTGTCCGGCTGCTGTTCACCTTCAGTTGGCGTTGAAGGATATTCGTCTGCCCCGTGGGCAGACCGTTTTGGGGATAGCCGGTTTTTCGTTTTGCGCGCCATAGCCGTTAAACAGTTGTCTTTTCTGCTTGTCGATTAAGGTTTGGTGGACGAGTGGGCGAAACACTCCGGCCACAAGTATCGGAAATATTCCGGAAAGGCGGGACACAAGCGGGGTGTTTGCGGGTAAATCCCCGCCGTTCTTCCGGTGAAATAATCGGCGGCATCCGGCAGGAGTGGCAACAACTTGACTGTATTCGCCAAACGCTTCCTACCTTTACCCCGTGAGCAACATCAGCCACCTTCTCGAACGCTACCGCGAGCATCCCGCCGTGGTACAACTGCTTAAAGCCCTCGAAGCGCCCAACGCCCGCGTCCAATTATCCGGACTGACCGGCGCACAAACGGCTTTTGCCTTGGCGGCAACGGTGGACCGGCCTCCTTCCACGGTCCTGTTCATCGCCGAGAGCAAAGAAGAGGCCGCTTATTTGCTGAACGACCTGCAGGGTATTCTGGGCGCCGAAACGGTTCATTTTTTTCCCGACAGTTTCAAACGCCCGGCGGTTTTCGACGACCTGAATCCGACGCAGATCCTCCAGCGCTCGGAAACGATCAACAAGATCACAGCGGATTCTGCTGGCGGCACCTTGATCGTTTCCTATCCCGAAGCCCTGTTTGAAAAGGTGGTCAAGCCCGAAGTGCTGGCGCAGGACCGGATAGAGATCACTACAGGGGAAAAACTGGATGTGGACTTTGCCATTCAGGTATTGGTGGAATACGGCTTCGAGCGCACCGATTTTGTGTACGAGCCCGGGCAATTCAGCATCCGCGGCGGTATTATCGACCTGTTTTCCTATGGCAACGAACTGCCCTACCGGATCGAGTTGTTCGACGAGGAAGTGGAAACGATCCGGACCTTTGACCCCCTCACCCAACTGTCGCAACAGTCGCTCCAGCGCCTGCGCATCGTACCCAACCTGAACACCCGGTTCCGGCAGGATCAGAAGGTGTCGCTGTTCCGGGTGCTGCCGGAACAAACCGTGCTTTGGATCAAAGACCTTCAGTTTTTGCTCGACCGCCTGCAATTCTGCTTTGAAAAAGCCGAACAGTTTGCGGCCAAGATCAGCGCCCTGGACGCCGCCGAACTCCGCGAACTCTTCCGCGACCGGGCCTTTGTGTTTCCCGGCGATGTGGTCGAAGACGTACGCGAACACCCGGTCGTGTTTTTGGAAAAGCCGGGTCCGGCGGTGTTGGCAATGCTGGAAAAAGTTTAACTTGCGTCGAAAATACGGTTACCTACCATGACAGCAGACCTATCCGGCCAAGCGGTAAAAAAATCGGCACACCGACATATTCCCAATTATCTCGTACGCGAGGTAATTGATGGGATTCCCTTTTATTACCGAGGATACCGCGCTGTCCTGAATAAATCCAAAACCCTGGAGGAAATTATGAGCGACAGCGGTTTGCAAGCGGTGCTGAAGGATTTTATTGGAGATTTGCTGAAAGCCGGGCTCGACCGGAAATCATGGCGTGTCATTGCTGGTGAAATCGGAAATCACCTCAGCCATCGGCATAATTTCGGGCTGGATGTCGTTGTTTTCGACAAAAAAGTGCTTACCCCGGAAAAAATCACCGCGCAATTTGTCGATGTGCCGGCTAAGCTGGTTGTCGAGGTGGATGTAAACGTTGAACTTCCCGACCCTAAATCAGACCTTTTTCAGGAATATGTCGTCCGTAAAATCCGGAGCCTTTTTTCCTTTGGAACCGAAAAGGTTGTCTGGGTATTCACCAAAAGTAAAATGGTGATCTCGGCGACCCCCACGGCCCCCTGGCAGTTTTATAAATGGGATCAGGATGTGGAGCTGATGCAGGGTGTCCTGCTGAATGTAGGCCGTTTCTGCAAGGAAGAGGGGATTGATCCGGATGCAGGTCGCTCTTAAGAGCCCTTTCCATTAATTTTATATAACACCTATGCGCCTGAACCTTCTTTTTTACACATTGCTGTTTACAGCCCTTTTCGCCTGCAAGCACGAACCGCAAAACCCGGCTGTCAATCCTACCCAAGGCGACCCTTCCCTTCCCAACTGCCACCTGCTGAGGTCGAGTTACAAAGACAATCCGGCAATGGAATACGTGTTCGAATACGACTCCTTCGGCCGCCTGGTCAAACGACTCGAACTCTGGAACGGCGCCCTGCGCGTTTGGCACGTATTGCGATACGACGACAACAGTCGTTTGCAGGCCCGCGAACAATGGACGGCCTATACCGGCAGCCCGGTAAAAATGGTCTATTACGACACCCTGCTGTACAACGCCGAAGGACAGGTTGCCGAACGGCGCGTGCTTGACCCCGAAAACAACTTTGCCCCGAAATTCATCTATGACTACAGCTATGACGCCGATGGCTATCCGGTAAAAAGCCGCACCTACTACGTCCCCTCGAATACGTATTTTTCCAGCTATGAATATACCTGGACAGACGGCAATTTGACCCGGAAAACAGACTACGCCGGCGACTTTGGGGCGCTCCGGCACGAATGGTTTTACGAATATGCCCCCTTTATTAATCCCGAACGCTTGTGCACGGTTTTTCCGGAAAATCCCGAATATCGCAGCCGGAATGTGGTCAAAACCATGTCGGCCAAAGACTACACCGGCCTGCTCGACCTGATCTGCAATCCCTGCAAACACAGCTACACGCCTAACCCGTATGCCGTACCGGTCCGGATCAAATACGGCTGGGGCGATGAGCTGGAGCTGGAATGGGATTGCGAGTAGTCAATACCTTGCAACATGCACTATCTGGACATAAAAAAGCGCACATTTGACGCCATTGTGATCGGCTCGGGCATGACCGGCGGCATGGCTGCCAAGGAACTCTGCGAACGCAAACTGCGCACGCTTGTACTCGAACGCGGCCCCAAACTTGACCATATTTCGGACTACAGCACCGCGCTCACGCCCTTGTGGGATCTTCCGCATCGCAATAAAAAAACCTGGGAGGACCGCAACAGCACCCAGCCCATACAGTCGCGCTGCTATGCCTTCAACGACGGTACCCGCCATCTGTTCGTGCGCGACGATCAGCACCCCTATCAGCAAGTCAAGCCTTTTAGCTGGATACGCGGCTACCATGTTGGCGGCAAAAGCCTGATGTGGGCGCGGCAGAGCTACCGCATGCCGGCCCTCGAATTTGAGGAAAACGCCCTCGACGGTTACGGGTGTGACTGGCCAGTCCGCTACGAGGACCTGGCCCCCTGGTACGCCCATGTGGAGCGCTTTGCCGGCATCAACGGCAACCGCGACGGCCTCGATATGCTTCCCGACGGAGAGTTCCTGCCGCCCATGGCGCTGATGCCACTCGAGCTGGACTTCAAGTCCCGCGTGGAAAGCGCCTTCCCGGGGCGCTATGTAGTCGCCGGCCGCAGCGCCAATCTGACCGTTCCGCACAACGGCCGCGGCCCCTGCCAGTACCGGAACCTCTGCCACCGGGGCTGCCCGTTTTCGGCGTATTTCAGCAGCCAGTCGGCTTCGCTGCCTGCTGCAGCGGCCACCGGTAAACTGACCCTGCGGCCCGGCAGTATCGTGCACAGCATTATTTACGACGAGAAAAAAGGGCGCGCGACCGGTGTGCGCGTCATCGACGCCAACTCGAAGGAAATGACCGAATATTACGCCCGCGTCATCTTTGTCAACGCCGCCACCCTCAACACCACCCTCATCCTGCTCAACTCCACCAGCGGGCGTTTCCCCAATGGCCTTGGCAACGACTCCGGCGTGCTGGGGCATTACCTCATGGACCATAATTATCGTATCAATGCCTCGGGAAGGCACGACGGCTTCGCCGACCGCTACTACAAGGGCCGGCGGCCTAACGGCTTCTATATTCCCCGCTTCCGCAATGTGGGTGCCGACCGGCGCAGCGACTACCTCCGCGGTTTCGCCTTTGGCGGCAATGCCGGCCGCGAAGGCTGGGAGCGCGGCGCGCAGCTACCCGGTTTCGGCGCTGACTTCAAAACCGCGCTTACCCGGCCGGGTCCCTGGACGGTCTTCCTGCAGGCGCAGGCTGAAATGCTGCCGCAATACGACAATTTCGTCCGGATCAATCGCGATGTGACCGACCCCTGGGATATGCCCACGCTCGATATCGACTGTGCCTACGGGCCCAACGAACTGGCCATGAACCGGGACATTGCCGACGCAGCCCGGGAAATGCTCGAAGCCGGCGGTTTCCGCGATATCGAAGTGTGGGATAACCACAGCAACCCGGGCATCGGCATCCACGAAGTAGGCACGACCCGCATGGGCCGCGACCCGAAGTCCAGTGTGCTCAATGCCTGGAATCAAATGCACGCCGTCCGCAACGTGTTCGTGACGGACGGCGCCAGTTTGCCCTCTCAGGGCTGCCAAAACCCGAGCCTGACCTTTATGGCGCTTACAGCCAGAGCCTGCGATTATGCGGTGCGGGAAATGAAAAAGCAGAATCTTTAAAACACGATCTAAAACATCGGGGTCCATGCCTTCCCGTCCGGATCCAGGGGCAGGTCGGGAATCCAGACGCCGGGCACCGGGTCATAGGCCAGAGCCTGGGTAGCGCCGATCTCCGAGGTGAAATAGCCGTGCAGCGTAAGTTCTTTCAAGATCTGAAAAAACGCCGGCGGAGAGATTTCAGCGGCGGCGGCTTCCAATTGTTGCAGCAACAGGACGCGTTCGCCGGCGGTGCATTCCACAACGGCTTTGCCGTGCAGGGCCTGGCAGCGGGTTTCGGCATCTGCCAGGCCCTGCCAGAAGCGTTCCCGTTCCGCCGGCGGAAAGCATACTTCCACCGCCAGCGCAATGAACTCCTGCACTGCGGCGGCTTTCGCGCCGGGGGTATCCGTATCGGGAAGGATAGTGTCGGCCAGTTCGGCCAGCAGTGTCAGCCGCTCTGCCGGCAGCCGGTTCAGGACAGGCGCGGGATCGGCCAGAGCCCTTGCCAGAATCTCTGGCGCCAGAGCGATGCTTCCGGCGATAAGGATCGTTTTTTTTATGGCGTGTCGGCGTTGCATGGTCCAGGTACTTGGCGGTAATGATACGACTATTTATACCATGGCATACCGCCCGCATTCAGACATTTCTTGAAATATCCGGCTAAAATACGCAAACCTGCGTAGTTGCTTTCCGCATTTCTGCCGGCGCCCGGCATCTGCTGCCACCCCCACCTTTGTGTCATCAAAAACATCTTGTCACATTAAAAAACACACTACCTTATGAAAAAGCAATTGTTTGCCCTCCTGTCTCTCTTTTTTGCCGGTTTCATTACCCTCCAGGCCCAAAGCGCCGGCGATGAAGCTGCCGTGCTGACTATGTGGGACAATGTCTGGCATTCTTACGAGGCCAACGACGAAGCCAAAATGTGGGACTTCTATTCGGCTAGCGCCATTGAAATCTACCCCGACGGCAGTCAGGCCAACGGAAAAGAAACCATCCGCGCCGGATATGAGGCGTTCAAGGGCATGCTGGAAGGCACCCCCTCCTGGTCCTATGCCCGGCCGGATGTGCGGTTCATCGAGCCTTCGGTTGCGCTCCTGATCGCCGACATAACCTCCGACATCAAGTTGAAAGGTGGCCAGCAGATCGGTGGAAAAATGAAATTTGTTGCGCTGGTACACAAGGTCAACGGCCAGTGGCTGATCGAATTTGACAGCCAGACCCCCATCATGCAGATGCCGGATGCCGGGCAGTAAGCCGGAACGAAACGGATAAAAAAATGCCGGGAGGAAAGCCTGATCTGCTTCCTTCCCGGCGTTTTTATTTCTGCAACACCAGCACCCGGTATCCCCAGGGTTCCAGCGTCAGCGTATCATCGCCTTGCAGGGTATATTCCTTGTCGGTAAACAATTCCCGGTAGGCGCCGGTGTAGTATTTGGTCTGAAGTTTGGTGGTCACGGGCTTATCGCTGAAGTTGATGACGGATAGCACGCGGTCGCCGTTTTTCTCCCGGACAAACGAGATCACCTGATCCATTTTGTCGCTGTAGATCCGGACCATTTCACCGCCCCATTCGCCGTTCCACAGCGCCTGGTTTTGGTGCTTGAGGGCAAACAGTTTTTTAAAGATATCCGCGTTGGGATGCGGTTTCCAGGCGATGGAGTCCTTATCGAAAAACTTGAGCGAACGGTCCAGGCCGGCTTCCTGCCCGCTATAGACCAGGAGCATGCCGTTGACCGTGCCGGTAAGAGCCATGGCGGCGTGCAGCCCTTCGCCGAAATTGGAATACTGGTTGCCTTCCCAGGAGTTTTTATCGTGGTTGTCGGTAAAGGTCAGGCGGTAGCCGCCCTTCGGGAAGGTGTTCACGTCGTGGGCCAGGTAGCCGATCACGCCGCCGATGCCTTTTTTATCGTGCGTTGCCTCGCGCATTTTATCCCAGAGGCTCCAGGCATAGGTCATGTCAAAGGCTTTTTTGTGCAGGTCGCGCGATTCCCACTCGGCGAGCATAAATACGGGCTTGATGGCATCGAGTTCATTCCGGGCATTGTCCCAGAAATCAATGGGGATAAAGCCGCCTGTATCGCAGCGGTAGCCGTCGATATCGGCTTCTTTGACCCAGAATTTCAGCGCCTCGGTCATGTATTTGCGGATACCGGGCTGGTCGTAGTCGAAGTCGATGACATCATCCCAGTCGTACCAGGGAGTCGGCTGGAAATTGCCTTCTTTTGTTTTCGTGTACCATTCAGGGTGTTCCACAGCCAGGGGATTGTCCCAGGCGGAGTGGTTGGCCACCCAGTCGATGATGATGTACATGCCCATCTCATGGACCTTTTTGACCAGAGCCTTGAAATCATCCATGGTCCCGAACTCCGGGTTGACGCCCAGGTAGTCTTTTACCGAATAATAGCTGCCCAGTCCTCCCTTGCGGTTCTTTTCTCCGATGGGATGGATCGGCATGAGCCAGATGATATCGACGCCCAGTTCCTTCAGACGGGGCAGGTGGCTTTCAAATGCCTTGAAGGTGCCTTCCGGGGTGAATTGCCGCACGTTTACTTCGTAAATGGTGGCGTTTTTGCTCCATTCGGGGTGCTTTAGTTCGATGTAGGGCTTGGGGGTATAGCGGCTGTCGGGATTGGTATTGTTGCTGCTTTGCTGCGGAGCTTTACCCGTATCCGTACAGCTGAAAAGCAGGAGCAGGCTGGTTGCGCATGTGAAGATCTTGTTACGCATAGTGTGTTTTTGAAAAAATGCGTGAAACGTTTTTTGTGCTTTTTCCCAGGGTTTCCGGAGATTTTTTGCGTAAAAGTACAACCCTGGCGCGAACAGATTTTCTATGTAAAATATTTAGTTGAAGTCGCGAAAAGCGAAGTTGCGCCGTGCGCCGGTCTTTTGACTCCGCACAATAACAAGGGATACTTAAGCGGTTGGTGTGGGGTCGACATGACGCATCCCAAATTTTATGCCTTTGCACTTGTAGAGAATTTTCCCGCAGATCGCCGCAGAAAAAAAACGCAGATGCTCGCAGAAAACGCTGGAA
>CAYVDV010000069.1:0-15878 GCA_964450465.1 uncultured Saprospiraceae bacterium
TTCAGCGGTTTGTTAATAGTTTGTACCCAACTGCAATGAGCTGGTCCAAATCCCGGCCAGGGAAGTACGCCGCTGTTCAGTCCAAACCGGTTCCCGGTGAAATAGGAAAACACCATTGGACCGGTAATATTGATTCCCAAATAGTTCCGGTTAAAACGGCAATTGGTGAGCGCAACTGCAGGCGTTTGCAGTAGTCCCGCCGGCACGCGCAAGGCGTTGTAGGCGCCTGTAAATTCCGCTACGGTAGCGGTGAGTTTTCCACTGTGCACTTCAACGCCGTACCAGGCCGCTTGCTTGCAATCGGCCTCGTGCAGGCGGACGCCCGTCAGAAAAGACAGGTTTGGGGTTCGCGATACGATCCGGGAAGAGGGATGCATACAAAAATCACAATTTGTGAACTGATAATTTTCATTCATGGTAATGCTGCCTTTTATGGCAACCCGCCGGTCGGTATAACTCAGGACGGGAAACACCTTTAATGCCGGATTCACCGAATTCACCAAAACATCGCTGTTACCGGCATCCAGGCAATCCGATCCGACCCATATTCCCTCCGGAAAAAAGAACGGACTTTGGATCGAATTGGCGCCCCAGTTGAGCTGAACGCTTGTTTGAGGGGTGCCCTCCTGTGGATATGTATTCAGATTGGTATACTCATGCACTGGATTTGCTTCCGTACTGGTGATGTTATCGCCGAAGTTCCAGGTTGGATTGGCAAGATCTGTGAAAAAGTGGTAAACCAGTTCGCAACACCCTTCCGGTACAGGTGCGCAAGGCAAATCCTTACAGCAATAATAATCGACGTCGCCATCTACACAAATGATCATCCGGTAGCAGCCGGGATCAATATTCTGAAAAACGCCGTTGGCCCCATTCAGGGTAGCAACCACAGTATTGCCCTCCATCAGGTAATACGTAATGGTTACAATCGGGTAAGTAGTGCTGTGTACGGAGATGTTGTATTGTCCAAGCCCGTTAGGGATCATTGCCCAATTAAACATCGTAATTTCGTTACAGGCAAGTTGCGGATTTGTACCGCAACCCGGCGGAGGCAAACACTCCTGTGCGTGGGCAGTTCGGAAAGAGAACAGCAAAGTGCCAAATAAAAGCAGTGATTTTAAGAGGGGGGGGGCAATTAAATTTTGCCATCCTGTTTTGGGTAAGAATCCCCCCTTGTTCTTGATTAATCTGGTTCATACAAATACATTTTTAGGTTAAAAAATCATAGGGTTGAAAGCCGTTCCTGATACTCTTATGTAACAGGCACAGCACTGACCTTTAGATGCGAATCTTTAGGCCAATTGTATTTGCGCTAAAAAAGCCCTGCGAGGGCAGGGTTGTCCGGTTTTTCGGGAAAGAACCAGAGGGATGCCTCAAAAATAATGTTGAAACGGAGATGATGCAAGCGGAGTGTTGCAGATTAACAAAAAACAATCCGCCCGCCGTTAATACGCCCCGATCGACAGCATCACCAGCGTACACCCTTCCACGATTTCAATGCCCTGCGCTTCGGCCCGGGCTTCCAGTTCGGGATTTTCCGTGCCGGGATTGAAAATGATACGCCTGGGGCGGAGGGAAAGAATATAGTCGTAATACGCGACTTGCCGCTGCGGGCCCACGTACAGAGTCACTGTATCAATATCCGGAATGGCTGGCATCCCTTTCAGGATCGGGATACCGGCTACCTCGCCGGCGCGGATACCCACCGGCACCGCCTCGTGCCCGTGACGGGTGAGCGCGTGCATGGCCAGGTAAGCGTAGCGGCCGGGATTGGGCGTGGCGCCCAGTACGAGGGTCTTTTTCATGGCGGAGAAAACAAGTTTTTCGCAGGATTGTTTGCCGTTCCTGTCCTTCCAAAGGTGAATTAGGGTACTTTTGCGGCTCTTTTCTTCGTTCGGCACCTGATTAGTTGCCGTACCGCCGGCGAAGATCTTTCTTTCACGCATTACGTATATACCATCCCGTGATCTTAACCGATAAAAAAATCCTGGAAGCGATCGATGCCGGGGAAATCGTCATCGAACCCTTTCGCCGCGAATGCCTGGGCACTAATTCTTATGATGTACACCTGGGTAAATACCTGGGCTTGTACCGCGAACGCGTACTGGACGCCAAAAAGCACAATCCGATCGAACTGCTCGAGATTCCGGAAGAAGGCTTTGTGTTGCAACCCGGCACCTTGTATCTGGGCGTCACCGAAGAATACACCGAAACCCACGCGACAGTGCCCTTCCTCGAAGGCAAGAGCAGCGTCGGCCGACTGGGCATCGACATCCACGCCACTGCCGGCAAAGGCGATGTGGGCTTTTCCAATACCTGGACGCTGGAGATCTCCTGTGTGCAACCCGTGCGGGTGTATGCAGGCATGCCGATTGGCCAGCTGATCTACTTCGCCATCGAAGGCGGTATCGAAAACTACTACAACCGGAAGCCCGGCGCCAAGTACAACCAGCGCACCGACAAACCGGTGGAGAGTATGATGTGGAAGAACTTTGCTTAACCTCAGTCTCGGCAACGCAGGTACCCTCCCTGTGGTATTTTTCCTGCTTTCCGGCTACATGGGCATACACCTAATGAAGTTATATGCCTGATTGCTGTCAAAATTTCGCATTTTGGGCAAAATTGCCGGTGGCATAGGCTGAAGTAGCCGGTAAAAAACTAATTTTGTAGCGCATAGGACAATTCCACCTCGCCCTTTCAATCCCTGTTTCCCCCCGTTCATGAAAATGACCGCCATTCTTGCTGCAACTTGGCAAGTTTATTGGTATTGACATTTCAATTGGTGAGTGTAAAACACCTTGTTTCAAATGGGACAAACACGTACTTATTTCAATATGCGCAACTGGTTCAGTGTGCTCGCAATTTGTTTGCCTGTATGGTTGAATGCACAGGTTGGGGTTGCTTTTTTGCAGAACAATGTAAGTTGTTTCGGCAATTGCGACGGCTCCACCACTGCCGTTGGCCAGGGCGGGACTTTCCCGTACACATTCCTGTGGAGCACCGGTAGCACGAGTGCTTCGCTGTCCGGCCTCTGCGCCGGCACCTACACCGTTACGGTGACGGATGCAGCCCAAAATACCGGCGTTGGCTCGGTTACGATCATTCAGCCCAACCAGCTCAGCGTGGAGGTTTCGACGGAGAATCAGATCTGCGGGGTCGCACCCGACGGCACGGCTACTGCCGTTCCAACCGGTGGTATGCTACCCTATACTTATGCCTGGAGCAATAACGGCACCGGGAATCAAATCACCGGATTGGCGGAAGGCGCCTATACCGTTACGGTGACGGACTTCAACGGATGCACGGCGGTGAATGGAAGCACCGTGTTTTTCTGGAACGAAGGGATCTGGCTGATGGTCACCCCTACCGATCTCCTTTGTTTCGGCGACAGCAGCGGCACCACACATGCCAGCCCGATGTCGGGTACACCCCCTTACACCTATGATTGGGGAAGCGCTTTTCCCAATTCCCAGGATTTGACCGACCTGCCCCCCGGCACTTATACGGTGACTGTGACGGACGTGAACGGTTGCGCCAACACGGCCTCGGCCACTATCGCAGAACCGCCGCCCCTGAATGTCGTTATAAATTCCGTTCCTGCCGCCTGCGGACAAGCAGGCAACGCTACTGCATCCCCCTCCGGCGGCACCCCGGGCTACACCATTGCCTGGAGCAATGGCGACACTACGGCAACCGCTTCCGGGCTTCCGGGCCCGCTTTCCGTTACCGTAACGGACGCCAACGGATGCATCTTTACGCTCGATACGAGCATTCCTGGCGATACCGCCGGGCTGGCGGCTTCCATACAGAAATTGAATAATGCAGGCTGCCTGATCGGCGGCAGCGCTTCGGCTTCGGCTGTTGGCGGGACTGGGAATTATTTGTTTGCCTGGAGCAACGGCGATACCACGGCTGTGGTCGCCGACCTGGCTGCAGGTACTTACACCGTTACGATCACCGATCAGCCAAGCGGTTGCACGGGCACGGCTACGGTGACGATAGCGCCTGTGGTGCTTGATCTGAGCGTTACGGCTACAGCCGACAGTCCGGCGACATGTCTGACCGGCGGCAGCGCCACGGCAACGGCTTCCGGCGGAACAAGCCCCTATATTTTTGTTTGGGATGGCGCCGACAGCACTGCCACCGTATCAAATCTCAGCGCTGGACCGCATATCGTCGTGGTCACCGATGCTACCGGTTGTACGGCAAGCGACACGGTGGCGATCGTTACATCCCCGCTTCCGTCTGTAAGTGCAAATGTGCTTAACCCGGTGACTTGCGCCACCGGTGGCGGCGCTCAGGCCACTGCCAGCGGCGGCATTCCGCCTTACGCGTATGCCTGGAGCAATGGCGACACAACGGCAACTGCCGGCAATCTTCAGCCCGGCATATTTACCGTAACGGCTACTGATGCCGGCGGGTGTACAGCCGTGGCCATGGTAACGCTGTCGGCGCCGGAACACCCCACGGTGACAATAGGCGCTGTTGTAAACGCTACCTGTACCAGTCCGGGCAGTGCAAGCGCATCGGCCTCTGGCGGCATTCCTCCGTACACTTTCTTCTGGGATAACGGCGACACTACGGCTACTTCCGTCAAACTCACTCCGGGGCAACATATCGTTACGGCCACGGATGCCGGCGGCTGCAGCGCCACGGATACGGTGGTGATCGGGCAGGCGCCCCAGCCCAATGTAATTGCATCGGTAACAGGTCAAGTCACCTGCATTTCGTCGGGTGCTGCCAGTGCATCGGCTTCCGGCGGTACAGCACCCTACAATTTCCTGTGGTCGAACGGGGCCGTTACGGATTCTATTTCCGGGCTGTCGCCAAATACGTACACAGTGACGGTCACGGATGCTGCCGGTTGTACCACAGCCACCTCGGTACTCCTGCTTACACCTTCGAAGCCGAACGTTTCCATCGTCGGGTTTACCAATGTCAACTGCGCCGGACCGGGTACTGCTACGGCCCAGGCCACGGGCGGCACTTCACCCTACAATTATCTCTGGGATAACAATGAGACAACCGCCGTCGCCACTAATCTGGCCGAAGGCCTCCACGTGCTTACCGTAACTGATGCCAACGGCTGCACCGGCACGGCTACTGTGAGCATCGGATTTTCGAATACCGGCGGTATCAACGTCGGTGATTTTGTCTGGTACGACAATGATCAGGATGGTTTTCAGCACCCGCTGGAAACCGGTGTTCCGGATATTCCCGTCGCTCTGATTCAGGCGGGCCCGGATGGTCAGTTTGGCACACCGGATGATGTCACAGTAGCCACCACGGCTACCGACAGTATGGGCAAATACCAGTTCGAATGTGTTGTACCGGGTACGTATATGATTGCGTACAGTGGCATCCCGGCGGGGTATGAATTTACGCTGAAAGACAAAGTCAACAACGACTGCAAGGACAGCGATGCCAACCCCAACGGCAAAACCGATCCTTTCGTCGTGACGGCCGGCCAGGGTAACAACCTCTGCATTGACGCTGGCATCAATATTTTATGTGAAAATGTGATGAATGCCGGACTTGTTTGCTGTGATCAGACGATTTGCGAAGGTGAAACGCCGGCGTTGTTGTACGAAATAATGCCTCCTGCCATGGGAAGCGGCACCCTGCAGTACCTGTGGATGCAACTGATGCAAATCGGCGCAGCGCCCCCGACCTGGGTGGCCGTTCCCGGTGGTACCGGCCCATCGTATCAACCTGGCCCCCTGTCTGAAACCACCTATTTCATGCGCTGCGTAAGGCGGGAAGGTTGCGTAACCTACCTCGAAACAAATATCATCACGATCACCGTACTACCGGCAGGTTCGCCGGGCTGCACGCAGTTCTTCTCCAGTTTTGAGGTGGAAGCGCTGAGCAAAGCCACTGTTGCCGTGCACTGGACCACGCTTCCGGAAATGACCCAGTATCTCTACACTGTGGAGCGTTCCGGCGACAAGACAAACTGGACGCCGGTAACACAGGTAATGGGCCATGAAGACGCCACAGCGGCAAATAATTATACAGTAATGGACCATACACCGGCTAACGGCATGAACTACTACCGCATACGGCGGCTAAGCGCTGCCGGGGTGGAAAGTTTTTCGGATGTCCGGGAAGTGGAGCTGAAAATAAGTCGCGAGGAATCCCTTGCCGTGTATCCCAACCCGGCGGTGGATGTGCTTCGTATCCGGAACCTGATTGCATACGATGCCGATGCCCGGTTGCAGTTGTATGCAACCAGCGGCCGTTTGTTGTACTCGCTCAAGATCCCCGCGGGCACCCTGCAACAGTTCGATATACCGGTAGCGGATCTGCCTCAGGGTATCTATCTGGCGCGCATCCGGTTTGACGACGGTGAGGTGCAGACAATAAAAGTGAGTAAGTTCTGATTCGGCATCATCCCAGGGAACGCATTCAGCTCAGCAGGAATTTCCGCGCCAGATTAAGGGCGTAAACTCCGCTGAGCTGAATGTTTTTTACGCGGTCGCGGCCAAAAATATGTTTTTCAGCAATGGTCCGGCTGCGATCCCCTACCGCCATCCACACGGTACCGACCGGCTTGTCGGGCGTGCCGCCATCGGGACCGGCAATGCCGGATACCGCCAGGGCAACATCTACCTTCAGGGCCTCCAGAGCGCCGCTTACCATTTCCCGCACCGTTTCTTCGCTCACAGCGCCAAATTGATCCAGTGTGCCGGGGCGCACGCCGAGTTGCCTGATCTTTATTTCATTGGAATAACTGACAATAGACCCGGGAAAGTAATTCGAGGCGCCGGGAACCGAGGTGATCAGGTGGGCGATGTAGCCGCCGGTGCAGCTTTCCGCTGTACCGAATTTCAGCCGGCGTTCGAGCAAAAGCCGGCCAAATACTTTTTCCAGCGAGTCTTCGCCAAAGCCGAAAACGAGGTCGGGCAGCAGGGCGTGGAGTTCCGCCGCCTTGGCGTCGAGCAGGGAGTCGAGTCGCGCGGCGGCATCCGGTATCAGGGCGTCATCCCAGGTGCCGGTGAGCCGCAGGCGTACCTGCCCGAGGTTGGGCAGATAAGCCAGTTTGATATTTGGGGGCAGGGTTTCTTCAAAACCTTCAAGGCGCCGGGCGATATTACTCTCACCCTCTCCGGCGGTAAGCAGGGTGCGGTGCGCTATAGGCTTGCCGGGAAAACGGGTTTTTAGCCGCGGCAGCACTTCCTGCGTCATCAGGTATTCCATCTCGAAGGGCACACCCGGTAGCGAAATAAAAACTTTCCCGCCCTGCTCAAACCACATCCCCTGCGCAGAGCCTACTTTGTTGATGAGCAGGACTGCCTGGTCGGGCACAGTGGCCTGGTCAACCATGGAAGGCGGCAGTTTGCGGCCGATTTTGGTGAAATAAGCCGCAATGCGGTCGTAGGTCTCCTGATGGAACGACATGCCCGAGCCGAAATAATCAGCCAGGGTTTTTTTGGTAATATCGTCTTTCGTGGGCCCCAGCCCGCCCGTCATGATGATCACATCGGCATGACGGGCTGCCAGTTCCAGTCCCTCGATGATCGCATCACGGGAATCGCCCACGCTGCTTTTGCCGTACACGCGGATGCCCTGCAGGTTCAGCTGCCGGCTCATCCAGGCAGAATTCGTGTCGATGATCTGCCCGATCAGGATCTCGTCGCCAATGGTAAGGAGGTATGCGTTCATGGTTGGGTACTATTCGGCTGTTAGAATTATTAAAATAATTGTTTTAAATTTTTTAAAAAACAAAAAATCAAAACTTAAAGTGTCTTATTTTTGCTCGTGTATCGGGTATAATATGCAATACGATGAATTTGGTTTTGTAGAGACAGCGGAACCGGCGCCTGCCGAGCCGCACACCCCCATGCGGGAGGCGTTTCCGGATGCCGGCTCGGACTATATGGGCGGCTGCAGCGACGGCTGGGAATACCGCAGTGTTTTTGCGGGGGCAAAGTTGGCGTACACATACGAGATGGTAAAACAATTCCTTCGGGAAGAAGGTTACGGCGATGTGCCGGTTCCGGAAACAGTGGAGGACCTGCGTTTGTTTCGCCGGCAGCGCGGGCCGCAATTGCGGCTGTTTGGCGAGCGCGGGTATATCCACAACCCTGTCAAGATCCTGTTCCCGGACGATCCCCGGCAGCGCAATACGCTGATCCTGTGCCTTTACAACGAGCAGGAACCGCGACATCTGCTGCGGTTTCACGGGGTGGCGCACTAGTGCCTCCTGCCCTAAATCAGTTTTTCCTTCAGGAACTGTCCGGTGTAACTGGATTTCACCTTTGCAAGATCTTCCGGCGTTCCTTCGAATACCAGGTGCCCGCCGGCTTTTCCACCTTCGGGTCCGAGGTCGACGACCCAGTCGGCGCTTTTGATTACCTCCATATTGTGTTCCACGACCAGCACGCTGTGCCCTTTTTCCACGAGCGCATTGATAGCTGTGAGCAGTTTGCGGATATCGTGGAAATGCAGGCCGGTGGTCGGTTCATCGAAAATAAAAAAGATGTGGCCGCTGGAGTTGTCGCGAATGAGGAAAGAGGCCAGTTTGACGCGCTGGGCTTCACCGCCCGAGAGGGTGCTGCTGGACTGGCCGAGTTTGACATAGCCCAGGCCCACTTCATTGAGCGGCAGGATACGGTCGATGATCTCTTTTTGGCCTTTGAAAAACTCCAGGGCTTCTTCGATGCTCATTTCCAGCACATCGAAAATGTTTTTGCCTTTGTATTCCACTTCCAGCACTTCCTGTTTGAAGCGCCGGCCCTTGCACTCTTCGCATTCGAGGTGCACATCGGCGAGGAACTGCATTTCAACCACTTGTTCGCCTTCGCCTTTGCAGGCTTCACAGCGGCCGCCTTCGACATTGAAGCTGAAATGTTTGGGTTTGAATCCGCGGATCTTGCTCAGTTGCTGGTTGGAAAAAAGGTCGCGAATGTAGTCGTAGGCTTTTACATAGGTGACCGGGTTGGAGCGGCTGCTTTTGCCGATCGGGCTTTGGTTGACAAACTCCACCTGCGATACTTTTTTTACCGGGCCTTCGATGCCGTCGAAGAGGCCGGGTTGTTTACTGGCGCTGTCGGGCAGGTGTTGTAACAGAGCGGGGTACAGGATATCGCGGACGAGCGTGGTTTTTCCCGAGCCGCTCACCCCGCTCACCACGGTGAGGCAGTGCAGGGGTATGCGTACGTCAATTTTTTTGAGGTTGTGTTGCCGGGCGCCCTTCAGCGCAATAAAATCGGTGGTTTTGCGCCGCACTTTGGGCAGGGGGATCTCCATTTTCCCGGTCATGTAACGGGCGGTAAGGCTGTGCGGGGCGGCCTTTTCGATATCGGCGTAATTGCCGGCAAAGACCACTTCGCCGCCGTGCGTACCGGCTTCGGGGCCCATATCCACCAGGAAGTCGGCATTCTTGATCATTTCTTCTTCGTGTTCCACCACCACCACGGTATTGCCCAGGTCGCGCAGGTCTTTGAGTACTTTCACCAGTCGGCCTGTATCGCGCGGGTGCAGCCCTACCGAGGGTTCGTCGAGCAGGTACATGGAGGCGGTGAGGTTGCTGCCCAGGGTCCGGGTAAGGTGGATGCGTTGGGTTTCGCCGCCGCTGAGGGTGCTGGAGATGCGGTCGAGGGTGAGGTAGCCCAGACCGAGTTCAACCATAAAGCGCAGCCGGCCGTGGATTTCCACCAGCAGGCGCCGGGCGATCTGTTGTTCGTGCTCGGTCCAGCTGAGTTGTTCAAAAAACTGCAACACCTCGTCCATGGGGATATCGGTGAGCTGGGCAATGTTTGTACCGCCAATGCGGACGCACAGGGCCTCACTGCGCAGGCGTCCGCCCTCGCAACTTGGGCATACGGTGCGGCCCCGGTAGCGGGCCAGGGCTACGCGATTCTGGATCTTGTAGGTTTTGCTTTCCAGTTCCTGAAAAAACGCATTGACCCCGTAGAACCACTCGTTGCCGGTCCAGAGCAGTTTTTGTTCGGCCTTGCTGAGCTGCTCGAAGGGTTTGTGCACGGGAAATTCAAAGTGGTGGGCGTTTTGCAAAAATTGCTGGAGCCATTCGCCGTATTTCTCGCCTTTCCAGGGGGCAATGGCACCTTCGTACACCGATTTGGTTTTATCGGGCACGACTTTATCGGGGTCGATGCCCAGGATGCGGCCGTAGCCTTCACAGGTAGGGCAGGCGCCGTAGGGGTTGTTGTAGTTGAAGAGTTGGGGAGTGGGTTCGGGGAACTCGATGCCATCCAGTTCGAACCGGTTGTTGAACTGGCGGAACTGGCGCTCCGGGCTCACCATTTCGATCCAGCATTCCCCTTCACTTTCAAAGAAGGCCGTATTGACGGAGTCGCCTAGGCGCATCCACTCGCTGTCGTCGCTGTGGTTTACAACAAAGCGGTCGATGAGCACGGTGAGGCCGATCTCGCGAAACTGGTAAGCCTTTTCCTTCAGGTCAAACTGCGCAGAAGTTTCGGCCGACTCGGAGAGGATATCTTCTATGCGCAGGATCTCGCCTTCGAAATGGACGCGGCTGTAGCCTTTTTGCAACAAAAGGTTTAATTCCTGCTCCAGGGTCCGCTCTTTGTATTTTTGGTTGAAAGGGATCAGGACCAGTCCGCGGGCGCCCTCCGGCCGGCTTTTCATAAAATCGATGACATCGCTCACTTCGTGTTTGCGGACTATTTCGCCGCTGACCGGCGAGTAAAACTTGCCCACACGGGCATAGAGCAGCCGGAGAAAATCATACACCTCGGTCATGCTGCCCACCGTGGAGCGGGCGTTGCCGGTAGTTACCCGTTGTTCGATCGCAATGGCGGGGCAAATGCCTCGAATATAATCCACATCGGGCTTTTTCATGCGGCCGAGAAACTGCCGGGCATAACTCGACAGGCTTTCCACATAACGGCGCTGGCCTTCGGCATAGAGGGTGTCCATTGTAATACTCGATTTTCCCGAGCCGGAAACGCCGGTAACCACAACCAGTTTGTTCTTGGGAATTTGCAGGTCGACGTTGCGGAGGTTATTGACCCGCGCCCCCTTGATTGCAATGTAATGCGGATCTACCAGGTCGGCTTCCGGCATTTGCCGGGCCTTGGACCCGTTATTTTTCGTTTTTAACATTCGCGAGGAGATAAGAGCGCAAATTTCGGGAAAAAGCGGTTTTTTAAAAAATTTGTTTCAAAAGTTTTCCGGAAAAATGCACCCAGGTAAAGACTGTCCTCAATTACACCCCACTTCAAGCAAGCCCCAAAACACAGCCAACCAGACCAGCCCCTTGATCAGGAAAAACATAAATCCGGCTACTCCCAGCCTGCGCATCCATGATCTCCAGTCTCTTTTTTCCATGTTCAGTCGGTATTTTTACGCGTTCAGCGCTCTTTATTTGAGTCCCGGCAAGCGGTTGTTTAGTTTTGTCAGGCAAAATAAATGCGCAATTGCCCGGAGTTGTTTTAATAAAAGACAGAAAACGAATAAAAAAGGCGGAACGGCAGACAAATACGCCTTTTTTTAGTCCAACGCCTATCTTTGTCCCCGTTTTTCAGTAAAACTAATTATCGTCTTTTTTACCCTATGAAAAAAATACTGCCTGCCCTGGGTTTTCTTGTCGCACTTCTTGCTGTATTCGGTTCACCCGGTTGTTACTGGGACAATGAAGAAGATCTCTACGGCCCCAATCCGGTTGCGAACTGCGATACGACTGGTATGCGTTTCAGCGTGGAGATCAGCCAGATCATGGAGGCCAATTGCAACTCCTGCCATCTGTCTTCTTCCCCCAGCTATTCCGGCATTCCCTATGAAAACCACGAACAATTCCGGGCTGTTGCCTTGAGTGGAAAATTGCTCGACCGGATCAATAACCAGTCGTCGCCTATGCCGGAGAGCGGTCTGATGTCGTTGTGCAACCGCCTGAAAATAGAGGCCTGGGTTAAAGCCGGGGCGCCGAACAATTGATCGCCTTACCTGCTAAATATGTAATCATTATGTTGAAAAAAATTGTGCTTTTCCTGATTGTCGCCGGTGTAATCGGCGGAGGCATTGGATTTTACTTTTTTAACAAGAAAGTCCCGAGCATGGCCGATCAAAAATCCGAGCTGACCGTGCAGGCGGCTCAGTTATTTGATGAGTTCAATACTGATGAGGCTGCAGCTACGGCAAAATATGTCGGAAAAATCGTGACGGTAACCGGGAAGGTGCTGGAGGCCGGCGCTTTGGAAGACGGCACGCCCAAGGTGCTGTTGGAAACCGGGAGCGATTTTGGGGTTTCCTGCGAATTCGACCCGAATACCCAACACAAGCAAACAGCATTCGAGCCCGGGCAAAACCTGACCATCAAAGGCGAATGTGCCGGCCTCAACCTGGATGTGCAGCTGGCCCGTTGCGTAGTGGTAGAGTAATTTTTGCCGCGTATTTGTCAAACCAAGCCATTTGTTAACAAAAAAAACGCCTTGCATCATGAAAAAACTATGGTTGCTTGCCGCGGTGTCACTGGTATGCGCTACGGCTACATTTGCCCAGCGCTATTTTACCCGGGATGCCAAAATTCAATTCAACTCGGATACCCCGATGGAAAAGATCGAAGCCGTAAACAAAAGCGGCACGGCGGTGCTCGATATCGCCAATGGCCGGATGGAATGGAAGGTGCTCATCAAGAACTTTATCTTTGAAAAAGCGCTGATGCAGGAACACTTCAATGAAAACTACATGGAGTCGACCAAATTTCCGAATGCCACTTTTAAGGGCGAACTGGTCAGTCCGGATGCGGTGGATTTTACCAAAGACGGTACTTATAAGGTTAAAACCAAAGGCACCATGATGATCCACGGCGTGCAAAAGGAGATTGAAGTACCCGGCACGATCACGGTATCCAAAGGCATGGTCTCCATCCAGTCGGATTTTGTGCTGGCCGTTGCCGATTACAATATTGCGATACCATCTGTGGTGCGTGAAAAAATTGCCAAAGAAATTGCCGTGGCGGTTACCGCCACACTCGATCCAATGAAAAAATAATCTGTTCGCTTACTGCATGAAAAAAACTGCCTTCGTTCTTTTTGCCTTATTGGCTGTACAGCTGCTCCCGGCCCAGGACGAATCCGATCTGCTCTCGCTTTTGGGGGAGGAAACACCCACAGAATACGCTACGGCCAGCTTCAAGACCAACCGGGTGGTAAACGGTCATTCCATCGAGAATACCGCGGCCGGCGTGCTCGACTTTAAGATTTCACACCGCTTTTCGCCCGTGCGAAACGGGCTTTACGACCTGTTCGGGCTCGACGGCGCTACCATGCGCATCGGGCTGGACTACGGCATCACCAACCGCCTCATGGTAGGCATCGGCAGGAGCAGCAAGGAAAAGATTATCGACGGCTTTGCCAAATACAAGATCCTGCGGCAGTCGACAGGCAAACGCAACATGCCGATCAGTCTTTCCTACCTGATGGATGCGCAGATCAAGACCGCCAAATTTGCGGATGAAACCCGTGAAAACTATTTCTCTTCCCGGCTGTACTATACACACCAGCTGCTGGTAGCCCGCAAATTCAGTGACGCGCTCACCCTTCAACTGATGCCCACGCTGGTGCACCGCAACCTGGTGCAAACGGCCAAAGAGAAAAACGATGTGCTGGCCCTGGGCGTGGCGGGCCGCATCAAGCTGACTAAACGGGTTACCCTGAATGCGGAATACTACTACGTGCTTCCCGACCAAATCAAGCCGGAATACACCAATGTGCTTTCCCTGGGCTTCGATATCGAAACCGGCGGCCACGTGTTCCAGCTCCATTTTACCAATTCGGCCGACATGAGCTACAAAGGGTTTATCACCGAAACTACGGAAGGATGGTTTTCCAACCCGGTGGGCATCCGCTTTGGGTTCAATATCGCCCGGGTGTTCACGATCGTGAAGCCGAAAGGATTGTATTAAGCTCCGATCCGGTTGTAAAACAGCAACCTCCCCAGCGCTTCTTCCCGGCTCAGTTCATGCATGCGCATGGAGAAGGGCTCCGCATCCGGCACGGCGATCCGCACCCTGCCGGATGCGTTTTTTTTGTCCTGAAGCATCAGCTCCCACAAGGTGGAAAAAGCGCTCTCCGGTATCGGGCGGTGCCCGAAAAAGCGCAATACGGTTTGAACGACTCCGCTTCCTCCCCGGAAGGAAGGCATGCCGACCTGCCCGGGCTGAAGACCTTCCCAGTCGGGTGTCGGTAACTCGCAGAGCATTCCGATGGCAACGGCCTCGCCGTGGGTCAGCGGGTCGTCGGTGTGGAGGAAATAACTTTCGATAGCATGGCCGAAGGTGTGCCCGAAATTGAGCAGGGAGCGGACCCCGTGCTCGTGCGGGTCCACGCACACAACCTGGATTTTTACGGCGACGGAGGCTTCCAGGAAGCGGATCCAGTCGGCGGTGGAGATATCCTGCAGCGTATTGCCCTGCAATTCCAGAATATTTTGCCAGAGGGCCATGTCGCCGATCAGTGCGTGTTTGATCACTTCGGCAAAGCCGCTGTGCAGTTCGCGGGCGGGGAGGGTTTTCAGAAATTCCGGGTCGATAAATACGGCTGCAGGGCTTTTGAATACGCCGATGACATTTTTAAAGCCCTGGAAATCGATGCCGAGTTTTCCGCCGATGGCGGCGTCGGTCATGGCCAGTAAGGTTGTTGGGATCTGGATAAAATCCACGCCGCGTTTGTAGGTTGCCGCGCAAAACCCGCCCATATCGCCCACGACGCCTCCGCCCAGATTGATGACGAGCGCTTTCCGGTCGAGCCGGGCATCGAGCATGGCCTTCCAGATCTGTTCGCAGGTAGCCAGTGTTTTGTAGCGCTCGGAGTCGCCGGCCTTTGGCCCTGCTGCCGGTTGATCGGCGCCGATCACAGTAATCGGGCACCCCGCTATTCCCGGTACTTTGGGCAGGCAGTGGGTGTTGGTGTGTTGATCGGCAACAACAAAGACCTGGGAGTAGGGGTTTGTCTGTAGCCAGGCGCTGAGATTTTCCCCGAGAGGCCCCAGGATAACCGTGCAATCCGGAAGATGAAAGGTGTGGTTCATGATTTATATCAGGCAAGAGTGGGCATTCGGATCTCCACGCTGGTTCCTTTGCCGGGTTCGCTGTTCAGACTGATTTTCCAGTGGTGCTCCTTGCAAATGGTTTTCACGTAGAACAAGCCCAGGCCGAACCCCTTGACGTTGTGTACGTTGCCGGTAGGCACGCGGTAGAACTTATTGAAAACGTGTTTCTGGTGTTCTTTGGCGATCCCGATCCCGTTATCCCGGACGCTTAGTATCAGGTCGTTGTCCCGGTTTTGGACCCGTATGGTTATTTCCGGTGCCCCTTTCGAGTATTTAACGCCGTTGTCCACCAGGTTATGCAGGATATTGGTCAGGTGTAGCCGGTCGGCACTGATCAGCGTTTGGGTGGCGGAGTCCAGATCGAGGTGCAATATACCGTTTCGCTCGCTGATCTTCAACTCCATGGATGGGGAAATGCTCCGGATAAGTTCTGCCAGGTCAATTTCTTCCAGATTCAGTTCGATCTTGTCTCGTTCGATCTTGGCGAGCTGAAGCACCTTTTCTACCTGTGTGTTGAGGCGCATGGTCTGTTCCTTGATGATACCGGCATAACGGTTGAGCCGTGTATCCGACTGGATCAGCGAGTTTTGGAGAAACACGTCGGTGGAAATATTGATCGTCGAGATCGGGGTTTTGAACTCGTGGGTCATATTGTTGATGAAGTCCCGCTGAAGTTCGGAGAGTTGTTTTTGCCGCAGGATCACGAACATGGCGTAGATAAAAAAGGCCACGGTGATCAGGATGAGGATGGTGAACACCACCACAATCCACATATTGCTGAGCAGGTTGGCGCTTTTATTGGGGAAACGCACGCCGAAATAGTAAATAAAATCGCTGTTGTA
>CAYVDV010000070.1:0-15802 GCA_964450465.1 uncultured Saprospiraceae bacterium
TGACGAAGCCAGGGAAGCGTATGCCGAACAGGTTCGCGGCCTGATCGACGGCGGTGTGCATATCCTGCTGGTGGAAACTATTTTCGACACCCTGAACTGCAAAGCCGCCCTGTTTGCCATCGACGAAGTATTTGAAGAAAAAAACCTGCGCCTGCCGGTCATGATCTCCGGGACCATCACCGATGCCTCGGGGCGCACGCTGAGCGGACAAACCGTAGAGGCGTTCTGGATCTCGGTCAAGCACGCCCGGCCATTTTCCGTCGGCCTGAATTGCGCCCTGGGCGCCAAAGAAATGCGCCCGCACCTCGAAGCGCTGTCTGAAATTGCGGGATGCTACATCAGCGCCTATCCGAACGCGGGCTTGCCCAATGAGTTCGGTGAATACGACCAGACGCCGCATGAAATGTGCGAATTTGTGGAAGATTTCGCCCGCTCCGGCCTGGTCAATATCGTCGGCGGTTGTTGCGGCACCACGCCGGACCATATCCGGCACATTGCGCGCCATGTGGCGGGTATTCAGCCGAGAATACCGGGATTGGCAACGGGGAACAAGGCAGAAACCCGGCCCGACAGCAGTTATACAATGCTCTCGGGGCTCGAACCGCTTATTATCCGCCCGGAAACCAACTTCGTAAATATCGGCGAACGCACCAACGTCACCGGATCCAAAGCATTTGCCAACCTGATCAAGTCCGGCAATTTCGCCGAAGCGCTGAGCGTGGCCCGCCAGCAAGTGGAAAACGGCGCCCAGATCATCGATGTAAACATGGATGAGGGGCTGCTGGACTCCGAAAAGGCCATGGTGGAATTCCTCCACCTGATCGCCTCCGAGCCGGACATCTCCCGGGTGCCGGTAATGGTGGATTCCTCCAAGTTCCGCGTCATTGAAGCCGGGCTGAAATGCCTCCAGGGTAAAAGCGTGGTCAACTCCATTTCGCTCAAGGAGGGCGAGGCGGAGTTTATCCGCCAGGCAAAACTGTGCCGGCGCTATGGCGCTGCCGTGGTGGTCATGGCCTTCGACGAAGCGGGCCAGGCGGACAGCACACAGCGCAAGGTGGAGATCTGTCAGCGGGCATACCGGATACTGACGGAACAACTGGGGTTTGACCCTACCGATATCATCTTCGACCCCAATATTTTTGCCGTTGCAACGGGTATCGAAGAGCATAACAACTACGCCATCAATTACATCGAGGCTACCCGGATCATCAAACAAACCTGTCCGGGCGCCCGGGTGAGCGGCGGGGTGAGCAACCTCTCTTTCTCCTTCCGGGGCAACAACAAAGTGCGCGAAGCCATGCACGCGGCATTCCTGTACCACGCCATTCAGGCGGGCATGGACATGGGCATTGTAAATGCCGGCATGATCGAGGTGTATGCGGAAATACCCAAAGACCTGCTGCAGCGGATCGAAGACGTGCTTTTCAACCGGCACCCCGGCGCGACGGAAGAACTGGTGCGTTTTGCCGAATCGCTGAAAGACACGGGCGGGCGTACGATCGAAAAGGACCTGGGCTGGCGGGAGACGAGTGTGGAAATGCGTATCACCCACGCCCTGGTCAAAGGCATTACCGACTTTATTGATCAGGATACGGAAGAGGCCATGCAAAAATATGTGTCGCCGCTCAAGGTCATCGAAGGGCCACTGATGGATGGCATGAACGTGGTCGGCGATCTTTTCGGCGCCGGGAAAATGTTTCTACCCCAGGTGGTCAAAAGCGCCCGGGTGATGAAAAAAGCCGTCGCATGGCTTACGCCTTTTATCGAGGCGGAAAAAAGCCAGACCGAGGCGCGGGGACGGGGAAAAATACTCCTGGCGACCGTAAAGGGCGATGTGCACGACATCGGCAAAAACATCGTCGGCGTGGTGTTGGGTTGCAACAATTACGAAGTGATCGACCTGGGCGTTATGGTGCCGGCAGAAAAGATCCTGCAGGCTGCCCGGGAGCACGCCGTGGATGTGATCGGGCTTTCCGGGCTGATTACGCCATCTCTGGATGAAATGGTGCATGTAGCCCGGGAAATGCAGCGGCTGGACATGAACCTTCCCCTGCTGATCGGCGGCGCCACCACCTCGAAAACCCATACGGCGGTAAAGGTGGAACCCCGCTACGGGAATGCTCCGGTGATCCACGTGCTCGATGCCAGCCGGAGCGTGGCGGTGGTGAGCTCGCTCCTGACCCAAAACAAGCCGGAGCGGGAGGCGTTTATCGGGAGTGTCAAAGCTGAATACGAGCAGATCCGCACCGCCAGGGCAAGCCGGCAGTCGGCAAAAGAGTACCTTTCCCTGCAGGCGGCCCGGGAAAACAAATGGCCGGGCAACTGGCAGCAGTATTCCCCGCCCAAACCCCGGTTCACCGGGATCAAACGGTTCGACAACTATCCTTTGGCCGAACTCGAAGATTACATCGACTGGACCCCGTTTTTTCAGAGCTGGCAGCTGGCCGGCAAGTTTCCCGCCATCTTAACGGACCCTGTCGTTGGAACCGAGGCGACAAAACTGTACCACGATGCCCGGCAACTCCTGCGCCAGCTAATAGCGGAAGGCTGGCTTGGAGCGAGCGCTGTGGTGGGTATCTTCCCGGCGAATGCGGTTGGGAGCGATGACCTGGAATTGTACACGGATGAAACCCGCAGCGGCATCCTCGCCACACTGCACCATTTGCGGCAGCAAAACAAAAAAGCCCCCGGCCTCCCCAATTTCTGCCTGAGCGATTTCATAGCACCCAAAGAAAGCGGGGTGCACGACTATCTGGGCGCCTTCGCCGTCACGGCGGGGCTCGGCATCGAGGCGCATCTGCAAAAATTTGAAGCCGCGCACGACGATTATCACGCCATTATGCTCAAGGCCCTGGCAGACCGGCTGGCAGAGGCCCTGGCAGAGCGGCTGCATGAACGGGTCCGGACAGAACTCTGGGCCTACGCCCCGGACGAAAATCTGGACCGGGAGCAACTGATCGCCGAACAATACCGCGGTATTCGCCCGGCGCCCGGATACCCGGCCTGCCCGGAGCACACGGAAAAAGGCATCTTATGGGAACTGCTTCAGCCGGACCAGGCCGGCATTACGCTGACGGAAAGTTTCGCTATGTACCCGGCCGCCTCGGTAAGCGGCTGGTATTTTTCCCATCCGGATGCCCGGTACTTCGGGCTGGGACAGATCGGGAAAGACCAGGTAGAGGATTATGCCCGGCGAAAGGGCATGTCGATCGCCGAAGCGGAACGCTGGCTGGCCCCGGTACTGAATTACGATGTCTGACAGGCGAAAGCAGAAAAAATTGGTGTCGTTTTTGCAGTACGCTTAACATAACGAGTAATTTTGCTACTCAATTTACATTGCGTGCTGGAAGCCATTATTTCATCGAAAACCCGGATCAAGTTGTTGTTGAAGTTTTTTCTCAACAGCAACAACACTGCCTACCTGCGCGGGTTGGAGGCTGAGTTTGGCGAATCGTCCAATGCGATCCGGCTCGAACTCAACCGCCTGGAACAGGCTGGGCTTCTGGTCTCCTTCAATGAGGGCAACAAAAAGATATTTCAGGCCAACACCGGCCACCCTTTGTTCCGGGAACTCCACAATATCCTGCTGAAAACAACCGGCCTGGACCAGGTGATCGATCAGGTGATCAAACAATTGGGTCAGGTGGAGCAGGTTTTTTTGGGCGGTGAATTTGCCCGGGGGATCGATCATCCGATCATCGACCTGATCATAATTGGCGATATCGACCGGGCATTCCTGCTTAACCTGGTGGAAAAAGCCGAAAACCTTGTAAACCGAAAGATCCGCTATGCTATCTATACCACACCGGAATTTCAGGCGCTGGACTGGCGTAAAATCCAGCCGGAACCTTTTTTGCTGTGGTCAAAACCATAACCGATTGCGCCGCATTTCTGCCGGCTGATCAAAACGTATTGACAGGCCTTAAAACGATACGGCCGTTTTCCCAGCTTCCGGTATGTTCCCGCAACATATCGAAGGCGAAGCCATGAAAAATATTACCCTGAAACGCCGTTTCAACCTGATTTGGAATGTTGTTTGACTACAGTCAACCGTTTCTGTACACCCATTTTTTTCACCCTTTTACGCACTGACCACTTATGATCCGCATGGTTGACCTGAAAACCCAATATGAAAACATCCGGGAGGAAATCGATCGCGCCGTTCTGGACGTAATTGCCTCCACCGAGTTTATCAACGGCACGGCTGTAAAGCGTTTTCAAAAAGAATTAGAGGATTATCACCACATTGAGCACGTGATTCCGTGTGCAAATGGCACCGATGCCTTGCAAATTGCCATGATGGCCCTGAACCTGAAACCCGGCGACGAAGTGATCGTGCCGGCTTTTACCTATGTGGCCACGGCCGAGGTCATCGCACTGCTGGGGCTGAAACCGGTCATGGTTGATGTCGACCCCGATACGTTCAACATCAACATCGATCTGGTGGAAGCGGCAATCACGCCCCGGACCAAAGCAGTGGTACCGGTGCACCTGTTTGGGCAAAGCGCAGATATGGAATCCCTGCTCGAACTGGCCCAGCAGCACCAGTTATATATTATTGAGGACAATGCCCAGGCTATTGGCGCCGATTACATTTTCAGCAACGGCGTTCAAAAGAAAACCGGCGCAATGGGGCATATTGGATGCACTTCATTTTTTCCGTCCAAAAACCTGGGCTGCTATGGAGACGGTGGCGCCATGATGACGCACGATGCCGATCTGGCCGCCCGCCTGCGTATGGTGGCCAATCATGGCCAGAACAAGCAGTATTATCATGCCATGGTGGGCGTCAACTCGCGGCTCGATTCCATACAGGCCGCCATTCTCAGTGTAAAACTCAAGCGGCTGGATGCCTACAACCAGGCCCGGCGGAAGGCTGCCGACTATTACGACGCCGCATTTGCCGGCACCCCGCAACTCAAGACTCCGGTCCGGCAAACAAACGGAACGCATGTTTTTCACCAGTACACGCTGGTTTTGCGCGAAGGCGACCGCGATGCCTTGCGCGAACACCTGACAGCGCTGGATATTCCCGCCATGATCTATTACCCGGTACCGCTGTACCGGCAGGAAGCGTTCAGCCCCTACTGGGCGGGAGGAGAATTGCCCGTAACAGAGGAACTCTGCCGCTCCGTAATATCCCTTCCCATGCACTCCGAACTCGACCCTGCCACCCAGGATCGCATCATTGAAGGTGTAATTTCCTATTTTAAAAAATAAGCCGCCACGGGCCGGATATGGACTAATGTATCCGGCTTCTCCTTCAAATTACCATTGTGGCGTTACTTTTGCTATACTTATTTCAACTCACACAAAATCATGTACCAACAGTTACAAAACAAGAAAAAAACAATTGCTGTCGTCGGGCTCGGTTACGTCGGCCTGCCTGTCGCGCTTGCATTTGCCCGGAAATTCCGGGTAATCGGATTTGACATCAATAAAGACCGGATCACGATCATGCAGACTGGCCAGGACCCTTCCCAGGAGCTTTCCCCGGAGGCTTTTGAAGGCGCAGACATTCATTTTACTGCCAACCCCGATAACCTTAAAACGGCCAATTTTTTTGTGATCGCTGTGCCGACCGATGTCGATGCACACAAGGTTCCGGATCTTACCCCGCTCAAAAAGGCCTCCGCGACCGTTGGGCGCGCCCTGAAACGCGGTGATATCGTGGTATATGAAAGCACAGTATATCCCGGCTGTACGGAAGAAGACTGCCTGCCAATCCTGGAAGCGGAAAGCGGTCTTCGGGGTGTAAAGGATTTTAAGTTCGGTTATTCCCCGGAGCGCATATCCCCGGGCGACAAGACAAGGACCGTTACGGATATTTTGAAGATCGTGGCCGGTTGTGACGAGGAATCCCTGGACGACATCGCACAGGTGTACAGCGCGATCATCAAGCCCGGTGTGTACAAAGCGCCCTCCATCAAGGTGGCAGAGGCCGCCAAAGTAATTGAAAACACCCAGCGCGACCTGAACATTTCCCTGGTCAATGAGTTGTCCATTATTTTTGACCGGATGGATATCGACACGAAAGAAGTTTTGGCCGCCGCCGGTACAAAATGGAACTTCCTGCCCTATTCGCCCGGTCTGGTCGGCGGCCACTGCATTGGCGTGGACCCCTACTATCTGTTGCACAAATCAAAACAAATGGGCTACGATCCCCAGGTGATCCTGAGCGGACGGCGGGTCAATGACGGCATGCCGGCCTTCGTGGCCAAACGCCTGGTACAAATGCTGACGCAAAAAGGGAAAAACCTGTCCAACTGCAAAGTGTTGGTAATGGGGATCACTTTCAAGGAAAACGTGGCGGATATCCGGAATTCCAAGGTAGTCGATGTAGTGCGGGAACTGATGGATTACTCCATCAACGTACATATTCACGATCCGCACGCTTCGCCAAACGAGGTCGCCCATGAGTATCGCCTGACCTTGCAGGACGAGATTTCTTCCGGCTATGACGGCGTGATCGTCGCAGTGTCACACGCGGAATTCCTTTCCCTGGACAGTTCCTTTTTTACCAAAATAATGAAGGACAACCCCATTCTACTGGATATCAAAGGTATTTATGAAAAAAAGGCAATGGAGCCTGCTTTAACTTATTGGCGCCTATAACGTTATGCGGCAATTCTTCTCAAAACTGTTTTCCAATTCGTCCCTGTCGGACTTTTCGGTGCTGAGCACCGATATGCACAGCCATTTGCTTCCCGGGCTCGACGATGGCGTGCCCACCATGGAGGAAGCCCTGGAAGTGATCGAAGCGATGAGCCGGCTGGGATATCGCCGGCTCATCACTACGCCGCATGTCATGTGGGAACGGTATCCCAACACCACGGAAGCGATTCGGGACAAGGTTAATGAAGTACAGCAAGCCGTTAAGAAGGCCGGCATTCCTGTTGCGATACACGCTGCAGCGGAGTACTTTATGGATGACCACTTCGGAGAATTGATCCGGGAGGATGATCTGCTGACGCTTGACTCTGAACGGCATATATTGGTGGAGATCTCGTTTATGCATCCGCCATTGGCGCTGCAGCAATATCTGTTCGATCTGCAAACACAGGGGTATAAACCTATACTGGCACATCCCGAACGCTACCCGTATTACCATTTCAAACTGGAGGAATATCAGGCGCTTAAAAGCGCAGGCTGCAAATTTCAGATCAATATTTTATCTATTACCGGACATTATGGTCCGGATGTGCAACAGGCGGCACAACTCTTGCTAAAGCATAAAATGGTGGATTTTTTAGGCACCGATGTGCACCGCATGCGACACGCACAAACCCTGCGCGCGGCGCTTCGCAGCGGTCATCTCGAAAAGCCCCTGCAAAAATTCCGGTATGCCAACGCCGACCTGCTGGTCAACCCATAACTGATCTTTAATAACCACACCATTATGCATTTCAAACGTACTATTCAGATGCGGGACTTAACACTTGGCAGCGCCCTGGGATTGCTTGTGCTGCTGCTCAGCCAGTCCTCCTGCATTCAACACCGGGAACTGGTGAATTTTGACACCGGACCGTCCTTCGACAGCCTGACCATGTCGGTAACCCCGCTTGCACTCCGGATCCAAAACGACGATCTTCTGGCGATCAACGTACAAAGCCAGACGAACGACCCGAAAGTCACGGCGCCGTTTCAAAGCCCAAACCCGCAGGCCGTAACCGAACCGCAGTATCTCGTTGACATCAACGGAGAGATCAACCTGCCGCTGATGGGAAAGATCAAGGTCGTCGGGCTGACTACGCAGGAAGCCCGGGACGCGATATCTGAGCAGTTGAGCAGGTACCTGAAAAATCCGATTATCAATGTCCGGATTGCCAACTTCCGTTTTTCGGTCCTGGGGGAAGTAACCAAAGCGGGCACCTATACGATCAATTACGAACGGGTAACCATACTGGAAGCGCTGGGACAAGCCGGCGACCTTACCAAATACGGCAACCGCGAAAACATTCTGGTCATACGGCAAACAGACGGGCAACGCCGCTATGGCCGGGTGAATTTGCATCAGCGCAACGTATTTGAATCGCCCTATTTCTACATTGAACAAGGCGATATCATTTACGTGGAACCGCTGAAGGCAAAAGTTGGCGACACCGCCGACGGAACCACCAAATACCTCCAATGGGCATTGCCGGTGGTTTCCCTGGTTGGTTTGCTCGTAACACTCTTCACCAAATAAAAGCAGCCCGGCCACTTATTCCAAACGGCATGATATTTACCTCCCAACTCTTTACAGGGGCGCCGCAACGATTGCTCCTGTTTTGTCTATTGACCGGAATACTCATCAGCCAAAGCAATTGCATCGCCCACAAGGAACTCATTACCTTTCGGGACGCGCAATTTCAGGCCGGCCCGAACAGTATTGCCAACTTTGTCGAGAACCAGGTCCAAAGCGGCGATATCCTCCATATCACCGTGCACAGCTACGACCTGGAAGCTGCCCGGCCTTTTAATATCCAGGAAGTCAGCCCCAACCTCATGGGCGTGCAAAACACCCAAACGCTGGAACTCTTTCTGGGCTACCCGGTGGATGCAGAGGGCAATATTGATTTTCCGGTAATCGGCACCGTTCAGGTGAAAGGGCTTACGCTGCCGCAAATCCGGCAGAAGCTCCTGGAACTGCTCCGGCCTTACCTCAAGGATGCCGTTGTCGGGATTCGTTTTCTGAATTTTCGCATTACCGTACTGGGAGAAGTAGCGCGCCCGGGCACCTACACGATATCCACGCCGCAGATCACGATTCTCGAAGCCCTGGGGCGCGCGGGGGACCTGAGCCCTTACGCCAACCGGTCCAATGTATTGCATATCCGCGAACGCGACGGCCAACGGACCTATACCAGGCTGAACCTGCAGTCGAATGAAATCTTCAGTTCCCCCTATTATTACCTCCAGCAAAACGACGTGTTGTACATAGAACCGATCCGCGCTAAAACGGCCTCTGTTGCCGATCCGGCAGCGCGCACCCTGACCTATGTAACCGGTGGCTTGTCGGTGATAACGTTGTTGATTGCCTTGTTTAAGTAAAACCCATGTCCGAACAGTCCGCAAGCACAGTCCCTGTGCCGCTTCTTCCCGCTCCTCCCTTCGACTGGCAAACATTCTCCTTCAGGCTGTTGCGCAACTGGTACTGGTTCGTCCTTGCCGTCGCGCTCAGTATTGCGCTGTCCTGGGTCTATTTGCGTTACACCGTACCCATTTATAATGTTACGGCAACTATTCTCATCCAAAACGAACAAAACCAAAGGGCCCTGACCGAGGCATTTATCACCGAGCAGCTCGGTTTTCAGAGCAATTTTGAGATCGAGGATGAAATCCAGCTGTTGAAGTCGCGCAATTTGATGCGGCGGGTAGTGGATTCCCTGCAGTTGCATATCCAGTATCTGACGGAAGGCCGGGTGAAAACATCGGAGGTATATCCAAGTGAAGAGAATCCCCTGGCGATCGGGCTTCGCATTCTGGAGCCAGCCGACAAAGTGGTTAATGCGGAGCTCCGCATTGAGCCCGTGCCGGAAAGTCCCGAGGAGTTCGCCCTGATCAGAAGCCCAAACGACAGCGTGCATTACCGCTTTGGACAGGCATTTTCGTACGGCAAAGCGCTTTATCTGGTTGTCCTGAACGATTCCCTGTTTTACAAAAAAGACATTACCCACATCATCCGGATTAAAGACCCGGAAGAAGTTGCCCGCAGTTATTCCAATCACCTGATCGTTCAACAAATCGGGCATTCCAACGTATTGGCACTTAGCCTCGTGGACGCCATTCCGGATAAAGCCGTCGATATTCTGAACACGATGGGCGAGGTTTACAGCATGTCTATTGTCGAGGATAAAAACAAGGTGGGCCGGCAGACACTGCGCTTCATCGACGAGCGCCTGCGCTTTATTACGGATGAACTGTACGGGGTGGAAAAAGAAGTCGAACAATTCAAAACGGGTCGCAACCTGCCGGTTGAACTGTCCGTGCGGGCACAGAAGTTTTTGGAAGAGATCAATGCGAAGGATCAAACCCTGGCCGAACTCGACATGCGGATGAACCTGCTCAACAGCATCGAACGCTTTTTCACCGCCGACTCCAATTACCTGAAGCCGATGCCCGTCGCATCCGAGATCATCAGCGGCGAACTGGCGACGCTGGTTCGATCCTACAACGAGCGGTCCGTTAAACGGGAAAATTTACTCGACAGCGCTACGCCGGATAATCCGGCAGCCCGCTATGCCATCCGGGAACTGGACGAATTGCGCAACAACATCCTGCTCAGCGTGGGCACTTTGCGCCGGGAGACCAGCGCACGGCAACGCCAGTTGCGCGAATTGCTGGAGCCCCTGGAATCGCAGATGAGCCTGATGCCCCGCAACGAACGGGAGCTTATTCAGATCATGCGTCAGCAACAGATCAAAGAGAACCTGTTTCTCTTCCTGTTGCAAAAACGCGAGGAAACCGCCCTGTCCGTTGCTGCCCAGGTCGGCAACTCCCGGATCATCGACCGAGCCTCTAATGCCGGGTTAATTGCACCCAAGCGCATCCAGACCTATCTGTTTGCTGTTCTGGCCGGGCTTTTAGTGCCGGCTTTGCTGGTGTATCTGTTCACCCTTTTCAACAATACCATCGAATCGGAAAAGGACATCAAGCAACTCACGAACATTCCGTTTCTGGGCAGTATTGTCCAGCGCTCCCGAAAAGACCAGATCGTGGTGCGGCCCGGCAGCCGTTCGGCTATCGCCGAAATGTTCCGGCTGCTGCGCACCAACCTGCAATTTATCCTCGGCAATGAACCCGCGCCCGCTATTCTGGTAACCTCCGGAGTCAGTGGCGAAGGAAAAACATTTATTTCGGCCAACCTGGGCATGACCCTGGCGCTTTCCGGCAAGCAAACGGTGGTGATCGGCCTGGATCTGCGCAAACCCAAACTCAGCCAATATCTCGGTCCGGGCAATGAAGCCCTCGGCATCACCCACTACCTCATCGGGCAGGCGACTGCGGAAGAGATCATTCTCCCCAGCCCCCACGCCGAACACCTGTTCTATATCCCTACGGGGCCCTTGCCGCCAAATCCCGCAGAACTCATTCTCAACGGCAAACTTGAAACGCTGTTCGCAGAACTCCGGCAGCGTTATGAATATATTGTTGTGGACACTGCCCCGGTCGGGCTGGTCGCCGATGCCATGCTCCTGAAACCTTTTGTCAATGCGACACTTTGCGTAACCCGGTTTGGGAAAACAGACAAGAACCTCGTGCGTTTTCTGGACCAGCTCAACAGCGAACAGAAACTCATGAAACCCGCTATCGTATTGAACGGAGTAAAAAAAGGCAAGGGCTACGGCTACGGATATGGGTATGGATACGGCTATGGGTATGGTTACGGCTATTACGACGAAGACAAACAATAAACGCGCCGCTTCCGCCCGCTGGAAGTTAGAAAGCATTCGCCTGGCCCATGGCGCCGGCAATGCCGTCCTGCGGCTGGCGCAGCGCAGTTTGTTCCGTCCTCCGGCTAAAGCCTCCCGTATCCTGATCTTCCGGACCGGTTCTTTCGGCGACAGCCTGTGCGCCATACCGGCCATTCGTTCGATCCGGCAACAATTCCCGAAGTCCCGCATTGACATACTCACCAATACCGGGCATTCGGGCAAAAGACTGGTTTCACTGGACCAGTTGATCGCTCCCGGGTTGATCGACCAGGTGATCAACTATGAAGGAATGCCCCGGCGGGCCCTGACCAAAACCATACGCAGCCGGCATTATGATGCCATCATTCAACTCCCGCAATATAACGCCCCCCTGCATCGCCTGCTGCGCGACATGCTGGTATTCCGAATCCTGTGCGGCATACCGGCCGGACTGGGCTGGCAATGGGACAATATCCCTTTTTTCCGGAAGACGCAGGAATACAACGGCAATGCCGCTAATGAGCGGAAACGCCTGTTGGATATGCTGCAACGCAACGGCATCCGGCCCCTCCCGGAAACGGATTTTGCCTTAAACCTGAATGAAGCCGATCACACCGTGGCGGAGACACTGCTGCAGCAATATCGTCGGCCCGGCAAGGCTATGATCGCATTGGTACCGGGCGCCAAGCGCCCCCAAAACCGATGGCCTTTGCCGTATTTCGCAGCAGTCTGCGCCCATTTTTCCCCGGAGTTTGACCTCCTGCTTCTGGGTGGTCCGGATGACCGGGTGTTAGCCGGCCCGCTTGAATCAATAGCGCATGTGCATTCCCTATGTGGGCTCCTCACACCGATGCAGAATGCCTGGGTCATGAAACAATGTGCTCTGGTGCTCTCCAACGACACCGGCCCCATGCACCTGGCCTATGCCGTCGGCACGCCATTGGTGGCACTCTTTAGTGCCAGGGATATTCCCGGACGCTGGTATCCGCCGGAGTCGCCATCCAACCGGGTATTCCGCAGTTTTGATATCCCCTGTTCCGTGTGTTTCAGCGAGACCTGCGCAGACAACATTTGTATGAAAAGAATCGACCCGGAAACGGTCATTGCAGGAATGGAGCAAATGCTCCGGCGGGTTGTACCGGAATGATAAAAGCCCTTAAAGAACGGATCCGGGCAGAAAACGGGGCAGAAGCACGGGAAAAGGTCCTGTTTCTGGTCAAACAGCTGGTCATTACCGGACTGAACGCACTGGTCGGATTTATGATCCTCCGAAGTCTCCCCAAAACCGGTTATGCGGTTTACACGATCGTGTTCGCCTTGTTGGCCGTGTTTACCAATATTACAAACGTTGGGATAACGCCTGCCCTGAGTGGTATCGGTGGGAAGATATGGTCTGACCGGTCACAAATGCGGGCCTTACTCAATACCGCGCTGCGTTTGCGGAACCGCTTGGGCTGGGTGTTTGCCGGCCCTTTCATTGTCTATTGTTGCTGGCAATTCCGGGAAACCGGGCTGGACTGGATATCGGTAATCGCGCTGGCATTGCTGCTCTTAAGCGCGGCATGGGTGCAATTACAATCTGCTTTATATGCCATTGTTCTACAACTCAACAGGGCGGTTCGCGGATTGCAGCGGAATGAGCTCTGGTTCGTATTATTAAAAGTCGGGGGCATAGCGCTCCTTTTGTTTCTGCAGTTCAATGTACTCGCGCTGGTTGGTTGGATCAGTTTGTGTCTGTTCCTGAACTTTCGGGCAAACCGGCAACTCGCAGACGGTTTCCTGACCCGGCATGCGGAAAGTGATCCGGTGTTCCAGCGGGAGATCAACCAGATCGTCCGGTCCAATCTGGCACGCACCGTGTACTGGTCTCTGGAAGGACAGATCAGCATTCTGCTCTGCACCCTTTTTGCCAGTACCGAGAATATTGCCGAGATCGGGGCGTTGGGCAGGCTTAGTGTGTATTTTACGATCTTTCAGTCGTTTATAATAAACTACTCGCTGCCCAGGCTGGCACGGGTGCAGACAAAAGACGGTATCCGGGCGCAAACAAAACGGATCATTGTGCTGACAGCAACCCTGATCCTGCCGATCCTGATCTGGGCGATACTGCATCCGGCTTCCCTGATGTGGGTACTGGGGCCAAATTATTCCGCCCTGCAACCCTACCTGCTTTTTTATCTGCTTGCCGTAGCTACCGGCCAGATGGCAGCGGTGGTGTATCAGATCTGTGCAGCACGCGCCTGGATACAGATGAACCGGGTCTATGTCCCCCTGGCGTTGCCGCTCCAGATTGCGCTCATTTACTTCTTAGACCTTTCCCGCATAAGCAACGTGATCCTGTTCGTTGGCATCAACAACCTGTTTTTTCTCCTGTTCAACCTGGTCATGCTTTACTTTGCGTTTATCCGGTATCCATCCAATCCGGCTGCAAGTTGAATTTATACCACCTTGTTTCCAGCTTTTTAAGCCGCAGCAAGAGGCTTTTTCCTGCCCGGTGGAGACTACCGCTGCGGTATCGGGCGCTAGCCTGGAGCAATAAAGCCGAACCGGAACTGGAACAGCTTTTCGCCATTTGCCGGCAGTTTCGCTGCGCCGTGGATGTAGGCGCCAACCACGGCTTTTATACCTATAAAATGGCGCAGCGTTTCCAACAGGTTTATGCCTTTGAGGCAAACCTGCAGGTAGATTTTGATATCCTCCACTTCCGGAAAGCCAATATTCATCTTATGCCCTATGGATTATCCGATCGGGAGACTAGCAGCCACCTGAATATACCGGTCCAGGGCGGCATTCCGTATGCCGGATGGGCCAGTCTGGAGGAGCGGAACCTCGCCTTTGCCGATACCTACCTGCAGGTGCCTGTGCACCTGCAACGCCTCGATGACCAGGCATTCGCGCGAACCGGACCGGTGGATTTGATCAAGATAGATGTCGAAGGACACGAATTGGAGGTCATACGCGGAGGACTGGAAACAATCCGAAGCAACCATCCGGTATTGATCATCGAGGACAATGCCGAACAACGGGTGGAAATCCAGGAACTGCTCGGCGGATTGGGATACCGCTGCACCTCGTTTGCCCAACTCTTCAACCAACCCGTATCATCGCCAAATCTGATCTTCCTGCCGGCATAACGCCCCGGTATTTATGACCCTTGTGCTGCTTTGCAACCGGTTTCCGCCTGCAGTTGATGGCGTTGGCGATTATACATTCCATTTGGGCATTGCCCTGGCCCGGCTCGGCTGGACCATTCATATCATCTGTAAAAAACAAGAAATTCAATCGCCGCCCGAAGGTATTTCGGTCCACCCCATCGTCCGGACCTGGGACCGAAAAAACCTGAATTCCGTACTCACATTGATCCGCCGGCTCCGACCGGATTGGGTAAGCGTTCAATATGTACCCAGTGGATTCCAGCGCAGGGGGTTACCTTTCCTGCTACCGGCCTTTTTCCGGCAATTGTATAAGAGCAAAATACGCAGCAGCATAACGTTTCACGAAGTGCATGTGCGGCTGCAGGGATGGAAAGGGTGGCTTCTGGGATCCCTGCAGCGCAGAATAGCGCGGCGAATGTGCCGTTTTGCCGATACCTGCGTGACAAGTATCGATTTTTACCGCGATTTGCTGGCGCCCTTCCACCGGGATATCCGGTTAATACCGGTGGGGGCCAATATTCCCCGAACTCCGCTGGCCGCCGGAGAACGCGAAGCGCTGCGGGAGCGCTTGCTTCCGGGGTGTTCATTCATCATCAGCACCTTTGGACGGCGGGATCTCGGTGCTCTCCTGAATGCCGTCGCACAATGGGGACAAACGGATACAGGCAAAATCGGGCTTCTGGCATGTGGTGCTTTGCCGCCGGACAAGCCGTTGCCGGAAATGCCATGGGTGCATTATACCGGATATCTTCCGGCGGAAAAGATCGGTGCGTATCTGCAATGCAGCGATCTTTTTGCATTGCCGGATTTTGTCAGCGAACGGGGCGAGGGCGGCACCTGTACCAAAAGCGGGTCGCTGGCTGCTGCATATGCCTCCGGGCTGCCGGTCATCGGTGTAAAAGGCGATATGACAAACCCCTTGCTGCAACACGGGGAAAATATCTGGCTGATTGCCGGTCCCAACCCGGACAGCTGGTCTAAAGCGATCCTGGAGTTGTTGCACAACCGGCCAAAAATGGAATCCTTGCGGCAAGCAGGCATTCGGCTCATGGAGGAACACCTGAATTGGGATCGTATCGCCGGGCAATATGCGACTGTATTCATGCAGTCGTACGAGCGGCAGAAAAACAAGCCATGGTCCGACGCGTGATCCGACACCTGCAGTGGCGCTGGCGCATGTTCCGGCATATCCACTGGCCACAATACCGGTACAGCCGGTATTTGCCGCCCGAAATACAGTCCGGGCCATTT
>CAYVDV010000071.1:0-12510 GCA_964450465.1 uncultured Saprospiraceae bacterium
CCTGATCACGGTAGTAGTGCTATCCGGCGGCCTCATCGCCTTTAACCCCTGGCTGATGCTTATCCTGGTCGTCGCGGTCATCCCGTCGTTTATCGGTGAAACCCGTTTTAACCGCGAATCGTATTCTTTGACGCGATCCTGGACCCCCGAGCGCCGGGAACTCGACTACCTGCGTTATATCGGCGCCAGCAACGAAACCGCCAAGGAGATCAAAATCTTTGGGCTCGAAGGCTTCATTGCCGACCGGTTTAAGGTAATTTCCGACAAATATTTCAAGGCCAACCAAAAACTTGCCCTGCGCCGCGCAGCCTGGGGCGCGTTTTTCTCCGCACTCGGCACGGCTTCCTATTACGCCGCCTATGTCTTCATTATCGGGCAGACGGTGCTTGGGCAGATCACGATCGGTACCCTCACCTTTCTGGCCGGTGCGTTCAGCCGCTTACAGGGCCTGTTGCAGGGCATCGTAAGCCGTTTCTCGCGTATCGCCGAAATGGCCCTGTATTTACAGGACCTGTTTGATTTTCTCGAATTGCAACCTTTGTCCCAATTGCATGCCGGCGCCCGCAAGGTGCCGCGCCCGATCCGCGAGGGCTTTCGCTTTGAAAATGTAGGCTTCCAATATCCGGAAAGCGAGACCTGGGCGCTTCGAAACCTGAGTTTTATACTCCGGCCGGGCGAAAAACTCGCCCTTGTAGGTGAGAACGGCGCCGGCAAAACAACGATCGTAAAACTCCTGGCCAATCTGTACCAGCCAACCGAAGGCCGCATTCTGCTCGACGGGGTGGACCTTCGCGAGTACGATCCGGAAGACCTGCGCCGCGAGATCGGGATCATCTTCCAGGATTATGTGCGCTTTATGCTTTCCGCCGGGGAGAATATTGCGATCGGCAATATTCCCGAACGGGAAAACCAGCTGCGCATCGAAGAAGCTGCGCAGAAAAGTCTGGCGGATACCGTGGTGGAAGCGCTTCCCAAAAAATACGCGCAAATGCTCGGTAAACGCTTCAGCGGCGGGGTGGACCTCTCCGGTGGCCAGTGGCAGAAAGTAGCCCTGGCGCGCGCCTACATGCGCGAAGCCCAACTGGTTATCCTGGACGAACCCACCGCCGCACTGGACGCGCGCGCCGAACACGAGGTGTTCCTGCGCTTCGCCGAGCTCATGAAAGGCAAAGCCGCCGTCCTGATCAGCCACCGCTTCAGCACGGTCCGTATGGCCGACCGCATCCTGTTCCTCGAACACGGCCGTTTGCTGGAACTCGGCAGCCATGAGGAACTCCTGGCTAAAGGTGGAAAGTATGCCGAACTGTTTCGCCTGCAGGCAAAAGGCTATTTGTAGAAAATTATAACTGGAACCCGATGCGCAGGCCCACATCAATGCGGAAGCGGTTTTCCTTCCGGGATGTTACTTCGCTTTTGTAGTACCCAAAATTGTTTTGCGATATGGTTTGCCAGGAGCCCGACACCTTGCGGATACCGACACCGGTAGAAATGTCGAGCGACAGTTTTGGATAAAGTACCTGATAACCGTACTGGACCATCAGATCTGTAAACCGGATAGTCTCGTCGTCGTATTCATCTTCCAGACGCACCAGTTCGAGATAACTGTTGGGGTCTGCCCGTTGGGCCTTGGACGAACGGCTGTACAGCCGCACTTCCGGGGCGATATAACTGCCCTCCAGGCCGTCGCTGCTGAAATACAGGCGGGGGGCAAACGCCACTAAATAGCCTGCCTTGGCCTTGCGATAGGAAAAATCGTAGTAGTTGTTGCAATCGTAGCCGTAACAATCGTTGGAAAAGATCTCGCTGTACAACTCCGACTGAATATTCGAAATGGCCGGCTTGAAGGTTATGCCGACTCCGCCCTGCAGCCCCAGCCAGTCGGTTATTTCCCGCTCATAGAACACCGGCAGATAGCCGAGCAGAAAGCTCAGGGGCGCCGTCTTGATAATTCCCTGTCCGCTGATGCCTTTTGACTTCCGGCCGTCCGAATCATCGGTGAAGCGGATGACCTCAACCTGCTTTTTGGGTTCGATCGTATCCCGTTTCAGGACCTGTGCCGGAAGGAGCTGGGAAAACGTTAAACATAGGGCAGCGGCAGCTGCGAAACGAAAGTTTAGGTAGTACATTTGTGTGTTATATTTTTTTAAAAAACAAAATTCCTATGCGTAACCCAAGACTCACCCTGATCGCCCTGTTGATGGCGAGTGCCTTGTATGGCCAAAAATTTTCTGTTGAAATCGGACCGGAATTCAAAACAACCCGCGACCAGTCTTTCTGGGGCCATCTCTATTCCGACCCTACCGGTCACTATGTGTTGCTGACCGAAGGCAAACGAGGTATGTTTGGCTACAAGAGTTTTACTCCGATGCTACAAAAATACGACCGCTCCTTTAAACTCGATTTTTTTAAGGAGATAAAAGTTGACGATGAGGATATTCAGTTTGACAACATGTTTTATGCGCACCAGAAGTTTATTCTTTCCACGCACAAAAACGACAAAAAGGCCGACAGGGTAACCTATACCGCAACGATCATTGGAATGGATGGCAAGGCACAGAAACCGCAGCGCGTTGCAGCAATAGAGTATGAAAACAAGGATACAGAACCCAACTATGTCTCCTGGCGGATATCCGAGGACACATCCAAAGTCCTGCTTGCCATTTGGGCCGACCATAACGATAATGATCTGAAGACAAAACTTGCGCTTACCGTACAGGATAATCAGCTCAACAAGCTTTGGAACAAGACATTTAACATGCCGTACACCCAGGAACGCCTGCTGGTGCGCAACTGGACGGTGGCCAATGACGGCCGGGTGTACATGCTGGCAAAGGTCTATGACGAGAAAAACAATAAAGAGGTAAAGAAAAAGAACGGCAAGCAACTGGCCGCCTATAAAATGGTCATCCTGCGGTTCGATGACTCCGGTGAAAAACCGAAAGAATTCGTCCTGAACCTGGCCGGCAAAATAGTCACGGATGTTACCTTCAAACTATCGCACGAGGGCGATCTGTATTGCGCCGGTTTTTTTGCGAATGATAAAAAACAGGTCATCCAGGGTGTGTTTTATACCCGGATCAACGGGCAAAGCGGGGAGGCTGAGCTTGCTACCAGCAAGGAACTTACCGCACAGGAGATCGCCAGTTTCGATACGGAGAAAGACAAAAGCGGCGACGAAGGGCTCGATTCCAATTTTGACTTTAAAAACCTGGTGCTTCGCGACGACGGTGGAATTATCGTGACCGCCGAACAGGTCTATGTAACCACGTCCACAACGATGACGGGCAACCGGATGCGCACGGTGTACTACTATAACAACAATGAGATCTTCGTGACCAGCATATCCCCGGATGGCAATATTGAATGGGTGCGGATGATCCCCAAAAAACAAACCTTTGTCGATACCAACTATTTCAACGGCTTTACCCTCATGGTATCGGGCAGCAATCTGTATTTCCTCTATAACGAAGATGAAGATAATATTGGAAAACCGCTTACCGCCAAGGCCAAACGGATCAGCAGCTTTAGAGACGCCGTGGCCGGTTTGGTGACGGTATCTGCGGACGGCAAAATGGAGCGCCGGAAAATTTTCAATTCCAAGGAAGATGCAGACGCACTCATGGTTCCCGCTGACGGCCGGCAGATCAGCCCGAATGAGCTGTTCTTTGTTACCACGAAATTCAAGATGTTCGGCAGCAAGAAACTGCGCATGGGCCTGGTGCGGGTGAACTAAAATGAAATGGGGCTTTTTTGCACACGGTAAAAAAGCCCCATCTTTGTCGCAGTACAGGCAAAACAAAACGGATCATACCATGAAATTACTTGGACCGGTGCTGTTGCGTGCAGGCATTGTCTTTGTGGCATTGCTGGGCTTGCAGTTCCTGATTATTGATTATGTCCTGGTGGCCCTTGGCCTGCTGGCAGGCGGATTTATATACAAAACCAGTGACGATCGCCCCCTTGCCCTCGGCATGGTTCTGGGCAGTGTGGCATTTGGCGTATTTGCCTGGTTTTACCGGGGCGTATGATTGTTTCTTAGAGCGAGTTTAAATTTCGGTACCGGAGCGAAAGCGAGCAAATTTTATTTCAGGCAAGGCAAAATTTGCAGGCATAGCCGGGTGCCTATGGCGAAAATTTTAACGAAGCATGAAATAAAATTGGCCGCTTGCAGCCCGGTGACTGAAATTTAAACACGCTCTTAATACCCGAACGCGCCAAAACGCAGGGTAAGCGCAAAGGTTGGGCTGTTGAAGTCCCCGCTGGAAAAACCGGGTAGCGTGTTCAACCCGTTTACGAACCGGTAGCCGACAGTTGCGCCAAGGCGAAACCAATGCAGCAGGTTGGCCTCTGCCCCTACTTCAGGTGCAATAGCAAAGACGGAGTCATTGATGTCGTTCCCGTTGAACGGGTCACCATCGTTGCGCTGGAGAGATGCGCTTCCCCAACCAATTTTGGCAGAACTGTACAGGTGGATGACTTTGTAGCCGCGGTAGGTATAGCCCAACCAAATCCCGCCGTAGCCCAGGTTGAGATCGTAGTCCCGGTTGTTGTAACGCCGCCGTCCGAAGGACTGCCCTTCGCCGAAGCCGCCAAAGAAAAAATCGTTGATGATAAATCCGCCGCCACCGCCGGCGCCGTATCCATTGGCGCCATCCGCCTGGCTGAAAATGAAATAGGGGCCGCCGAAGCCGCCTTTAATATGAGCGCTTCCGGCAAGGGTTTCTTCTTTTTGGGCAAAGACAATCTGGCCCAGTCCGAAAAAGAAGAGTGTCAGCAGTAGTGTTTTTTTCATCGTTTGCGTGTTTGTTTTAATCACCGTGTTCTTCCCTGGCGATCAACAGCGGTACGGTTTGCCCTTCCAACGGAAAAACCAACCAGAATTGTATGTCTTTACCGGGGAAAACTGCGGGGAGCAGCCGGTTTAGCCAGCCGGCCAGTTGTGCCGGGTATTTCGCCTGCTCTTTCCATTTTTTCATGCCTTCGGCAAACGGCGCGAAGAGCAGCACAACGACCGACTTTTCGTTTTCCAAAATCAAATCTGCGCTCACGCTCAGCCAGCGCCTGCCCTGCCATCCCTCAACGGCAAACCGGGGTCGCCAGTGGGTGGGGGCAAACTGCGTGTTGGCTAACCGGCGGAAGTCGTCGGACTGCCGTAACAGGCCTTCGGGACCCAGGGCTGCCTGCACGCTCCGGATTTGAATTTGTTCGCGGGCCAGGGCCAGGCGTTGCTCCCGCGATAATGCGGGGCTGTCTGCGGCCATAAATGTCTGTGCCGCCTTGCTGATGGCAGTAGTATACTCGCCCCGGAATTCCAGCCAGTTGCCAAACGGGACGGGGTCGCCGAGGTTGTACTGAAACCCATGCGGCCATTCGGTCGACGGGTCGATCCGCTGCGGTGCGCGTTGCACCGGGTGTCGTCCGGCGTGCGGGCCATGGAATGGCAGGGTAGCGTTATCCGGTTCGGCCTCCGGAAAATCGCGGGGCATAAACAGGGGCTCGTTTTGGCAAAGGACCACCTGGCCCTTCCAGATAAAGGGCGTTTCATCGCTGTCCGGTTCCAGGGTGCTTCGGTTTTCATCACCCTCGTTGAAAACGCGGTTTAGCCAGGCTGTTCCCCGCGCATTGGTGGGAAACACCAGATAATCGCGGGCCCTGGTCAAACCGACATACAGCAGGCGCGCTTCTTCCTCGCCGGCCTGCCGGGCGGCCTGCGTCCAGGCCTCACTTTGGCGGAGGGTTTCTTCCAGCCGGGTGTTGCGCCACTGATCGCCATAGGGGTTGACCCAAAAACGCAGCCAGCGATGCCCCAGGATATTGTCGAGGTCGGGTTCATCGCGTTCGGCAACCAGGTTGGTGCCCCATATCTTTTCCTTGAGGCCCTGATTGAGGTTGTGGCAGATGGTGATTGGGAATTCCAGCCCCTTGCTTTTGTGGTAGGTCATGACCCGCACGGCATCGGGGCTTTCGCCACTGCCCTGATAATCCTCTCCAGCCCGGCCCAGTTCGTTCAGCCAGAGCAGGAAGCCGCCGAGCGAGGCTGCGGCGTGCAGGCGCTGGCAGGCCGACTCGTAGTCAAGTGCGTAGCGGCGCAGGCGGTCGAGGTTGTCGAGCCGCTGGGTGGCATTGCCGAAGCGGACGGCGATCCTGCGCAGATCCAGTTCGTCGAGGGCGAGATTGAGGATCTCGGATGCGCTGAGGTCGGCCGTACGGGGGCGCAGTTCGAGCAGTTGCCGGATGAAAGCGTGTTCGGTGGCCCAGCGGCCGGGGTCTTCGCCCAGTTGCAGGCGCTCCAGATAGTCCAGGCGGTTATCGACGAGTTGTTCCAGTGTTTGCGCGCCGGTGAGCGTCAGTATTTCGGCGGCGCTTAAGGCGTCGGAGGGGGTGAGCAGGTACTTCAGGCAGGCCATGGTCAGTTTGCCTTCCACTGTTTCCAGCAGGCCGGCCCGCGCAATGGCCGCTTTCAGTCCCGCCCGGTGCAATGCCTCGGCCATCGTAGCACAGCCTCCGTTGCTCCGGCACAAAACGGCAACGTCGCCGGCCCGGGCTGGTCGTACCCGGTCGCGTTTTTTCGACCACACCGGTGTTTGCCGGTCCAGCAGCACCCGGATCTGCGCGGCGATGCAGTTTTCCATCCAGGGGCTGCCCGGGACCTTGCGGTCATCGAGCTCGTTGCGGAAATGCCAGTGGATGATCCCGGATGAATGGGCGATGCCATGTGCCGGCGGCGCTTCCGCCGCCTTCACCGGCGCCGGCTCCAACGCTACCTGATCTTCCGGCAGATCGGGAAAGGCCCGGGTAAAGATCGCATTGGTAGCGTGGACGATATCGGGGCGGCTGCGCCAGGACTGCCGCAGCACATTTTCCGGTTTTACCCCGCCGGTTGCCCGGATGATGGCCTGCATGAGCGCCGGCTCGGCGCCCCGGAAACCATAGATGCTTTGCTTGGGGTCGCCTACCCAAATAGAGTGCTGCGCCAGCCGGCTGAGCTGCAGGAAGATATCGAGCTGAATGGGTGAGGTATCCTGAAACTCATCGACCAGGAGCAGATCCAGCTCTTCCCGGAGGGCTTCCCGCACGCGGTCGATCCGGAGCAGGCGGCTGACATAGGTTTCCATGTCGGTGTAATCGATGAGCCCGCGTTTTTTCTTGTATTGCTCGTATTCCCCAAGGGCATCGGCGGCGATATCGAATACCCGTTCGATGAATTGGCCGATGTCGGCCCGAAATGCGGGATGTTCGTCGTGGCTGCGGGCGAATTCCTGCAGTTCTTCAAACAACTCGCGGCTTTTGGCGCCCACTTTTACCTTGCTGATCTTTACCCATTCGTGCCAGTGGAGTTCGCCCCGCCATTTAAGCTGGTTTTGGAGGTTGCGGAGTTCTTCTGCGGCTTCCCGGGTCGTTTTGGTGCCGTCGGCTTCGTTGGCGTCGAGCGCGGCAACAGTTTGATCGATCAGGGCGATCAGCCGGTTGTTCCACTGGAGTGGATCGCGTTCAACCGCCGGGGGCAGCAGTTGCTCAAAACTTTCCCGGGAGCGCTGTTTGCTCATTTCCAGCACTTCCGCCGAAAAATTGTTGGCACGGGCAATGTCCGTGAGTTCGCGGATGTCGCGGCGCCAGTCGTAGGCCTCGCCGCCGGTTTTTTTGGTGAGGCCCAGGCGGTCGGCGAGGCGGTTCATCGTTTCGATCCGCTCTTCACTGAGCACCTGTGCGAGTGACTCGTTGAACAGGCGCTGCTGGTCGCCGTCGGCGATGATCTCTACGAGCGGCGATACGCCGGCTTCGAAGGCAAAGCGCTGCAGCAGGCGTACGCCAATGCTGTGCACAGTGCCGATCAGGGCGCTGCCCAATTCGTTGGCGGCCTCGGTCATGCCGGCCTCCAGCAGGCGCGCCCGCACGCGCTCCTGCAGTTCGGCAGCCGCTTTCTGGGTGAAGGTGGTGGCGATGATCCCCCGGGCCCGCACGCCGGATTTCATCAGATCAACCATGCGGCCGGTGAGCGTATAGGTTTTTCCGCTGCCGGCGCCGGCAGAAAGGATATCGATGTTTAAACGCTGGGCGGTGGACGGTGGCATGGGGCTAAGTTCGGGATTGTAGCGGAACCGGAATGCTTATTTCCGGATAAAATATACGGCCAGCACCAGGAAAACAAAACCGACGAAGTGGTTCCATTTCAAGGATTCGTTCTTGAACATGACGAGGGTGAACAGGGTAAATACTACCAGTGTGATCACTTCCTGGATCACTTTGAGTTGCAAAAGCGAAAAAGGACCGCCATTGCCGCTATACCCCAATCTGTTTGCCGGCACCATCAGACAGTATTCAAAGAAGGCAATGAGCCAGCTGGCCAGCACAATGCCCAACAGCCCGGCCCGCTGAAAAAATGGCAGGTGCTGGAATTTTAAATGGCCATACCAGGCAAACGTCATAAAAATATTGGAGAGCAGGAGCAGAAGAATAGTATAAAGGCCTTTCATATTTGCGGTCTGATAGTTTGATCCTGTTTGGGATTTTTTAGTTCAGCCAAATATACTTGCCGGCTGTTCGTTAACCCGGTAGTCCAACACTTGTTTAAACCTTATACCATGCCAGTTCGCAGTATCCTGTTTGCCAGCCTCGTGTCTCTGAGTTTATTGTCCTGCGGCGACCGTTCCGCTTCCTCCGCTTCCAATATTCCCGTACAACCCGATCAGGTAACGCAAATTACAGAGGGTCAGCTTCCGCCCGGTTTTCTCGATTTTTACGAAAAATTCCACGCCGACAGCCTGTACCAGATGGCGCATATTGCCTGGCCGCTGCAAGGCGTCACTTCCGTGCCGGTGGATAGCGGTACCTATGTCAAGAAATCCATTTTCTGGGAACCGCAAAACTGGCGCATGCACCGCCCCGTTGATTTTAGTTCCGGCGATTTTAAACGCCGCTGGGAGCTAATGGGCGATGAACTTATCGTAGAGCGCATTGCTTACGCTGCCGCCAATTTTGGGCTAGAGCGCCGCTTTATTAAAAGCGATAGCGGCGACTGGGAACTGATCTACTACTCGGATATGCAGGAGATGGAGGAATGATGAATGATGAATGATGAATGATGAATGATGAATGGTTCACCTTTTACGGAAATGGAAGTACTGTAAAATTTATGATGCACACAAAGGCCGCATCCCTTCCCTCCCCCTAAAGGTGAACCATTCATCATTCATCATTCATCATTCATCATTACTGTTGTACGATCAGTTTACGCGTGCTCATTTGTTCGCCGTTGCGGACTTGCACGAGGTACAGGCCGCTGTTGAACGCACTGAGGTCGAAGGAGAACTGGTTGTCGCCTTTAACCAGCAGGCGGTTTTGCTGCGCGGCAGTTTTGCCGGTCGCATCGAAGATCGTTACTTGTACATCGCTGTCGCTTTCAAGCGGCACGGCTACCGTCAGGTGGTTGGTGGCCGGGTTGGGCCACATGCCGAAGCCGTCCGTTTCCAGGTCGACCGGAATATCCAGCGTAGTCACTTCGCCATCGGTGGAGCCGTCGGTACGCCAGGCGCTGCTGCTCAGGCTGACCTGCAGGGTGTAGCACTGGGTAGCGCTGAAGGCGCCGTTGTAGCCGTACACCCGCGGGTAGTAGGTGTATGACGTGCCGGCATTGTTATAAATGATCTGTTCGGGCAGCGTGCCGGCGTTTTGCGAGATACCCACCTGCGTGCTGTTGCGGTACAGGCGCAGGTCGTAGTCGAGCGGCAAGTTGGTCAGGTCGATCTTGATGTTTTTCGTGGTGGATGTCACGTTAAATTTGAAATAGTCGTTGTCGCTCGAGGTTCCGATCAGGGCCTGGATGGCCTGGTTGACCGGGATAGACTTGGCTGCAGTGCGGCTGTTGTTTGCCTCATAGGGGTCGCTGCAACCGCCGCCACCGCTGCTTTGGGTGGTGAAGGAGGCTGCGGCGGAATAGCTGCCTGTAGTACCGCTGCAGTTGGCCTGAACCTGGAAGTTGTAGCTCGTACTGGCTGTCAGACCGCTCAGATTACTGGAAGTGCCGGTCAGACCGCTAACCGTATTCCAGCTGGAAGCGGCACTTGCTTTCCACTGCAGGTTATAGGACGTGGCGCCGCTGACAGTGCCCCAACTGACGGTGGCGCTGGTTTGGGTCACGTTGCTGGAAGCCAGGCTGCCCGGAGTGCCGCAGCTGCCACCGCCGCTGGGTGGTACGCAGCCGAGGGAGGAGAGCAGGGGCGCGCGGAACCCGCCTGCCGCAAAAAGCGATTGCATACGGGTTTTTTGTCCTGCAGTGAACACATTCATGCAGGCATCGTCGGTGTAGTCCATGTAATTCATGAACATGTCGCCGTTCGGGCCGTTGCTGCAGCTCACCGTGGGAAAAGCAGGACAGCCGTAGTTCTCGTCGGCCTGATTGGGTGTATCGGCAACCTGGTCGGTACCATTGCAGGAGGTGCCGTCGTCACCCCAGATGTGGTAGCAGTTGAGCCAGTGGCCAACTTCGTGGGTAGCCGTGCGGCCCTTGTCGAAGGGTGGGGTAGCGCCGGTGGCGGTTGTGCCAAAGTAGGCATAGTCGCACACCACGCCGTCGGTGCTGGCGGCACCGCCCGGGAACTGGGCATAGCCCAGCAAGCCGCTGCCCAGGTCGCATACCCAAAGGTTGAGATACTGGTCGCGGGGCCAGGCATTGCTGCCGCCGGTGCTGGTGAATTTTACATTGTCATTGGTCGAGAACGAAGTCACACTGGTGGGGACCCGTACGATCCCGTCGGTGGCATTGCCGTTCGGGTCGCGCTGGGCCAGGCAGAATTCCACTTCGCAGTCGGCCGCCACACCCGCAAACGCGGCCGGTGTGTTTACCTTGTCGGCGTTCAGCCGGCGGAAGTCTTCGTTCAGTACATTGATCTGTGCCTGGATACGGGCGGCGCTGAGGTTTTCGGCGGCTGTGTTGTACACGACATGCACGACTACCGGGATGGTAACCACCGTCCGGCTCTGGGCGCCGCCTTGCTGGGCAAACCGGGCCGTTTGGTCTTCGATGGCATCGCGGACCTGCTGGAGCGCCGGATTTTCTTTCAGTTGTTGAAGCAATACGTCGTGGGATGCACAAGTGCGCTGTTGCGCCTGGAGGCTGCCTGCAAACAGCAACAGCAGTGCAGGCAAAAACAAGAGATTTCGCAGCATGATAATGAAAGTTTGGTAGAAAAAAAGATTAATGATCTGTCTGAATCAAACGGATTAAAATGCGAAGTGCATAACGGGTTGCGCTTCCCGGACTATGCGATTGTTTTCAACAATGTGTATGCTTTCAAGACAGCGGCTCTGCAAGAGGGCGCAGAGAAAATTCGCGACAGCAAATGTATTTTAGAATTTAGATTGTATGAGAAAAATTTTCTCTCTTTGCTTGAATACCTTTAAAAACTGTGTTTTATTCGCTCTCTATTTTAGTTAAAAAAATTCTGTTATGAAGTTTAACAAAACGACGCTTGTTTTCAGTATAATATTTGGCCTTTTTGCATGCCAGTCGCCCGGGCCTTCCGGTAAGGACGCCGGTGTTCCGCTATCTCCGGATGAACAATATGGCGCGCTCTTCGACGCCATTCAAATGGCCCGGGTATTTCCGGATGGAAAGACCTTCGCCGATTGCACCCCGAAAACCGATCCGGCGGAGATCATGCGCCAGTATGAAGCGGAAAAAGACAAGCCGGATTTCGACCTGAATGCCTTCGTGCTGGCGCATTTTGAGCCGCCGGTGCCCCATAGCTCCGGGTTTCAGAGCGATCTGAGCCGCAGCGCCGAGGATCACATTAACGATCTCTGGCCGGTGCTCACCCGCCAGGCTGACCAGGGTTCCCGGGGAACTCTGTTACCCCTGCCCAACCGCTATATTGTGCCGGGCGGCCGCTTTGGTGAAGTCTATTACTGGGACTCCTATTTCACCATGCTGGGCCTGCAAGTCGCCGGGAAAACGGACCTGATCCAGGATATGGTGGACAACTTCGCCTACCTGATCGATACGTATGGCCACATCCCCAATGGAAACCGGTCGTATTATCTCAGCCGTAGTCAGCCGCCCTTTTTCAGTCTGATGGTCAACCTGACCGGCAAACCGGTTGCCTATTTGCCCCAACTCGAGAAAGAATATGCTTTTTGGATGGAGGGGGCCGAAGGACTCTCCGAACAGAACCCGGCGCATCGACGGGTGGTGCGCCTGGCCGATGGAACGGTATTGAACCGGTATTGGGATGACCGCCCTGCTCCGCGACCCGAGTCCTACCGCGAAGATGTGGAAACGGCCCGCGCGGCTGCCGGCCGGCCTTCGGAAGAGGTTTATCGCAACCTGAAGGCCGGCGCCGAATCCGGCTGGGATTTCAGCTGCCGCTGGAATGCGGATAGTTCCCTCGTGCGGATTAATACCATCGACATCATTCCGGTTGACCTTAACTGCCTGCTTTGGAACCTGGAAAAAACCATTGGAGCGGCCTGGCAGGCCAAGGGAGATGCGGCAAAGTCGAAATTCTACCAACA
>CAYVDV010000071.1:12610-15643 GCA_964450465.1 uncultured Saprospiraceae bacterium
AACGGTTGGGCGCCCCTGCAGTGGATCAGTATCACAGGCCTGCGCAATTACGGCCAGACAGCCCTGGCCGACGAAATTAGCCTGCGCTGGATCAAGGTTTGCACCGATGTTTACCAGCGCACCGGCAAAATGCTGGAGAAATACAATGTCGAAGACCTCAGTCTCGAAGGCGGCGGCGGCGAATACCCTATACAGGATGGGTTCGGGTGGACTAATGGCGTATTGTTGAAACTCTTATCCGGCCAAAATTAATCAGCGCTTATGTCCAGTCATTTTCCCGTACGAATCCCCTCCGCTGCAGGCAAGCCGGTCCTGCTGGACCTGCATTACCCGGAAACCCAGTCTCCGCCTCCGGTTGCTATATTCTTTCACGGCTTTAAAGGTTTTAAAGACTGGGGATTCTGGCGGCAGGCTGCCGACACTTTTGCTGCCGCAGGCATTGCCTTTTTGCGCTGCAACTTTTCCCATAACGGTACTACGGCAGAGCATCCCGAAGATTTTGCCGACCTGGAAGCATTCGGGCAAAACAATTTTACCAAAGAACTGCTGGATATACAGGCGGTGCTCGACTGGCTGCATCGCCCGGACACGCAGGCCCGGTACCCCATGGCACTGCAGCGCCTGGCGCTTATCGGCCACAGCCGGGGCGGCGGCGTCGCCATCGTCGCTGCGCGGGAGGATACCCGGATCGCCAGGGTCATCACCTGGGCTTCGGTCAGCCGGCTCGATTTTTTATGGCGCGGAAAGCCCGACCTGATCGCCGAATGGCGGGAAAAAGGGGTAATTTATATTGCCAATGCCCGTACCGGGCAAAACATGCCCTTGTATTTCCAACTGTACGAAGACTTTGAACGCAATGCCGTCCGCTATGACCTGCAGGCAGACCTGCGCGATTTCCGCAAACCTATGCTGATCCTGCACGGCAGTGCCGACAGTTCCGTGCCTTCGGAAGCCGCACACCAATTGCAAACCTGGAATCCGGCGGCTTCGCTCCATTGCATCGCCGGCGCCGACCATGTATTCGGTGGCCGGCACCCCTGGCCCGAAACCCAGTTGCCGGATGCCGCAAAAGAATTAGTGTCGGTTTCTCTGGCCGATCTGTTGCCGCCGGGGTAAAAGGCCAATGCCGTTGGACCAAGTTATTGCCGTCAATGCCATCGGGAGTAAAAGCGCCTGCCGGCAAACAGATCAGTCTGTCACCCACAGTACGCGTTTTCTGCCAAAAAAACACGCGCACTTTGCGCCAAACTGCCATTCCGTCAGTTTTTCGGCAGGTGGCACATTCATTGTTATCTACCGTTTCTGAAACCTGATTTCTTCATCCAAGCTGTTTTACACATCCCAAACCAGAAACCTTTTAACCATTTATTATTATCATGGGAAAAATCATAGGCATTGACTTAGGAACAACCAACTCTTGTGTGGCCGTTATGGTCGGCAACGAGCCGGTAGTGATCGCCAACGATGAAGGTGCCCGTACGACCCCTTCGGTCATCGGCTTCCTCGACAATGGTGAACGCAAGATCGGCGCACCAGCCAAACGCCAGGCAATTACCAACCCGAAACGCACCGTCTCTTCCATCAAACGCTTCATGGGTATGCGCTTCAGCGAAAGCACCACAGAAGTAGGACGTGTGCCGTATAAAGTAGTAAAAGGGGATAACGATACCTGCCGGGTCGATATCGACGGGCGCCTGTACACCCCGCAGGAAATATCCGCAATGGTGCTGCAAAAAATGAAAAAAGTAGCCGAAGACTATCTCGGTGAAACGGTTACCGAAGCCGTGATCACCGTCCCGGCTTACTTTAACGACTCGCAGCGCCAGGCCACCAAAGAAGCCGGCGCCATTGCCGGTCTGGACGTAAAGCGTATCGTGAACGAACCCACGGCCGCAGCCTTGGCTTATGGTCTCGACAAACGCCACAAGGACATGACCATCGCCGTGTATGACCTCGGGGGCGGTACGTTTGATATCTCTATCCTCGAACTTGGCGGCGGCGTGTTTGAAGTGAAATCCACCAACGGCGATACCCACCTCGGCGGCGACGACTTCGACCAAGTCGTTATCGAATGGCTAGCCTCGGAGTTTCACAACGACGAAAAAGTGGATCTGCGCAAAGACCCGATGGCGCTTCAACGCCTGAAGGAAGCCGCAGAAAAAGCAAAAATCGAGCTGTCCGCCGGTCAGGAAACGGAAATCAACCTCCCGTACATCACGGCAGTGGACGGTGTGCCCAAGCACCTGGTACGCAAACTCAGCCGCGCGCGCTTCGAACAAATGATCGACAGCCTGGTACAGCGCACGCTCGAACCCTGCCGCCTGGCGCTGAAAGACGCCGGTATGAACGCCAGTGAAGTGGACGAAGTGATTCTGGTGGGCGGTTCCACCCGCATCCCCCGTATCCAGGAGGCCGTTGAAAAATTCTTCGGCAAAAAACCGAACCGGAGCGTTAACCCGGACGAAGTGGTGGCCGTAGGCGCCGCTATCCAGGGCGGTGTGCTCAGCGGTTCTGTAACGGATGTGCTCCTGCTCGATGTCACCCCGCTCTCGCTCGGTATCGAAACCATGGGCGGCGTGTACGACGTGGTAATCGAAGCCAATACAACCGTGCCGACGAAAAAATCGAAAGTATATTCCACGGCGTCCGATAACCAGCCGCAAGTGGAGATCCACGTGCTGCAGGGCGAACGCCCGATGGCCCGCGACAACCGCTCCGTCGGCCGATTTATCCTCGACGGGATTCCGCCTGCTCCGCGCGGCGTACCCCAGGTGGAAGTGACATTCGACATCGACGCCAACGGTATCCTGTCGGTAACTGCTCTCGACAAGGGCACCGGCAAAAAACAAAATATCCGCATCGAGGCCAGCACCGGCTTGTCCAAGGAAGAAGTGGCCCGGATGAAAGCCGAGGCAGAAGCCAATGCCGAAACCGACCGCCAGACCCGCGAGCGCGCCGAAAAACTCAACCAGGCCGACTCGCTGATTTTCCAAACGGAAAAACAACTGCGCGAATTCGGCGACAAAGTGCCGG
>CAYVDV010000072.1:0-15614 GCA_964450465.1 uncultured Saprospiraceae bacterium
GTCAGGATTTTATCGGCTTCCGCATACTGGTACGTGTGCAACAAAAGATGCAGGTAAAGTTCGCGGTATTTGAACCAGTTGAATGTACCCTCCTGCATGAGGGCGATACATTTTTTAGCGACCAGTTTCCCTTCCTCAAACCGGCGGAGCTGCACATTGCAGATGAGCGCCTGGTAATAAAAAATCTGAAGCGGTACCCGGGCTTCGTAGGGGCGTTTTTCAAAAAAATCTACGGCCAGGTCGCAATAATAGAGGGCTCCGGCATAGTCATTCACGGTGGTATGGCGCATCAGTCCGATCAAGTAGCCATACATGTGCAATTTGTACGTATGGAATTCTTTGAGCGCCGGAGCGATCCGGTCGTAATATTCACCGCTCAGCCGGAGGACTTCATCCTGTGCCGAGCGGTTGTTCACGGTCAGGACGACCAGTTTGGTGTACAATTCTTCCGCCAGGCATTCGGCGTCATACACCTTCCGGTAGTTTTCAAAAAGCTGATCGGCTTCCCGGAAGCGCTTGTCGTTGCTCTCCCGGAGCGCATACTGTATCCGGAGAAAGGAGGCGATATCCATGCACAGGAGCGTAAAATCAAACTTCTCTGCCTGGCGCAACAATTTATTGGCCACCGTCATCGCCGCGGTATTGGCATTCTGTCCGGTAAGAAAGCGGACCAGCACCCACATTTTATGGCAATCGTAGTAGGCTTTCTGATAATCAGAATAATGGTCCTGGGCAGTGTTGATTGACAATACGGCATCGAGCAAGCGCTCGCGCAGGTCGGACTTCAGTTTGCGGTACCCGGAACCACCCGCCTTGTCGCCATAAATGTCGGAAGCGGCTTCGTCATCGCTGTTATACTTTCCCTTCAAAATACCCTCATAGAGCGCAAGCAGTTTGGAGTCATCCGAGCCGACCAGATGCTTAAGCGGATGTACATTATGCTGATTTAGAAGCAGGGTTAATTCTTTAAGGTCTTGCATAGAGCGATATTGAAGAATTAGAACTATAACTTCGGCATACTTATATTACAACGAATTTATTACATCAACGACGAATACCCTGCGCCCCATGACAGCAACAAGGACAGGAACACATAAACCGGAAGGGAAGATTATTACCGGAATTGGCAACATTGCGCAACCAAAAGCCAGCCGAAAGGGACGCTATACAGAGGAGGAGCGTCCGTTAACATGAACAGCGCGAAAACAGATTACGGATTAATCTAAAAGAAAAAGGACGGTTTGAAATCCCAAACCGGTTCCTTCTTTGCCGCAAGGACGGCGAAAATTAACATATTCCTGTTATTTAGGGGCATCGCCATTACGTTAATATTACCTTTTCCTGTTCAATTCAGACAAAAACGAATGCTCTTGTGGCTTTAGAGTATGCACTGCTATTTCCCACAGGTCTTCATAGGGGACCGGTTCCCACTCCCTGGTCTGGTTGGCGATATGCCGCGGTATGGCTTGCAGTTTTTTGAGCAGGTGCGCGGCTTGCCGCCGGGTCGTAGGGTGTTCAAGCGGTTGGGTTGCGATCAGCAGTAAAAGTTGAAGAAACATATAACTCCGCCGGGTACCGGCGCCGCGCAAATAATGGCGGCTATAGTCGCCAATTTCCACCAGGCTTGCCGGCAAAACATCAGTATTCCCCTGTTGCAACAGAATAAGCAGACGGACGATCGCTGCAGCGCTGTCCATTGCGACATTGTTTTCCGATACGTTGCGATGTTTCTGTAAAAACCGTTCCGGATCAAAAGTGTCCTGAACTTCCGGCGCTACCAAACCGGCACGGCGCAGAAAGTACATATACGGTTGGTACATTTCCCAGTATTCGCGAAGGGGCGCCGGTAGTTGCCCAAACTGCGGGTGCGAGCAGGCGGCATGTAGTAACCCGGCTGCTTCGTTGTAGTGCCCCGTATGTAAAAGCAGGTGTATGTACAACTCCTGAAACTTGTACCAATTGAAGGAGCCCTGCTCCATCGCGGCCAAACAAGCGGAAGCCTGTGCCTTGCCGGCCCGGTATTGCTTGAGCTGGACATGGCAAACCAGGCTCTGGTACCGGAACAGCTGCAATGGAACCAAGGTATGATAAGGCCGGCTCTGAAAATAACCGATTGCCTTTTGATTGATCTGCAAGGCTTTGCGAAAAGCTCCGGCGGAAGAATATTGCAGGGAACGGGCCAGGCAGCCATACAGGTATAACGTATCGCTGGGGTATTTCCGAAGGGTTGCCTGGATGTGATCGGCATATTCGCAAGCCTGGCGTTCCACCTGTGCGAGGCCCGGCCGGTTATTGATCGCCAATGCAAGCAATCCGGCCCAGGACTTTTCGGCCTGGTGTTCGGCATTGTACTGTGCAAGGAAGCGTTGGTACTGCCGCCTGATCTTGGTGCACAAGGCATCTGCAGCATGGCACAAACAATACTGTCTGCGGAGCTCTTGGCTGATGTCCACGCCAAGCCGTGTGAACCCGAACTTTTCAGCGATTTGCAACAGCTGCCTCAGCAGCGCCAGTACTTCAGGCGCCATCCCCTGCGCTTCAGGGCGCAAAACAGCCCATTGCAGCTGACAAACGCGGTACACTGCCTGGCTGTCTGTCGATTGCTCCAATGCACTGTTATACGCTGCGATACGTTCTGCAAGTATTTCCCGAAGTTGATCTTTTAGTTTTTGTAGTGCTGCTTGTCCGGAGGATTCACCGGAAAAAAAAACGGCAAGCGCTTCCGCATCGGAGCGGAATTTTCCATTCAGGACGCCTTCGGCCAAGCCGGATAATGCAGCTGCGTGAACAGTACCATCAGATTGCTGTATCGGCAATGGAAGATCCAGATGCTGCGACAGCAGGATTAACGCTTTGATTTCCCGCATGGAAGGCGACTTTTCAATTGAGATGGGGACAGCCCGAAGGCTGCGGATTATGTATTGGCGCTATGAAAAAAAAGACATAACACCGAAAAAAAGATTAAGCGTGGTCTTGGGGAAAGACGGTTTATAATGAATCGGCGCCCGGTATGGTTACGCTACCAGATGCCGGGCAAAGATAATTGCGCTTTGCCCGGATACCATTATAAAAATTACCCGGGAAGGCGATTTTTTTACCCATGCGCACCGAAATATAAGGCAAATGCCAAAATAGAGCTATTTGAACGATTTTAAGTACTGTGACCAAAAACCAGAAAACAGGCTATAAAACAAAAAGCCCCTCCCACATTTGGGAAGGGCGACCTCAAAGACTGATTTTAAAAAAATAAAATCTTTGAGGTAATTGGAATGCGTTACTCTCGTAATTTTTTACATCATGCCTCTCCGGAAAGGATCGGGCAACCCGCCCTTCAGCGGGTTGCTCCATTCCCTATCCATGAGATTATTGCGACTGGACCATCTTGCGGGTGGCTTTACCGAACGGCGTGTCCAGGGTATAATACAGGACACCGGGTTCATCCAATAAAGCGTGTTCGATAAAGATGGCGTTGTAGCCTTTGTTGTATTCGGCCGTTTCGCTGAAGAGCGCGCGGCCCAGTTCGTCGTACACGGTCAGTGTGGCTTCGGAAGTCTCCGGCAAGTGGAACCCGACCTGGGTTTTGTTCACCCAGGGGTTGGGGATATTCTGATAGAGTTCAAACCCTACCCCACTGATCGTCTGCACATCGCCGTTGGTGAAACGGAGCGCCACTTCGTATTTTTCCGATTCGTCGTTGGCCGGGTAAGCCTCCGCTTTGGTGATGCGGCTGGACACCTGGAGCATTTTGCTCAACTGGCCTGCGGCTTTGGCGCGGAAGCGCAGCCGGAACGTCGCCGCTCCCGCATTTTGAGGCACTTCCACGGAAGTAGTCAGGGCATGTTGGTCGGCAAAGACCGCAAAGTTGTCTGCGCTCATCCCTTCCCCGGGCTGTATATCCTCGATCTCCAGATCGGTGAAGTTCATCGTGAACTGGTAGGCAGTAACCGCTTCGGCAGCCGTGAAGGTCGCCGTGAAGTATTCACCCGGTTTCACCGTACGGTCTTCCACATCGAACAGCAGGGTACCGGTCGAGCGGTCGTCGCTGTACATCAGGCCGTTGGCGATGGAGTTGCTGTTCACGTCGCCGATCTTGACGGCCACGAAATCGTCGTCCATGTTGTTGCCCTGGAAGTTCCACACCGACTTGGTTTCCGGGAACGGTTCCTGGAAAGGATTGGAGGGGTTGGGGAACTTGTAGGCTTTATCCACAAAACGCCAGCTGGTATTGTCGGGCAGCTCCGTGTAAACACCCAGGATCAGTTTGCGCAATTCGACCAGGTCGAAGGTGGAAATGCTTCCGCTGTTGTTGGCGTCCGCCGCGATCAGGGTGTACGGCGAGGTGAAGGGCTGGATTCCCAGAATATGCTTGTTGATGAGCACCAGGTCGAAGGTCGAAACGCCGTTGAGCGGGTCGTTGTCCTTGAGCGGTGTCAGCGTATAGTTGACGGCAATGGGCACCGAATTGTTGAACTGGTAATGCCCGTTGGCATCCGTCATATCGAATAGGCTCAGCGGGGGCACGCCGGTCACCGCATTGATGGTAATCCCTACGTTGGCTTCCTCCAGGCCGTTGCCGTGTTCCGTGTTCAGCACACCCGCTACGGAGGCGGAGGCATTGGTGCAGAAGTTTCCGTTGTCTTGTACGTGTACGAAGGTGTTACAGTGATCCATGTTGCCGTACAAGTCCATGGCCCAGATTTCCACCAGCTGGAAGCTCAGCTCATTGCAGGTAAAGGTCACACTGGTTTGCGGCGTACCGTCGGGGTTGAAGGGGAAGCCCGTTCCGGTGCCCTCCTCCCGGATGCCGTAGATCAGCATATTGGCAGGCGTGCAATTGTCTGCGCTTTGCTCCAGGAAGAATGTATAGTCCAGCGGAGCGGTCATACCCGGAGGCATGATGTTGGTGCTCAGACCGTTGAAGCACTTGAGGGTCGGCGGCTTGCAATCTTTGACCACAAAGGTGTATTCGCACACCTGTTCGTTGCCACATCCGTCTTCTACGATCCACTTGATCTTGTGTGTGCCGTAGGGTAGCTGCGGTAACACATAGTTGTTGGGATCGGAAATGGTATTCCAGCGCAAGCAGGCTGTTTTGTTGTTGCCGTTGACTGCCGTCTGGATCGCAAAGCGGTATTTCTGATTGAGCGGCACGGGGCGTTCATCAAAAGCCCGGGGGGTACCGCCGGCGTAGTTGGGGCTGCCTGCGTTGTTGAAGTACACCACATTAGGGTCGAGCGAAGTGAGGCTGTTCACCACGGTTTCCATGGTGCCGTTGCCATCCAGATCGAGGAATAACAGGTAGTGGAATGTGACATTCGAGCCCGAGCAGGCATCGGTTCCCGTAACGCACAGGTCGGTCGGCGCTTCGCACAGGTCGTGCGATCCGATCTTGCTGTCGTACCAGTACGATTCGTTCCAGAACTGCGGATTGTTTTCCGTCAGGTCGCATACTTCCACCGGGCTGGCCGGGCACTGAATGGTCGGTTTCTGGGTATCGGTGATCTTGATGATCTGCTTGTACTTGTAACAATTGACATTGGCGCTCCAGTATTGGCTGAAATTGGTGGCCGAAGCGTCATCCGGTGCAATTTTGGACAGCGTGGGGGCCCAGGGCGCCGGGGTGCCGAAGGGCGAAACGATGGGGCCAACCAGGTTGGAGGGGTGATTGAGCGTTGCGTTGGGATTGGGGTTGGGCACGATGGTGCAAGGCTGGTTGGGATCGTAGGTGCACCAGTTGATGATCGTCCAGGTGCGCTCAATCTTGTAACAGGCATCGGGCACCACGGTAAAGACCTGATCCTGATAGGACACGCCCAGCAATTCGCAGTCTTCGCCATAGAACTCCGGTTCGCCATACGTGCCGGAACCGTTGCAGGCCGTGATGATCACGTCGTTCGGGAACTTCACATAGTAGTCCTGCTCGTATTGTACATAGATGCGCTGCGTGCACTGATTGGACAGTCCATGGCAGTCAAACACATGGAAGGTACGGGTGATGGTGCCTTTGCTGCACACGGTGTCGAACTGACTTAAGTTGCTGGATACGGTGATCGTGTCGATGCAGCAGTTGTCGGCCGCCGTGGCGATGCCGTAAGCCCACAAGGTGGGGTCAAAGTTCTCGCAGCTCACGGTCGTATTGGCCGGCGGCAAACAAACGGGCTTGAGTTTATCGTCGATATATACCTGGACCTGGCAATCGTTGGAATGTATTTCCTGGTAGTCCAGCGCCACTTCGCCAATGGGCAGCGGCACGTCATAGACGCGGAAGATAACGATAACCGTATCGCCTACGTCTTCGCAGCAAAACTTGACCTGGTCGTAGAAGCGATTGTTGGGCTGGCATCCGTTGCTGTCCTGGCGACGGGCCTTGAAGTACACATTTCCGCAGTTGTCGTAAGATCCATCGTCAAATGTCGAAGCATTCACAAAGATCATCCCGTCGATACCCAGGGAGACCTGCGTGATCTCGTCACAGGCAGCTACCGGCGGTACATTGTCCACCACGGTAAGTTTGAAGGAACAGGAGTTGGAAGCGCCGCAGCCGTCTTCGGCAAAATAGTACACAATATGCTGACCGACCGGCAGGCAGGGCGTTGAGCCGAAGACCGCCAGGGTGTCTTTGTCATTCAGGTCGTTGCCGGGGAAGTTGCTGAGGGTACCCGTGAGACTGATCTGGTCGATCGTATCGCCGGTAAAGGGGTTGATCACCAGGATAAGCGCGGTAGCATCGTTCACCCGCCCGCAGGCATCTTCCATGATAACATCCGGGAGATCCACGGTGGCGCAACAGTTCAGCGGATCGGTGCTCACGGTCATATTGGCCGGGCAGGCAATATCCGGTCCCTGCTGATCGATCACATTGATGATCTGGATATGCGTCAGCGGGTTCGGCGGATCAACGGAAGAGGGTTTGCACAGGTCGAAGATCGTCCAGGTGCGGATAATGGAATAGGTACCGTCGCAGAACGGAACGATCTGGTCGCTTGGCGTTGCATTGATCTCGCAAAATGTATTGGTGCCGTTCAGGAAGAACTGCTGTCCGTTGAAGGTATAGGATGGTGCTCCGGTTGCCATCGGATCGGTCATGATCATATTGCAGGCTACCGTCACATCGATTGGGAGTTGTAAATTGTAGATACCGATCCGTTCGAAGTAGATATACTGCGTACAGGTCGATTTGTTGCCGCTGGCGTCGGTGGCAGTCCAGACGCGCTTTACGTAACCGCTCAGATTATTCTGACCGTTAAAGCTTCCGCCACAGGGAATATCCACCCAGGTATCGGTATTGGTTCGTGTAACACCCGAGCAATTGTCGGTCACCTGGGGATATGCTGCCGCAATGCCGAGGGTATTATACAAGTAGTCCGGGCTGTAGTTATTGACCACGCAGGGTACCGTAATATTTTCACAGGTAAGAAACACCGGTGGCAAGACATCTTCCACGATCGCATCGGTGATACAGAAGTTGCCCGAACAATTGTCGGTAACTTTGATCTTCAGTGGAATACCGACAAACTGGGACGTGATCGGGTTGCCCACGTTTTGTCCCTGAAGGTTGTAAACGGTTACGGTGTACAGCGAATCCAGCACGTCGCCTTCCAGCGCCATATCCGGGGTGATGAACACCGAACAATCGTCGTCCATTGAAATTTCCACCAGGTCATTGCAGACCAGGGCATCGGGATCGCCGTAGGTCAATACCAGTTGGTCGTTGGCTGCCGGGCAGGGGCCCATTGGGTTGTTGGAGGTCAGGGTAATCGTGATATTGCCCACGTAACTGGCCGGCGGGCTGTATGTAGCATTCAAAGCCTGCGGATTGGGCAGGAAAACGCCGCCCGCCACGGAAGCCGACCAGCTGCCGCTTGTCGCGGAGCCGCCAACCGATCCGTTCAGTTGATAGGGCGTGCCTTTACAAAGCGTCTTATCCGGTCCGGCATTGGCAGTGGCCGGGGCAAAAATTTCCACAGCAACACTGGCCGTACCGCTCATACCGGTTTCGTCGGTAACCGTGACGGAATAAAGCCCTGTGTTCGCAAGTGTGGTGTTAGGAATACTTGGGTTTTGCTGGCTGGATGTGAAGCCATCAGGGCCATCCCAGCTAAATGTAAAAGGTGCACTGCCACTGGTCACCGTGGCTGTGAGGTTCAGGGTAGAACCCGCACAAAGCGGGCCGTTCGAACCGGCACTGACTGTCACCGCCAGCGGGGCGGCAGCCGTTCGCAGCTCCGGCGCCGGGGAGTACGGATTGTAAGCAGTAAAGGCCTGGGCAAAAAGCAGCAGGCAGAGTGGTAGCGCAAACCAGGCAAGGCGGTTGATTTTGCGCGACAAGAGGGAATCGAGAGTTCGCATGATGTATTACGTTTAAAATTGTGGATTAATAAATTGTTTCAAGTGATGAGAGTCTAATATTTACCGTTTTGATTTTCAATTTTTTACATTCCTGTGCGTCGCTAGCGGGGAGGTCGAAAAAGTCAAACGCCATTGCGCCGGACTTCCTCTTCCCTCCCCCTTGGCGAACACTCGGGAAATGGTTTGCGCCTCGTTTGGCGGAACCCTTTATAGATCGTATAGCGGGCGGCATGCCCGCTTTTTTTCTTGCGTTGGGTAGCGTCGGCGTGACTTTGGATCACGCCGACGCTGTATCGTGTTCTTGCCCGTTTACTGCCCGGCAATCCTTTTCACCGGGGCGGTATCCGTCGGACCGGCCAGCCCCCAGAGTGGTACAGCGCGGCTGTAAGCCTGCTGTCCGGGGCAGCCGGAATTGTTGCCATGCGGCCGTTGCGGCGCGGCTGGGCGATCGGTTCGCCCGGCCATGCCGGGTACTGTCGGACAAGGGGTGTTATCCCCGTCCGGAAGTACCTTCGGACCAGCATTTGGCAGTGCTGATTTGATGTGCAGACCACTCCCCCACAGCCATCAAGCCAAGGGTTTGAGCGCTTGCAGACTTTTCAAATCTGTCTTTTCAAATTTACATTTTGACTTAAAATAGGATGTTGCCCCATTTGAAAAGGCTCATATAAGTCAAAATGCACCTTTGAAAGCTGAAAAGCCGGCGGCTTCAGGCTAAGATCTACGCCGCCTTTAGCAAGGAGAGCGGCCGCGATCCGTCTAAACTTGCGCTTAGGGCGTATCTGTGCCTTCCTGCTCTCCGCAAGGAGCGTGGTCTGTACATGCCATTTTTTTCAACATTTTCTTACTGTGTACGCGCCGGTACGGTTTTTCACACGCAGGGCCGGAAAATGCCGGCGCTGGCAGTGAAATAGTCCCGGACAATCCGGCTCGTTACAGTATTTCCCGAGTATTAAAATCCCTTGTACTGCCGGCACGACCTTGCGTCGCGACGATAAGGGTGGTTTTACAGCGGTCTGGAGCGGTTTTTTGCAGGTTGGATTAAAGTCAACTGTTATCGAACTTGTATTTTCCTGTACTACCGGCGTAACTTTGAGTCACGCCGGTAATGCATCTGTTTCAAAATTCCACAACCAGCCGGTTTCCCGCTTCGAAAACCTGGTAAATACCCGGCTGGATGGTCCGCTGCGCCAGTTTTTCGTAGCGCAGGAGGGAATAAGGCACCGTGTAGGGCTCGAATACCTGAAATAGTAACCAGCTGAAATGACGCCGCATATACCGGCGCTCCATGGTACTTTTATCAAATTCAAAACGCAGTTTCCCTTCTGTAGTGCGGCTGATCCAGGCGGCCGTCACGGGACAGGAAATGCCCGTTCGTTCGCCCTGTGCCATAACCCTGCAGATCCCTACCCCACCGCAGTTGGCGCTGGGCGAGCCCAGCACCACGTCTGCGCGGACTTTTTGTTCGGAATGCACCCGGTGTAAGCGGGTAGAAGTCGTGTTTTGTGTTGTTCTCATGTTGTACATGTTGATTAAAGTGTTTGATTAGTGTATGTTGTTTTGTTCCCTTTTGATGATACAAAGGTACCCCCGCTCCTTACCATGTACAGGACACGGAAGCGACACAAAACCACCATAAAAAACCGGAAAAAGGACGATTTAAATATCTTATAAAATTGATTATCAATAATTTAAGACAATCAAATTTTACAGAAAAAACACGTACAGAGCTGTAACAAAGGTTTTTTTCTCAAGAAAAAAACGGAAATTTTAACGGTTCCATTCACATAAGGACGCCGCCGGGAAGGACTTGATGAGCCTTTGGAACCAATCCCGGTACTAAAAAAGAATTGCCCCACTCCCTGCATGCGGGAATGGGGCAATTTGGTCCAGCGATTCCGTTCAGTTCAACCCGTCGATATCCATCCGCAGTTCCCCTTTCATCAATCGTACTGCTGCCGCAGTTTCCTTCAGTAATTCGGCGAGGGTTTTGCCGGGATGTACTTTTTTGAAATATTCCTCGAGTAAAAAAGGCGCCAGATATTGCCGCATATCGGAATACACGTCGATAGTGGCATCCTGGTAGGGCATGGCGTCACCGAAAGGAAGATCCATGCGCAGCAGCAGCCAACCTTTCATTTTCCCGTCTTTTATCCGCGCTTCATGGACGGGTTTCCAGATATCTTTTTCGACTTTTACATGGTCGGAGCTGCTTTTTCCCTCGGGAAAGTTAAAATAGTTGAACACGGAAATTTTGGCATTTTTATGGTCTGTAGCCCAGGTTTGATCCAGGGTTTCCCAAACCTCATTTTTCACCAGCGTCCGGATCTCGTCGGTGCGAAATACCAGGTCCAGTTCCGCGGCGGTCAGCTGGGTGGTCCAGTTATCGGGCATATACTGATCTTCGTAAAACCCGGCCAGTTGATCCTCGCCCACAAAGGTATTGCGGGTCACGTAGTTGTACTCGCAGCTGCTGCCATCCGGCGACAGCACCTCCATCAGCTGCCAGCTGTCCATTTTACCCGCCTTTATCCGGGCGGCGTGTATCTTTTTCCAGGCTTGTTCCAGTTTCAGGTAGTCGGCGCGCATACCCGGCTTTACCTTGATGTAGGAATAGACGTTGTAGTAGGTTGGGGTGTTGGTCTGTGCTTGCGTGGCGTTAGTCTGGCATAATACAATAGCCAGTAAGAGCAGCAATTTAATTGGTTTCATACAAATTGATTTTAGTGATGAAAATATCAGGCTTGCCGGCAGGACAAAGGTGCCTATTCCGGCGTACCGGCATCTGGACTCCGCTTGCAAAGGGCTGGACCAGGCTTGCATTTTTGCATGTTTTTAGGGTAAGTACCAGTCTTAAATAAGTGGCCGCCCTTAAGTTGATGGCCATGGGGGGCCCCGCTCCGGTATCCAACCTTACTTCCGTGCAGCGCTGGGCGCCATCCCGAAGGCCTCGCTAAACACGCGGGAAAAATAATTCGGGTCGGTGAATCCCAGGTCGTAGGCGATCTCCGAAACGCTGCGGTTGGTGGTACGAAGGAGTTCCATGGCCTTGTGCAAGCGGACCTGGCGAATAAAAATGGTGGGATTTTCACCGGTGAGGGCTTTCACTTTTCGAAAAACCTGGGTTGAACTCAGATGCACCGCCGAACAGAGTTGAGCGATGCCAAGTTCGGGGTCATCGATGTGTGCTTCGATGGCCTGCCGGATCTTTTGAATGAAGATATCTTCCCGGCCAGGGTTGACCTTTACAACCGGAAAACGGACATCCTTGTACCGTTCTTGCAAGGTACGGCGCAGCTCCAGCAGTTTTTCCAGGCGCACAAAAAGTTCTTCCTTGTTGAAAGGTTTCATCAGATAGGCATCGGCGCCTGTTTTAAGCCCTTCTATCTTGTCGGCTTCTGTAGCCTTGGCCGTGAGCAAAACTATCGGAATATGGCTCGTGCGTTCGTCATTCTTCAACAATTCAGTCAATTCAATACCATCCATTTCCGGCATCATTACATCGCTTACGATAATATCGGGCACCAACTCCAGGGCCATTTCAAGGCCGTTTCGGCCATTCACCGCAAAAACGCACTGATAATCATTTTCCAATAGCCGGTATATATACGTCGCCACATCGCGATTATCTTCCACGATAAGGACGATGGGCAGCGAGGGTTGGTCCGGAGAAGCAGATGATGGACCGATGGGCGTGTTTGAAGGAACAGACGATCCGGAAAACAGGGCTGGTTTTGGAGGAACCGCTGTCCTGGGCGCTTTGTTTGTTATCGACAAAAAAATGGTAAACGTAGTACCCACCCCCGGCTCGCTTTCTACCGAAATTTTACCACCCAGCAAGTCCACCAACTCTTTGATCAACGCCAGGCCGATACCCGTCCCCTCCCCTTTCCGGGTGCTCGAACTGTCCACCTGATAAAAACGGTTGAAAATATTTTTCAGATCGCCGGACGGGATGCCGATCCCGGTATCGCTGATCTTTAATTTAAGTACCGGTTTCCCTGCCTGCATTTCCCGACTGGCGTGAAAGACAATCTTGCCGCCAGGCTCCGTGAACTTAATCGCATTGGATAAAAGATTGTAGATAATATGTTGCAATTTTGTTTCGGAATAATCCATCGTCAGAGCCTTCATTTCCGGGTAAAAGACGAGGCGAATATTTTTCTCCTGCGCCATGCTGTAGAACGACTCGGTGAGGTATTGCAGGTAAGTCACAATATCTGCCTGGACCAGGTCCAGTTGCATGGATCCGCTTTCCAGTTTCGACAGATCGAGCATTTGATTGATCATCCGCAAAAGATTCTTCCCATTGCGGTGCATCAGGATAAAGCCGGACGAAAACAATTCTTTCATGCCATCCGGAACGGTCAGTTTTTCAAGCTCGTTGTTCAGTTGCTCCGTCAACCCAAGAATCACCGTTAATGGCGTTCTGAACTCGTGTGTAATATTGGTATAAAGGCGTGTTTTCAGGCTGTCCATTTCGAGCAGCTTTTGGGCTTCGGCGCGCTCTATCTGGCGATTCAACTGAAATTTGTACAAACCAAATACGGAAACGAACAACAACGTCAGATAGATCAGGTAAGCCCACCAGGTCTCCCACCACGGCGGCGAGATGTACAAGCGAACACTCGCTTCATTTGGGCTCCAGACCCCCGCTGCTGTCCGCGCTTTTACTTTAAACGTGTATTTACCGGGGTCAATATTTGTGTATTGAATCACACGCTTGCCGCCCGCGTTTATCCAGTCATTTTCGTAAGGTTCTAACTTATAAAAGTATTCTGTTGCTTCGGACTTGTAATAAACGGGCATGACGAAACTGAAGCCAAAATCGTTCTGATCAAAGGTTAAATTTAGGCGTTCGGTGTACCGCAGTTGTTTTTGCAACAAGGCACTCGTGTCAGACACAGCGACTTTTTTATTGCGGATAAAAAAGTCCATGAGATAAACGGAGTTGGTCTCGGTGCGCGGCCGGATACTGTCGGGATGAAAGCGCAATAAATGTTCGCGCGTTCCGAAATACAAAAACCCGTCTTCGTCACAATAAGGCCGGTGGTGGTGGAAATTGTCAGAGAAAAGCCCGTCGGCGACGCTGAAGTTGGTGAATGCTTTTGTTTTCAAATCCAGTTTTTGCAGTCCCAGGGGGCCGCCAATCCACACAAACCCTTTTTTATCCTCGACTACTGCACCACTTGAATTGTGTAGAAGTCCGTTGTTTCGGTTGAAATTGACAAAGCTGTCTTCCCCGGGCAAATATATGCTCAAGCCGCTAGCGCCAAAAAGATAGAACCGCCCGTCAGAACCCGGGAAAAAGTTGAAATTGACCAGGGAAGCCGGTTCGCCCTTTCCGCCCGCTTTGAAATGCCGGTGTTCTTTTGTGGCAAAATCATAGCGGAAAACGCCCTGGTTGGTCGCAATCCAAATGCGGTTTTGGTCGTCAAAAAAGGTTTCGTAATCCCGGTAGTTCAATTTTGCAATGTCAGGCAAGGCTGCATATACTTCCGCAGACCTGTCCACCCAATGCCTGTTTTGTTCATCGTAGTATTGAAAACCCATCCAAAACAGACCGTTTTTATCCACGGCATTCTTTGTTCCGGCGGCCGGTATTTCCCGTTTCTTTCCCGTTTTTAACTGGATAACCCGGACGGTCTTCGAACCAGCGGGTTGAATGAAGATTTCATCGCCAATTTTTCGGACAAACGATTTCCAACCCTTAATGGCTTGAAAACCGGGCGGCGCGGTTTCAAATTTTCCGGTTTTCCGGTTAAACAGTTCAAAACCATCCTCGGTATTGATCAGGATACGGGCCGTGTCAAATGGAAGAAATTCCTGAACGGGTGATTTGGGCCAAATGGCTTCAAAGGGATTGCGGGCATTGTGCGTAACAGCCACTCCGGCAGCCGGTGAAGTGAGCCAGATACTATTCGCCTTATCTTCAATCAGAAAACTATTCGAGCCCGCCAGCGTACTATTTCTGTCGGAAGGGTCATACACAGAGCATTTATACTGTTTGAGCGCGGGATTGTATTGCCACAGCTCATTGATCGTTCCCATCCAGATCTTGCCATCGCGGGCCGTGAGGAGAAAATCCGGCGCAGGCAACTGTTTGGAAGGAAAAGCAGGTTCAAAAACACGGATGGTTTCGGCAACCGGATCCAATTCATACAAAGCTTGCCGGGTGTTCATTAAAACATTGCCATTCGGCAAATCGGTAAAATCCCGAACCCAATGCCGGAAACCCGGAAGCGCATCTGCCGCCCCCACCCGTTCAAAGACCTCCGAACCCTTTGATTTCCGAAACAAACCCGTTCTGGATCCGATCCAGATTTTTCCGCTTTTATCCTCGTAGAAAGAATGTGCGTCCGGAAAGTACTGCTCGAATGAGGTCCATTCCTGCGCTTTGGGCGACCACCGGCATGCCCCCGTAAATCGCGTTCCCATCCAAACATTGCCTTCCCGGTCTACCCGAATAAACGTAGATTCCTCCCCACATGGGCTGTTCGGATTTTCCGGATCGGCATGCCAGGAGGTAAAGGCTTCGGTTTCGGGGTCAAATATATACAGCCCTCGTTCGCCCGTGCCCACCCAGATTTTGCCATCAGGCATTTGACAAAGCGCTGTAGTCAAATCATGCCCCAGGCTATTGGGATCATCAGAGTTATGCTGGAAAATTTTGAACTCCCTCCCATCAAACCGATTGATCCCAAAAAAAGTACCAAACCACAGGAAGCCTTCCCGGTCCTGTATGATGCAATCCTGCTGGTAGCTGCCATTGTACGAAAGCCCATCCTCGACAGAAAACCGCTTAAACCGAAGATCCTGGGCGGTCAATATCGGAATACTGCACAGCAGAAAGACAAAAACAACCGGGATAGATTTCAAGTGGTCTTTCATGTAAACTACAAGACAATTATTATAAATAGAATGGTAATGAAGGCATAAAATGTGGCAGAAAGTTAAAATATTAGTAAAAGTGCTTCAGTCAAAGTTAGAAAAAAATCCGGGATCTGCGTAAAATTATACTGCCCCACCCCCCGGTACGGGGAATGAGGCAGTGCTCTTTGTCGCTTCATCTTCCTGCGACTTTAAAGTTTCGAGTTTTGAGTTTCGAGTTTTGAGTGGATACACCTTTCGCAAAAGGCAAACCCACTCAAAACTCAAAACTCAAAACTCAAAACTCTATTTCGTCTGTATCATCGTCTTCACCGCACTGTCGGTCGGTGTTTCCACTTTGTAGTACAATACGCCTGCGGTCTCGATCAGGGCGC
>CAYVDV010000073.1:0-15584 GCA_964450465.1 uncultured Saprospiraceae bacterium
TGACCCCTAATGACCTCTCTAATGACCTCTCTTAATGACCTCTCTAATGACCTCTCTTAATGACCTCTCTAATGACCTCTCTAATGACCTCTCTTAATGACCCTTCTAATGCCCCCCCCTAACGACCCCTAATGCATACTCCCCGCAACTACTTTCCCAGTACTCCGGCCTTCCGTTTTTCAATTTCGCGCAGGATCCGGTGGGCCAGATCGAGTGCTTCAACGCCCTCATGCAGGGTGACTACCGTAGGGGTATTGTGTAGAATGCTTTCTGCAAAAGTTTCCAGTTCCAGCTGAATGGCGTTCACCTGAATAGCATCGGGCATCTGCATGTGGAGCCATTTTTTTCCACCGCCCGGTGTTTCAAATTCCATCAATTGCTCCTGAGGTGGGAGGTTGGGCGCTTGTTGGTCAAAGAGGCGCACAACCTGGGCCGTTTTATCGAGAAAATCCAGGCTGATATAGGCATCGCGCTGAAAGAGCCGCATTTTCCGCATTTGCTTCAGGGAAATGCGGCTGGCGGTCAGGTTCGCTACGCAGCCGTTCGCAAATTCAATCCGGGCATTGGCGATATCCGGTGTCTGGCTCAATACAGCCACTCCGCTGGCACTGACGCGTTTAACCGGCGACTTTACGAGGTGCAATACAAGATCCAGGTCGTGAATCATCAGGTCGAGGATGACCGAAACCTCGGTGCCCCTGGGTTGGAAAGCGGCCAGCCGGTGCCCTTCGATGAACATCGGTTGGAGCGCCATGTTGCGCAATGCCAGGCAGGCCGGGTTAAAGCGTTCTACGTGCCCAACCTGTACTTTCACCCCGAATTGCGCAGCCAGATTTAGCAAGCGCCGTCCTTCCGCGACCGTGTGGGTGACGGGCTTTTCGATAAAGACATGTTTTCCGGCCCGGATTGCCTGTGCGGCCAAGCGGTAATGGCTGGGTGTAGGCGTGACGATATCAACTGCATCTACCTCTTGCAGCATGGATTCGGGCGAAGGGAACCGCCGGACGCCGTATTGCGCGATGGCAGACTGGGCATTTTGGTCGTCCGGATCATAAAATCCTTCCAACTCCCATTCCCGGGTGGCCAGAATACACTTCAGGTGGATCTTGCCGAGATGGCCGGCGCCAAGAACCCCGATCTTGAGTTTGGTCATAACTTATCTGAAATACATCAGTATGGCCCCGAATGCTGTGATCAGGGCGATAAGCACAGAGGCCATCTGAATGGAATAGCGCATGTGCCGGATGAAGGATTCAATTTCCGTGCGAAACTGCGGATAACGGGGCAATACTTCTTCTTCCAGTTTCTGCCGGTTGAAGATATGTGCGGCGCCGAACTGTACCTTGTTGCGCACCAACACCCCGTACACTTTCAGCACCTTCGCCCGAAAATACAGATTGACGAACAGCATGGCCACAAAAAGGCCAATTATAATGGATACCAGGAGAATGTACATGCCGCAAAGGTAAGGTGGAATGGACAATACCAGGCATTGGAAACCGCTTGATCGCGCTTATTTCCGTTTGCGCTTTTTATAACTCTCCAATACGAAGGAACCCAGACCCTGCAGGGAAGAATAGAACGCTTTGCCATTATTGGCCTGGGTAAAGGATTCGACAAAGCGCACCAGATAGGGATCGCGGGCAATCATGAACGTGGTGATCGGTACATCCAGCTTCTTGCACTGCAAGGCCAGGTTGAGGCAGCGGTTGACGATCTTCCGGTCGAGCCCGAAGGAGTTCTTGTAGTAGTTTTTCCCAATCTTTATACATGTTGGCTTGCCGTCGGTGATCATAAAGATCTGTTTGTTCGGGTTGCGCCGGCGCTTCAGAATATCCATCGCGAGTTCCAGACCAGCCACGGTATTGGTATGGTATGGACCTACCTGAAGGTATGGAATGTCCTTTAATTCAATAGGCCAGGCATCGTCGCCAAACACGAGGATATCCAGGGTGTCTTTGGGAAAGCGGGTCTGAATGAATTCAGCCAGGGCCAGGGCGACCTTTTTGGCCGGAGTGATGCGGTCTTCTCCATACAGGATCATGGAGTGGGAGATATCTATCATTAAGACCGAAGACATCTGGCTCTGATAATAGGTCTCATGTATCTCCAGATCATCCTGCGTCAGTTGGAATTCGTCGATCCCGTGATTGATATAGGCATTGCGGAGCGAATTGGTTACGGCAAGATGGTCCAGGCTGTCGCCGAACTCAAAGGGCTTGACATCAGAAGTAAATTCATCGCCCCGGCCGATGAAGCCGGTATTATGGTTGCCGCTTTTGGCTTTTTTCAGATCGCCGAAAATATCTTCCAGGCTTTTTTGCCGGAGGCTGATCTCCAGTTTGGAAGTCGGCCCCATGCCGCCTTGCCCGTCGCCATCCCGGCGGATATAACCCTGCTCTTCCAGATCGCGAATGAAGTCGCCCATACCGTAATCGGGCGTAGTGAGTTTGTATTCCTTATCCAGCTCGGTCAGCCAGGCCAGCGCTTCGGCGACATCGCCGGAAGTGTACAGCATCAATTCCTGAAAGATCTTGAAAAGCCGGTCGAAGACCGACTGGTTTGGATCCGGTTTGTAATCTGAAAAGCGAAAGCCGAGCATGTGCAGTGATAGTTCGTGAACAGTTCAACGAACAATAAAAGGTCCGATAAAGTTTAATGCCCGGTTGAAAACCGCTCATTTAGGGGCGCTCCGGCGCCGGGCCTTAATCTGTGATAATTTTTATGCTTTGTTGTTTCTTCCGTTCGGCAACCAGGTCAATCACCTGTTCTTTATCGCCGTCGAAGATCAACACCCGGGCGGTATTTGGTTCGGATTTGCCAAAATCATCTGCGTACACGGTGAGGTAGTGCTCCTTACCCGGCGGGAGTTTAATTTCAAACTCCTGGGGTTTGGAGCGCAGGTATAAATGGTCGATCACCTTTTCGTCGTCGAGGTAAACAGAGATAATATCGCCGTCCTCCACCTGGCTGTCCCAGATGCGGAGTTTGATGGTGCGGGCTTTTACGCTAACGGTTTTTCCCACCTCCACGGAGCGGCCGCCGATGGACTCCGGCTTGGTTTGCTTTTCCGCGATGGGTTCCGGCTCGGGTTCCGGCTTGGGTTTGGGTTTAGGCTTGGGTTTTTCCGCAATGGGTTTGGGCGGATCCTCATCGCAGGGCAGTTTGGCGCTTCCGCTGAACCGGATGCTGAAGCCGGGGCCTCTGGACGAGACATTGCTGACCAGCAGCACGTATTTTTCACCTTTCACCACCTGCAGAGGCGCCAGCCAGGTATTGTCGCCGGGGTCGGCACAACCGGCATCCTCGCTGGCATCGCGTTCGCCATCCCGAAGACCGGTTTCTCCCATGCATGGGCTGGTAAGCGCATTGGCTTTACTGTCGCCGGCGGCCATGCAGCGTACGATCTGTTTTTGGCTGCAATCGCCGTTGGGCGGCAGCTTGAACACAACAAAGTCGATATCGTCATCCAGCCGGTGTGGCGTGATGGCGAAGGCAAGACTGCCGCTTTTTTCGATCTCAAATTTGATCCAGGTGGAGTTCTCTTCAGCCTGTCCAAAATTTTCGCCGTTCATAAAGCAGGCAATAAAATCGGCTTCGTGATTGTCGGCGCCTTCGCCACCGGCCTTGTCAATGTGGTAAACCTGCTTCTTGCAGATTTCCATGGCGGTTACACAATCAGCATGTTCCTGAGCCCGCAAAAAGGGCTGGAATAAGAGCAAAAGGACAAAAAAAGAAAAGAAACGTCGCATTTCAGGTGGTTTGCGGTGCATGAATGGTTTATGAAACGCAGGAAAAGGGCAAATGTGTTTACAAACCGGCGCAAATTTCGATGAATGGACGGAAAAGATTTTAACTAAGTACAGATAAAGGGACAAAAGGCAGCAGATCCGCAAATCGAAACTGCCGCCTTTTGCTTATTTTACAGGTGGTACTTGTTCCTGGTAAAAGTAACAACGTAGCACGAATTACCGGACAACACTCAGTTTGGCCACTTTCGCTCCTCCGCTCAGGGCATTTTCCAAACGAACAAAATACATGCCGGGCGGCATACCGATCACATCGATATAAAACCGGTTGTCGCCGGGATAGACCTGCACGGTTTGGGCTGACACCATCGAACCGCTCAGGCTATGTACACTGAGCCGCCCCGGGAACCCAGCGGGTGCATCAAACATGACTTCGGCGCTGTGCCGGGCCGGGTTGGGAAATATACCCAGTTTCTGGGAAACGTCAAATGCCGTATCCGTTATGGTCAGAGAGCCGCCGTAATAGCACTGCGGATCGACGATAAAGGGAGCGCCGACCAGCGAAAGTTTGGCGTAGTCCTCAAACATGGATTCCTGCATAACCCAGTTGTTGGCGCCCAGCCAATCCTGCAACAGCGTGGCAAATACCTGCCGGTAATCGTTTTGAACGCCTTTCAGCTGGTTGTCGTTGGTCAGGTCGCTCAGGTCGACGTTGGTTCCGGTGATGCCGGGGTTGGCGGTTTTGCCAAAGATGTACATCGGCGCCAGGGTACCGTGATCGGTTCCAAAAGAACCGTTTTCGGCCGCACAGCGGCCAAACTCTGAGAAAGTGCAGGCGATCGCCTTGTCGGCGATACCCATAGCGTCCAGATCGTCCAGAAATGCCTTTACGGCTTCCGACAAGGTGGCCAACAGATCAGCATGGGTTCCCATGGAGGTGTCGCCGGAATCCACCTGAGCACTGTGGGTGTCAAATCCGCCGAGCGCGCAAAGATAAATCTTGGTTTTGCAGCCCCCCCGGATCAGGCGGGCCACCGTTTTGAGCTGATTGGCCAGGCTGGTGGCGGGGTAGGAGCCGACGTTGGATCCGGCATTGAACACATCCGTGATCCGCTGGGCATATTTGTTTACACTTTGCTCTACCGACATGATGTACTCCAGTTCATGCCCGTGATCCGTATCCGGAACATTCAGGATGGGAGCGCCGCCGATGGTTTGCACCAGCGAATAAAACCCGGAAGGATCCTGTCCGGTGAGGTTGATTGCGTTTTGGTGTTCCGTTTCCGTGTGAAATCCCAGGGAGGGATTGGAGTCGCCGACCTGGATGCCCAGCGGGTCGGGCATGTCCGGTGTCGGCGCGCCCTCCACATCGGGGAAAAGGGCCTGTAAGGAGCGCCCCATCCATCCGGAAGGAATGTTGAAATTGGCGGCCGTTCCGTCACCACCTGTCAACCAGAGGTCTGTGCTTTTAAAGTGCGACTGGTTGGGGCTTTGGTAGCCCACGCCCTGGATAACATTCACCCAGCCTTTGTCGTACATTTCCTTGACGGCTGTCATGGCCGGGTGCAGGCCTACTCGGCGGCTGTCTTTAACGGTAGTGTCCAGGTCGATATAGGCGCCGGCGCCGGAATCTGCGATTCGGGTGGTCGGACGTAAATTAGCATAGGTATCGTATTGGGCGATCGGGATGATGTTGTTCAATCCGTCGTTTCCACCTTTGAGCTGGATAAGGATCAGGGCGCGTTCCTGGATCCCATCGCAGTCGCCGACAATTTTGGCGATCCTGCTGTTGGCAAACGGACGCATGGAAAAGCCGTTGACGACAAAAGAGGAAACCCCGGCTGCGGGTAGTATTTTCAGAAAGTTGCGACGTTTCATAGTGATTGAGTGATTGAGTGATTGAGTGATGGGGTGATGGGGTGATGGGGTGATTGCCGGCTGCAGCTTAGAATGTCTGGAATTCCGGCGAGTACATAATGGCGTTGATCAGCCGCTCCAGCGGGATCTTGACTTCCGTTTCATTGCCGCTGTTCAGGTAGTTTTGCCATTCGTATGTCCAGTCGCCCGGTGGCAGGTTGTCCAGGAATACGTCCTGATAAAAGTAGTTAAATCTATCGTTATCAATTTCTTCCGGCAACATATAATTAAGGAGTTCCTGCACCAACGCATAAGGATCGGAGGGATCGCTGAAAAAACCGCTGTTTTTCGTCCAGGGTACGATGTTCAACTTCGTGTAGATGGTTGCATTCGGGGCTGTCCCGTAACTGACTTTCCCGGACAGCAGCATCTGCGGAAGTTTATACCGGGCGATGATCGTGCTGGAGTTGAACCATTGCCGGCTGAATTCCGGTTCCTGATAATAACCGGGGTAGCCGGCGACATCGCTGGGGAAAAAGAGCGGCAGCCCGGCAGGCTGGAGGATCCGGGTAAGCACGGTAGTGGAGTAAAACTGCAGGTAGTGTAGCCTCGGATTGTCCGTAGGGCTTGGAATGGGCACCCCAAAAAAGGAAAACGATTGCAGCGTCAGTTCCAGGGGCGATTTGATCATGCCCCCTACGATCTCGTCCTTATTATTAGAGTCGTCTTCGTCAAAAAAGTGCTGGCTTTGGAGGAGTTGTTTGAGGACGGGTTTGATCTCGTAATTGCCGGTGCGGAAGGTTGTGGCCAATGGCCCGATAATATCCGTTTCGATTTCCGGCGTAATGTTTTTACTGACAAACCAGCGGTAAAGCCGGCGGCAGAAATTGCGCGCCACTTCCTCCTGGGCAAAAACCATGTTGACAAAAGCGTCCAGTTCGAGCCACATGTCGTTGGCTGTTTTGGCACCGGTGATCTTGGTATTCTGGAATTTATCGCTGAAGATCTTGTCGTTGGTGTCGTGCTGACTGAGCACAACGACGCCGCGCGGAATTCCGGTTTCCGGGTCGAGCTGGTCGCGTTGCTGGCGGTTTCGGAAGCCGGTGAACACCTTGGCCGCCTGTACGATGTCGTCTTCCGTATAATTTGTGTAGTCGCCGGGTCCGATCTGCGGTCCCTTGCCGATGGTAAAGAGTTCAAAGAATTCGCGGGCAAAGTTTTCGTTCGGATTATTTTTTGTATTTTGCTGGTTATTGAGGTACCGCAACATGCAGTTGTCGGTAACGATTTTGGTGGCCAACTTTTTGAAATTGCCCAGGGCGCCCCAGCGCAGCAGCGACAGGTAATCAAAAAAGTGGCTGTTTTGATAGATGGAGATGTTTACAATCATGTACTGGTGGAAAAACAGCGCCATTTTGTGGGTAAGGCTCTGGTCGTACAGGGCCTCGTTTACCCACCAGCTCATGACATGACGGCGGAGGATGGGGTCCAGGGTGTTGTCGCCGTTCGGAAAGGACTGGCCGGGGGGAAGCAGCCAGGTCAGATTTTCCACCGGATCGGTATTCGGGTCGTCATAGACCGGCTGATCCATTTGTAGAGGCTGTGCGAGCAGGAGGTTTGCAACTGCCTGGCCGGCGCTCATGCCGGCCAGTTCGTCAACCTTTGCCTTGGTGTAGCGGAAACTGGCGCGGCGCAACAGGTGTGCGGCACGCCGGTGCCCCAGTAGTCCGGAAAGCGGTGTAAGTGAAGCCATAAGTTGTGCTTTGTTTTACGTGCGAAAATATAAATCAACGCGGCTTTCGCAGGGCTTCAGGCTTGGACCAGGGCACAAGCAAATGGTTTAACCAGTATGGCATCGGTGAAAAAAAAGTTTTTTGCTCCCGGCGACCGAAATATAGGAGGACTTTTGAAAATAGAGTGATTAAAAATAAGGGCTTTTATTGTGCCGGCAAAATCTTCGTGCGCCGGTTGGCCTCAAATAATCAGGAATTATACACTATTATGTAAAAATTTTACCGATTCTCTTCAAACGTAGCTTTCAATATGCCGAACAACCTATATTTGCCGCTGAACATTTTCATGAATCTATTAAATCCGATCGTGTTATGAAAAGAAACCTTACGTTTCTGCTTAGCTTTTTCCTGACCGTCGCTTTGCAGTTTACTGTTGACGCGCAGGGAACCTCGAACGACAATTTTATTTTCCAGGTAACCACCAATGATGGCACCCGTGATTACTACCAGGGCGACTGCGGCTGGCAGTATTCTCTATTTGGAGCCAGCGTTACCACCGACCAGTGTTCTGAAGTTGTTTGGGCGTATGATATTACGCCCGATTCCGTATGCTGCGATACCATTACGATGGATCTGACCGGCAAATGGGCTATCATCCGTCGTGGCGCCTGCAACTTCAGTATCAAAGCCTACTATGCACAGCAGGCTGGAGCTACGGGTGTGATTATCGTCAACCACTACGACGACCCCACCCATACTCCGTGTACCGTTACCGGTATGTCTGCCGGCACATTTGGTGATCTGATCACCGTACCCTGCATCTTTGTTTGCCGCGAAGTGGGCGAGTTCATCGATGCCGGTATTAAATCCGGTACTCCTGTTCAAGGTTGCTTTGTGCTGCCACGCACCTATGATGCTGCCGGAGCATACCACTATTCCACACCGATCACCCAGGTGGATACGCTGGACCACATCGGTATGCGTATGATCAACCGCGAGGCATCGATGCTCTACAATGTTGGCCTTACAGCCACGGTAGAGTCGCCCAGCGGCGCCACCACTACGCTGAACGCGACCATTGACTCGATCGCTCCGAACGAGGCGTTGTTTACGTACTTCCCGTCATACCTGCCCCCGGCTGAAGAAGGCCTGTTCACGATTACGTACGCTACAGACTTCTACACTGAGGCACGCGATACGCTCGTACGCCACTTCGTACATACGCCGTACACCTTTGCTTCGGACAATCTGGTGATTGATCCGGGTGGCGTTGGCCCGAGCGTGGACCAGTTTACCACAGCCAACTTCTTTATCCAGAGCGGCGCCATGTACCTCACCAGTGAAACCGGCGGTACGGCAACCTACGCTACTTTTGGCCTTGCCAACGCCGCTGACGTATTTGTGCCCAATGCTATTGGCGCAGAAAACGACATCAACGTGTACCTGTATGACGCCGATGTTGACGATAATGGAACCTGGGAGATCGCAAACGACGGTTCGGGTTCGTTCGACGACCTCGCCGGCGGTCTGGTTGGCTATGCCGTATATGTAATGAATGGTACGGAAGGTGTGGACAGCCTGTTCTCTGTTCAACTGGACGATCTGAACAACCCGGGTACCTACGCCGTTAATCTGAAACCCAATCACCCCTACTACCTGTCGCTGGCCTATGACGGCACCGACGCCGGTACGGGTGTCGCTCCGCGTTTCTGCAACTCGCTGGACGAGTTCTACCTGAACTTCCCGACTACGCCGCTCTACCTCGGTCAGATGTACACTGGTGGCTGGTCCGGCGCTATCGTTATCCAGCGTCTGGAAATGCAAGGCTTCAACCCGGTAGGGACCAAGACCCTGTCCAACCTGGATGTTGACCTGCAACTGACGCCGAACCCGGCTTCCGATAACCTGCTCGTGAACCTCGACTTCGGCAAGAACACGCCGAATGCCGTGGTGTCGCTGATGAACGGCCTGGGTAAAGTAATGCGCAGCGAGCGCCTGAGCAACTTCCAGAACGGCCAGATGAACTTCAACGTGAATAACCTGGCTTCCGGCACTTACCTGTTGTCCATCCGCACGAACGAAGGCGTTGCTATCCGCAAAGTGGCTGTTTGTCACTAAGCGGTTGCCAACCCGTTCTTGACGGGTATAAATTGTAAATCAGGGCCTGCGGGATCTTTCCCGCCGGCCCTGATTTTTTTCAGCACAAACCAATTACTTATCTGCCCGGAATGGCCGCGATCAAATCCCGGACATAGGGGCTCTCCGGGTCCGTATACAGGTCTTCGGGCGTTCCGGTGGCTTCAATTTTTCCTTGCCGCAGGACCATTACCCGGTCGCACATTTGCTTGATGACACTCAGATCGTGGGAAATAAACAAATAAGTTAGGCCGAATTGCTCCTGCAGATCGAGCAACAGATTGAGTATGGTCGCCTGAACGGATACATCCAGTGCAGAAACGATTTCATCGCAGATGAGGAGTTTGGGCTGGAGTGCCAGTGCCCTGGCCAGGCAGATACGCTGGCGCTGTCCCCCCGAAAACTCACTGGGATAGCGCCGGGCATGGTCTGCTTCAAGACCTACAGTTTCGAGCAATTCCACCACCCGTTCCTGTAGCTGACGCTCCGAACCATAGAGTTGGTAGGCCTTCAGGGCCTCGGTCAATGCCGCTCCGATAAGCATTCGTGGATTTAGCGAAGAATACGGATCCTGAAAGACCATCTGAATTTCCCGGCGTACCCGGTGGAATTCGGATTCATCCAGGCCGTTAATATGGAGTTTGCGGTACCAAACGGAGCCTTCCTGAGGTTCCTGGAGCCGGCTGACGACCCGGCCAAGTGTGCTTTTACCACAGCCGGACTCCCCTGCGATGCCAAATATTTCACCCGGATACACGGCAAAGTTCAGGCCACACAAGGCTTCGAGCCATTTGCCGGTTCCTCCCCAGCGGTTTTTAGACGCCGGATAACGCACGCTGAGTTCCTTCACCTCCAGCAAAGGCGATGCCGTATAGATTGTTTCGCGCCGTTGTTGCGTCGCCTCCGGGGCAACAAGCGGAGCCTCAAACCCGGGATCCTGCAGAAAATCCTGCACGGTTGGGAGGCGCCAGAATTTTCGCGTCAGGGAGGGCCGGCAGGCAAGCAGCCCGCGTGTGTAGGGATGTTGTGCTTCCTGCAGCAGTTGAGCCGTGGGCCCGGTCTCGACGATCTCTCCCTGCGACATGACCGCAACCCGGTCGGCAATTTCTGAAATGACGCCCAGGTCGTGGCTGATAAAAAGCATGGACAAGCCTTCCTGTTCCTGCAACTCCCGCAGCAATTCGAGAATGGTTTTCTGGACCGTCACGTCCAGGGCAGTGGTCGGCTCGTCGGCGATCAGGATGGCCGGTTGGCAGGACAGGGCCATGGCGATCATGACCCGCTGTTTTTGACCGCCACTCAACTCGTGCGGATAGGCGCGAAAGATGCGTTCCGGATCGGGAAGTTTGACTTTTTCAAACAGCGCAAGCGTCTGGTCACGGGCCAGTGCCGCAGATACCCGTTGGTGGAGCCGGATCGCTTCCGTCACCTGTACGCCACATTGAAACACCGGATTCAGCGAACTCATGGGTTCCTGGAAGATCATGGCGATCTCGGCGCCGCGAATACGGCGGAGTGCAGCGTCCCGAAGGGTTAGTACGTCCAGGCTGCTTGTGGAAGACGCAGGGGTGTACCGGATAGAACCGGAAACCAGGGCATTGGACGGAAGCAGTTGCAGGATGGAGAGCGCTGTCACAGACTTCCCCGATCCGGATTCGCCGACGAGCCCCAGGGTTTGCCCTTTTTCCAACTCCAGCGAAAGCCCCCTCACCGCCTGAGTTGTTTGCAGGCCGTTTGAAAAACTTATGTTTAAATTGTTGATGGACAACAACATCATTTATTCCATGGTGAGCACGCAGGTGCCTTGTTCCCAATGCATTGCAACGGCGCCCTGTTGGGTGAGCCATTGCACGAGCGGCTCGCCCAGCAGGGTAGCCCGCCAGCCCGTGAGCATGGCGGGGTCAAAATCGCCGCCGGATTTCAGTTTGTTGAATTCACCTTTGGGCAGGAGCAGAGCGGCGCTGATCTCGTGTTCCAGGCATTGTTTTTTTACGAAGTGATACATCAGCTCCATGGACCACTCGTGTTCCGGGTCATCCGGCGCCGGAGCGGGCAGGGCGTTCAGCCATTCGCGTTCCGCATCTGTGGCTTTTGTTTTCCAGAGTTCCTGCCATTCGGGCAGGTATTTGCGCCAGATACCTTCCGACATGGTGCGGTTCGCTTTAAAAGCGTTATGCCCGTCCTTGGTGGCCCGCATCACAGTACTGACATGCCGGTTTTGCAAAACGGTTTCCTTGGGTATGTTCAGTTTGGCGGCTTTTTCCCGCCGCCACTGATAGATGCGGATTAAAAAAACCTTTTCCTTGAAATCGAGTTGATGTATGTAGTCATTTGCCAGAACTTCCTTGTATGGATGTACAAAGTAAAAGTCGGCGGATTCCCACTTCCGGTTTTCCTCCCGGGCCCATTCTTCGCGCTGAAGAAGGCGCAGTTTGTGCGTGAGTTTATGGTGCAGGGCCGGAAGATACTTTACGTCTTCCACGGCATAATCCAGGGCTTTTGGATCGAGCGGCCGGGCCTCCCAGTTGGCCACCGTGTGGCTTTTTGCCAGGGATACGCGCAGTTCGCGCTCTACGATTTTTCCGAAGCCGGCCGGATAGTTATACCCAACAAAACCCGCTGCTATTTGCGTGTCGAAGGTGTTTTGCGGCACCGTTCCGTACAGGGTGTTCAGCAGGCGGTAATCGTTGTCGCCGGCATGCGTAATTTTTAAAATATCCGGATTGGATACTATATCTAAAAACCCGCTCAAATCGTTTATTTGGAGGGTGTCGATCAGATAAATATTCTGCTCGGTTACCACCTGGATCAGGCACAATACCGGGATGAAGGTTTTTTCTCCGACAAATTCCGTATCAAATCCGATCCAGGAGGCATTTGCCATGGATTCGAGGGTCTCATCCAGCACTTTTTGCTGGTCAATAAAATGTACGCGATAATTCATCCGCCAAAAGTAGGAATCATCTGTTTATGTAATAAGAAACAACGTCGCATCTTTACACCCGGATTAAATTTGTACACATAGCCAACAAACATAAGTAACCATGAGAAAGATATTATTTGGCGTTGCCGTAGTGCTGCTACTCTTTGTAGGGGCACTGGCGGCCCTGCCTTACCTGTTCAAAGATCAAATCATCGCCCAGGTTAAACAAACTGCCAATGAAGGCCTTACCGCTACAATAGACTTTAAAGATGTAAGCCTGTCCGTTTTCCGCCACTTCCCCCAACTGTCCATCGGCCTGCAGGGGCTTGATGTTACAGGAACCGGTGTGTTTGACGGAGTGAAGCTGCTCCAATGTGAGCAAATGGACGTCGTAGTAGACCTGTGGTCGGTCCTGTTTGGCGATCAAATCACCGTCAAAGGGTTTTACCTGAACAAGCCAGTGATCAAGGTTTACGTACTGGAAGACGGCACTGCCAACTACGACATCACCAAGCCTGAACCGGAAGGCGCCGCGACGACCAGCTCTTCCGGTGGCACGATAAAGCTGGAACGATATGCCATCAACGACGGAGAAATTCTCTACGACGACCGCTCCCTGGCTACCCGCGCCGAGCTCCTGGGAGTGAACCACTCCGGTTCCGGAGAATTTACTGCAGCTATTTACGACCTGGTGACCAAAACGGAGGTGGAAAAGCTTTCCGTCAACTATGAAGGCATGCAATATCTGCGGAATGCAAAAGCGATCTGGAATGCCGTGTTGAACGCAGATATGAATACCATGAAGTTTACTTTTAAGGACAATGACCTTCAGGTAAACGCCCTTACTATGATGGTGGACGGATGGTTCCAGATGCCCAATGATGTGGATTATTTGATGGATCTCAAGTTCAGCACGCCACAAAGCGCGTTCAAAAATTTTCTCTCCATCATACCGGGGGCCTATACCAAAGATTTTGACGGTGTGAAGGCGGATGGAACGATCCAGTTCGGGGGTATGGTTAAGGGGAAATACAACGATACCACGTACCCGGCTTTTAAAATCGACCTGAAAGTGGCTAACGGGAGTGTAAAATACCCAAGCCTGCCGCTGGGCATCAGCAATATCAATGTAGATGCCTCGGTCAACAGCCCCTCCAGTACTCTGAATGCGATGACGATCAATATCCCGAGCTTTAAACTCCAGATCGGCTCCAACCCGATACAGGGCTATTTCAACCTGAAAACGCCGGAGACCAATCCGACGGTGGATACCAAGATTACCGGCACGCTGAATTTGGGCGAGTTGTCCAAGGCATTCCCGATGGAGGGCGTCCAGGAATTGTCCGGCCTGATCAAAGCCGATATTGCTGCCAAAGCATCCATGAACCAGATCGATGCCGGTCAGTATGAGCAGGTGCAAATGGCCGGGGATTTCAATATCCAAAACATGAATTACCGTGCCGCCGGCATGCCTGCGGTAAAGATCAATAATCTGGGTGTCAGCCTTTCCCCGCAAAAAGTTGACCTGCGCAATTTCGATGCCCGGCTGGGCAAGAGCGACATACGCGCATCGGGCAAGATCGACAATGTGCTGGCCTATTTCTCTACGAACAAAACCATGACCGGTAGCCTGACCATGCGCTCCGGGTACTTTGATGCGAATGAATGGCTGACGGAGGACGCAGCGGCAACCAATGAGACTGTGCCGACGGCCAGCCCTGCCGCTACGGAAAAGGTATTTGATCGCTGGGATTTCACCATCGACGGCGCTATCGGGAAAATGGTGTATGCCGATTACAATTTGTCTGATCTCAACCTGAAGGGCAATTTTACGCCCAATAAAATGACGATCGACAACTTCGGGATGAAAATCGGGGAAAGCGATCTGAGCGGAAACGGTCGCATCCTGAATGCCTGGGATTATATGTTCGACAACCGTACGGTCTCCGGGGTGGTTAACCTGAAGTCGAACTTTTTCGACCTCAACCCCTTCATGACCGACGCAACAACGACGACGGAAACTGCACCGGTGGAGTCGGTAATGCTGGTGCCGGAAAATGTGGACATGACCATGAATGCCAATTTCGCCAAGGTCCGGTACACCAATATGGACTTGCAGAACCTCGACGGCCAGGTTGTGGTGAAAAACGGCTCGGCTATGCTGAAGGATTTTACCGCCGACGTGCTGGGCGGCGCCATTGCCATTGCCGGGGAATACAACACCCAGGACCCGGCCAAGCCGGCGTTCAATGTAGATATGGCCCTTCAAAATATGGGCTTCCGTGACGCCTACCAAAACTTTGCCACTGTGAAGACCATGGCGCCCATCGCCCAACTGATCGACGGCAAGTTCAACACGACCTTTTCCATGAGCGGTCTGTTGGGGAAAGATATGGTCCCGGATTTTAACACCTTGTCGGCGGCAGGATTTATCGAGACCCTCAACGCTATTGTGAACAACTTCAAGCCCATGAACGACATCGGCAACAAACTGAATGTCAGTTACCTGAACAAGCTGGAGTTGAAAAATACCCGGAACTGGTTTGAGATCAAAGATGGCAAAGTGACCCTCAAGCCGTTTAACGTGCAAATGCGCGATGTGGCGATGCAGATCGGTGGGTCGCACAGTCTGACCAGCGAGATGAATTACCAGATACTGACCAAAACTCCCCGGAAGGCACTGGAGAAAAGCGCCGTGGGCAGCGCTGCCAACAGCGGCCTCAACTGGTTGTCGGGCGAGGCTTCAAAAGTCGGTGTAAATGTGGCGCAGGGTGAGTTTATCAATGTGCGATTCGACCTGACAGGTACGCTTGCCAACCCGAAAGTAGGCATTAAGATACTGCCCAGCGATGGGGAAAGCACGCTTAAGGAAGAGGCAACACAAACCGCAAAGGCAACCCTGAACCAGGCTACGGATTCCCTGCGGAATGTCGCCAGCAAAGAATTCGAAAAAGCGAAAGAGAAGGCCACGGCTACGGCTGAGAAAGCCCTGGACTCTGTCAAAAACGTGGCTACCCAAAAGGTGGAAGAAGTGAAGGACAAGGCGGTGGAAGAAGCCGGCAAGGTGCTGAATGAGGAGGTTACCAAAAAAGCGGGGGATGAGGCGACCAAGAAAGCGGAGGAAATCCTGAATCAGAATAAAACCACGGAGGACGTCAAGAAGAAACTGGAGAACTGGAATCCGCT
>CAYVDV010000074.1:0-15583 GCA_964450465.1 uncultured Saprospiraceae bacterium
TATCGCCACCACCTGCTGCATCGGCGCCATGGTACCCCAGGCCATCCTGCGACAGGGCGAGGAAGAGGCAAAAAAAGAGTTCGAATGGTGGTATAATATTTTCGGAGAAGACTATTACATCGAACTCCAGCGCCACCAGATGGAAGAACAGGACAAGGTGAACGAGGTGCTGCTCCGCTGGGCAAAAGAGTACAACGTTAAAGTCATTTGCACCAACGACTCGCACTACGTCGACCAGAAAGACTGGAACGCCCACGATATCCTGCTGTGCATCAACACCGGCGAAAAACAGGCCACGCCCGCCATCCGGGAGTTTGTGGAAGAAGGAACGGTGATGAAAGGCGGCCGTTTCGCCTTCTGGAACGACCAGTTTTATTTCAAAACCCAGGCCGAAATGGGCCAGTTGTTTCAGGATGTGCCTTTCGCCCTGGACAACACCATGGAGATCGTCGACAAGTGCGAACACCTCCGGCTCAAACAGGATATCCTGCTGCCCAACTTTGTCATCCCGCAGGAGTTTACAACCCAGGACGACTACCTACGCCACCTCACCTTCGAAGGCGCCCGCGAGCGCTATAAAGACCTTACCCCCGAGATCGAAGAGCGGCTCAACTTCGAACTGCATACCATCAAGACCATGGGCTTCGCCGGCTACTTCCTCATCGTGTCCGACTTTATCAAAGCCGGCCGCGACCTCGGGGTGTTCGTCGGGCCCGGCCGCGGTTCGGCCGCCGGCTCCGCCGTAGCCTACTGCATAGGGATCACCAACATCGACCCCATCAAGTACCAGCTCCTGTTCGAACGTTTTCTCAACCCCGACCGCAAGAGCATGCCCGATATCGATACCGACTTCGACGACGAAGGCCGGCAGCGCGTGCTTGAATATGTGGTGGATAAATACGGCAAGCAACAGGTCGCACAGATCGTCACCTACGGCACCATGGCCGCCAAAATGTCCATCAAGGACGTGGCCCGCGTGCTCGATCTGCCCCTCGACCAGTCCAACGCCCTGGCCAAACTGGTGCCCGACAAACCCGGCATATCGCTCAAACGCGTGCTCACCGCCCCCATCGACGGCGACGGCTCGCTGCGCGACAAGGAAAATCTCGGCGCCGATGACATCGAGAACATTCGCCAGCTGCGCGAATACCTTGGATCGACAGGCACGCTCGAAAGCCAGGTGCTCAACGAAGCGCTGGTGCTGGAAGGTTCCGTGCGGGGCACCGGTATCCACGCCGCCGGCATCATCATTGCCCCCAAAGACCTCACCGAGATCATCCCCGTCTGCACCTCCAAGGAAACGGAATTGCTGATCACCCAGTACGAAGGCAGCATCATCGAAGACGCCGGCGTCATCAAAATGGACTTCCTGGGCCTGAAAACGCTCACCATCATCCGCGATGCGCTGCGCATGATCGAGCAAAACCACGGCGTAAAGATCAATATCGACGAAATCCCGCTTGACGACCGCAAAACCTACGAACTCTACCAGTCCGGCGCCACAAACGGTACCTTCCAGTTTGAAAGCGCCGGCATGCAGAAATACCTCCGCGAACTCAAACCCGATAAATTCGACGACCTTATCGCCATGAACGCCCTGTACCGCCCGGGGCCGCTGGAATACATTCCCGATTTCATCGCCCGCAAACACGGACGGCAACAGGTGACGTATGATCTGCCCGAAATGGAAGAATATCTGCAGGATACGTTCGGGATTTGCGTAACGGGCGACACGCTTGTGTACGATGCCATAACCGGAAAGCGGGTCCGGATTGACCAGTTGCGCTACCGGGTTGGAAACTTTTACGTACAAGGCGTCGATGAAAACCTGAAGGCACAAAAGGCGCAGGTGACTCATTGGGTCTGCAATGGCGAAAAACAGGTTTTTGCCGTAAAACTGAAAAACGGCGCCACGGTAAAAATGACCTCCAACCATCAGGTCCTTACGGAAAATGGCTGGAGGGAATTAGGACAACTAAAGGCAGGCGATTACATTGCAACCCCGCGGCAGTTGTATGCAGAAACCACCCAGCACACTGATCCTGAAAAACTCCGCATACTTGCTTACCTGCTGGCCGATGGCTCCCTGAGCGCGCACGGCGCCACTGCCGATTTTGTCTCAAAGGACCAGATTTTGCTGGATGCCTATCAGGAAGGGCTGGACAGATTCGAGCGATTGGAACCCAGAACCCTCCAACAGGTACGTGGCGTAACCCGTGTAATGGTGGCGGGAAAAGATAAAACGCACTATCATGAAACCAACTCACTGGTACAGTTTCTCCGCGACCTGGGGTTGAAGACAGCAAAAGGGGGATGCTGGTCGGGGGATAAATTTGTACCGGAATTTGTTTTTGGACTGTCAGAGGAGCAAATCGCTTTTTTCCTTGCCGCATATTGGGATTGTGATGGACACGTGGGGGAAAAAACATGTTTTGTCAAAACCATTTCCCATCGCCTGGCACTCGACCTTCAAACCCTTTTGCTCCGGCTGGGTATTTATTCCACCATCTACGAGTCTGCCTACTTTAATAACCGCAGGCAGGAACAGATCACGGCATATCAGGTTACCTTGTACAGCAGGGAAGTATTCCGGGAAAAAATCGGCCCCCATCTTTTATTGAAAAAAATGTCGGCCAATAATTTGGGGAATGTGGAAATGCGGGACAAGGTTTCCAGGCCACTTTTTCAGGAGGAACTTTCCAAAGAGTGGAATGGGTCCATCAGAGGGCTGATGCACACGCATGGTATCGACCGTCAGCATTTCACAGGAAAAAAACGGCAGAAACCCCGGATCGCAACGCAGGTGGTGCAGAAATTGACCTCTGCATTTGCCATGCCCCAGACCCGCAAAAACCTCAATGTCCGCTGGGAAGAAATCGAATCCATTACGCCCGCCGGGACAGAATTGGTTTATGATATTACGGTTGATGGTATCCATAACTTCATTGGTAATAATATCATCCTCCACAACTGCGTCTATCAGGAGCAAATCATGCTTTTATCCCAAAAACTCGCCGGTTTTTCCAAAGGAGACGCCGACGTGTTGCGCAAGGCTATGGGTAAAAAGCAAAAGGCGGTGCTGGATAAAATGAAGGGCCAGTTTATCGAAGGCGCCACGGCCAAAGGCCTGCCCAAAGACAAACTGGACAAGATCTGGACCGACTGGGAGGCTTTCGCTTCCTATGCCTTCAATAAGTCGCACTCCACTTGTTATGCCTTCGTGGCCTACCAGACAGCCTATCTCAAGGCCCACTACCCTTCCGAGTACATGGCAGCCGTGCTCACGCACTCGCAGGGCAACATCGATAAGACCACCTTTTTCCTGGAAGAGTGCAAACGCATGGGGCTCGATGTGAAAGGGCCGGATATCAACGAGTCGGGCGTGAACTTTTCCGTGAATAAAAGAGGGGTGATCCGCTACGGCATGGGCGCCGTGAAAGGGGTGGGCGACGCCGCCGTGGAAGCATTGATCCAGGAGCGCAACGAAAACGGACCATTCGCCAGTATTTACGACCTCATGCGCCGCATCAACCTGCGCACCATCAACAAACGGGTGATGGAAAGCCTGGCCTTCGCCGGCGCCTTCGACGAGATCCCGCCCTTCCTGGGCGAGGCCAAAGGCGGGCGTGCCGCGCTTTTTGCCCCCTCCGACAAACACGATTCCTTTATCGAACATCTGCTCAAATACGGCGCCGCCTACCAGGAAGACAAGCTCATGTCGGCTAACTCGCTGTTCGGCGACCTGTCCGACAGCGTGAGCATCCCCGAACCGCCTGTACCCAAAACCGAACCCTGGAACCTGCTCACCATGCTCCAGCGGGAAAAAGACGTGGTGGGCATCTACCTGAGCGGCCACCCGCTGGACGACTACAAGTTCGAGGTGGAAAGCCTGACCACCTGCCCGCTCGAGCGCATCGAATCCTTCAAGGGGCAAAAAATACGCGTTGCCGGCTTCGTCACCAAAGCAGAACACCGCATCAGCCAGCGCGGCACGGGCTGGGGACGCTTTACCGTCAGCGATTTCTCCGGCAACCTCGAGATCGCTCTGTTCAGCAACGACTATGCCCAGTTCAAGCACTTCTTTGAAGAGGGCAACTGCCTGTTCCTGACCGGCACGCATCGCCAGCGCTACAACAGCGACGAGTACGAGTTTAAACCCGAAAAGGTGGAACTCCTCGAATCGGTCGGCGGCTCGCAGATCAGCACCGTTACCCTGCAGATCCCCGTTGAGTTACTCACGGCCGAACTGCTCGACCGGCTCGACCAGATCTGTAAAACCCACAAAGGCAAACACGCGCTCAAAATGCGCCTGATCGATTACACCAACCAAAACGCCCTGTCCTTTGCCGCCGGCAACCGCAAGGTAAATGCCGACTCGGATTTTGCCATGGAAATGGACAAACTGGGCGTGGAGTGCAAGGTGGGGTAGGCCCCTTGGGTGTATTAAACTTTGTTGCTCTGCCAAACTTTATTTTAAAAATGGAAAACACTTCAGCGATTACCGGCACGCGCTACGTCCTTGCCGTGCAGGATCTGGCAAAATCGGCTGCTTATTACGAACAGCAGCTGGGATTTAAAACCTGGTGGTCCGGGAGCGGCTGGCATTTTTTGGAGCGCGACAAATTCCGGGTCATGCTGGGTGAATGCCGGGATGACCGCTCGGCATTTGAAACCCGAAACCATTCCTATTTTGCCTATGTAGAGGTGGATAACATCGATGCACTGCACCGGGAATATGCGTCAAAAAAGGTGGAAATAATCTACCCCTTAGCCAACAAACCCTGGGGGCAGCGCGAGTTTGGCATCCAGACCATCGACGGCCACCGGATCATGTTTGGCGAAGCGATCGATCAGCAGGGTTGAGGCTTGTGCCGCTCGGCCGCTGCGCGGGTTACAGATATTTCCCGCCTTCCCGCCGGGTCAGCGCCGACACCTTAGTGCCGGCCAGAAACTTCCGCACCGCTTCCGGGTCTGTTTTCGAATACTGCCGCAGCGCCCAGCCCGCGCCTTTTTGCAGGAAAAACTCTTTGGAGTCCGCCACCTGCCGGATATACCGGAACAGCAGGTCTGTATCGGTTTTTTCCTTGTAGCTGAGCTGAAAGATCAGACATACCCGTTGCAGCCAGAGTACACCGGAAGCCATCCAGCGCTCCGTCACCGGCAGGATCAGCTCCGGGTAGCGGCGGAAATGGATCCCGACCAGCTTGGCAATCCAGTCCACTGTGTCCCACCAGGATTTCGTCCGGATCAGTTCCTCGAGAAAGTCGATGAATTCCGGCGGCTGTTGCTTTAATCTTTTTTGCACCGTCTCCAGTGCGAAATATTGCATTTCGCGGTGCTCGTCTTCATAGCACAGCCGGGCGAGTTCCTGCAAAGCAGCGCCGTCCGGAAGACCGTATTTGCCGTGCAGGTCTTTGGTCAGTTCCGTCCAGGCCGGCATTTTCAGACCAAAATATTCATATTGCTGGCGCATATAGGCCATTTGGCCCTGAGCGATTTCGGGTTTGCCGTGGGCGCGGAAGGTGTCGCGGACGAGGCGGTAATAGTCGGCAGGAAGCATTCCAGTTTTGAGTTTCGAGTTTTGAGTTTTGAGTTGGTACACCTTTGCGGGAAGGGAAGCTATTATGTCATCGTTTCTAAGTATCTGGACTGAATTAATTGATAAAATAAACGCAGGGATTTTGAGGCAAGACAAGGCATTTTTTGAGGGCATAGCAGCGCTACGGCTGAAAAAAATAACGCAGTATTGCGGCAAAAGACCAAAGTGGATTTTATCAATTAATTCGGTCCAGGTACTTAAGTCAGCCAAAGATCGGGAAAAAGACAAGCAGAAGAAAACACCCGGTCGTTTTCAATATTTTTGCAGCGAGCAGGGACGGGATTTCCCGGTTTTCGGTATTATTGTCGCCGGAAAATTTAACCAATCCAAAATGCATTATGACGGGACTCTTACCTGGCGCTATCCGCATTGCTTCGATTGTAACGCTCTTCCTTCCCGGCTTAACGGCCGTTTCCCAGACTTGTACAGGCTTAGGCTCGGTCACCCTGAACGTTCTGGCCACTCCGGAACCGGAAATTGACGGCCCCTCGTCTATATGCGCCGGGGAATCTGCCACGTTGAATGTGACCAACGGCCCGTTCAGCACCTATCAATGGTCCAATGGAACATCCAATCCGTCGGTTACGGTAAATACCGCCGGAACCTACACCGTCACGGTCTCTAACTCCGGCGGCTGCACGGGTACGGCGAGCCATACGTTGACGGTTACCTCGCCCCCGGTGGCGGCTTTCTCCGTGGCCGGCACCACCACCTGCGGCGGGGAGCTTACCCTCACCGGAAGTGCCGGATTTGCCGGTTATGAATGGTCAACCGGAGAAACAACGCAATCGATAACCGTGACTACCTCCGGTACCTATACCCTTACCGTGACGGATTTCAACGGCTGTACCGACGATGTTAGTTCCATTTTCACCTTCCAAACAGCGCTCAATGTGTCCGTTACCGGAAACACCGGCCTCTGCGAAGGCGCCAGCACCACCCTCTCTGCCACGCCCGGGCTGGGCAGCTATGAATGGTCGGACGGCCAAAGCGGCGAAAGCATAAGCATTTCGGATCCCGGAACATACACCGTGACCGTGACCGGAAACGGCGGCTGTACCGGCACTGCTTCTACCACCGTCAATAACCTGCCGAACCCGGAACCTGTCATAAACGGACCGGGCTCGATCTGTTCGAATGCAAACGCCACCCTGAGCGTGAGCGGGAGTTATGCCGGCTACCTCTGGTCAACCGGCAGCGGCAGCGCTTCGATTACCACCAATACCGCCGGCACCTACAGCGTGACCACCACTTCCGCCAACGGCTGCACCAACAGCGCCGAGGCTACCCTGAACGTCGAACAAAGCCCGGACCCGCAGATCAACGCCGACCCCTACAATTGCGACGGCCAATTGACCCTGGATGCAGGGGCTGGTTTTGCTGCATACAACTGGTCAACCGGCGACAACAGCAACTCTGTAATTGTCAGTATTTCCGGCAATTACACGGTGACCGTATCGGCTGCGAATGGCTGCACCGGAACGGATGTGTTTTTTGCCAGTGTTCCGGTCGCCCCGGCAGTAAGCATTACGGGGAACAACCAGTTCTGCGAGGGAAGTTCGACGCTCCTGCAGGCTACCCCGGGCTTCAGCACATATATCTGGTCTACGGCGCAAACAGGACAAAGCATATCCGTAGGCGCAGGGGGCGACTATGGCGTGACGGTCACCGATGTTTTTGGCTGCACAGCTACCGACTTGTTTTCCGTGGACGAACTGCCGGTGCCCAGTCCCGCCATAAGCGGACCCACCGAAGTGTGTGAAGGCGAATTTGCCGCGCTGATGGTGTCCGGCGCCTTCAGCAGTTACACCTGGTCCAACGGCCTCAGCGGCCCGGTCATTAATGTCAATCAGGCCGGCGCCTACACGGTGACGGTGACGAGTGACAATGGTTGTACGGGAACCGATGTGCAGATGCTTTCAGTCCTGCCGGCGCCACAGCCTTCCATCAGCGCTACGACCTATCAATGCGATGGCCAGCTGACCCTGGATGCAGGCGGAGCATTTTCCGGATATGAATGGTCGAATAGCCAGAGCGGAAACTTTATCGCCGTCAACAGCAGCGGCTTTTACACGGTAACCGTCACTGAAGCCAACGGCTGCACGGGCACGGATGTATTTTATGCCGACATCCCGGTTGATCCCGAGGTGACGATCACCGGTATTGCCCAGTTTTGCGAAGGCGGGTCTGCACAGTTGCAGGCTACGCCGGGGTTCAACACATACTTGTGGTCCAGCTTTCAGACCAGCGCAACTATTTCAGTTGCCAGCGGAGGGTTGTACACGGTTACGGTTACGGACTTGTACGGCTGTTCGGCCACCGATGCATTCACGGTAGATGAATTTCCCGCTCCTGTGCCGGTGATCAGCGGACCGGCTGCCGTGTGCCAGGGCCAAACTGCCACACTGGAGGTACAGGGATTATATAGCAGCTATGTTTGGTCCAACAGCCAGTTTACCCAGAGCATTGAGCTTAGCCAGGCGGGCTTGTACAGCGTCACGGTAACCGATGACAACGGCTGTACCGGGACAGATGCCCAGGCGCTTACCGTTCTGCCCGTGCCCCAGCCGGCCATCCTGGCCGATCCCTATAACTGCGACGGCCAGCTCACCCTGCAGGCCGGCAGCGGCTTTAGCGCCTATGCCTGGTCCAACGGCCAAAGCGGTTCAGCCACATCGGTAACTTCCAGTAATGATTACACGGTGACCGTGACGGCTGCCAACGGCTGCACGGGCACCGACACATTTTTTGCCGACATCCCTGCCGACCCGGTGGTGACGATCATCGGCAACACGCAATTTTGCCAGGGCGGCGGCAGTACGCTCACGGCTACGCCGGCACAGTATATCTATGAATGGTCCACCGGAGAAATCAACCCGGAAATAACGGTCACCCAGACAGGGAACTACGAGGTCACAGCGACCGACGGTTTCGGATGCACAGCTACGGATGTATTCTCCGTGCAGGCGCTTAACAACCCCGCGCCCCAGATCGCCGGGCCGGGCACTATCTGCGCCGGCAGTTCGGCTACGTTTACGGTGCCGGGCAATTTCAGCGCTTTTATCTGGTCGAATGGCCAGAACACTGCCGCGATCACCGTCAGCGATCCCGGAACATACAGTGTGACCGTCACCGCCGTCAATGGCTGCACGGGCACCGATACGCAAACCCTGGCCCTGAGCACCAGCCTGGAGCCCGAAATTGCCCAGGAACCCTATGCCTGTGACGGACAGGTAGTACTCGATGCCGGCGCCGGATTCAGCACCTACGAATGGTCGGGGGGACAAAACGCCCAAACCATTGCCGTGACTGCTGCCGGGGATTATACCGTGACGGTGACGGACGGTACGGGCTGTTCCGGCACCGATGTGATCAGTGTGACCATACCCGAAGCGCCGGCAGTAAGTATCGCCGGTCCGCCGGCGATTTGTCAGAATACCTCGGCGGCGCTGGCCGCCACGCCGGGCTTTGGCTCCTATGCCTGGTCGAACAGTCAGGTGGGCCCCGGAATCAACGTGAACCAGGCCGGCGTCTATACCGTAACAGCCACCGATGCGTTCGGCTGTACGGCCACGGCAGTATTCGATCTGACGGTGAACCCGCTGCCGAACGCTACCGTGAACGGCCCGGCCGCTATTTGTTTCAACAGCAGCGGCGTGCTGAATGCAGCTGCGGGATTGCAGGGCTATAGCTGGTCGACAGGAGAAACGACGCCTTCCATCAGTGTCGGCAGCGCGGGGTCGTACACAGTAACGGTAACCGACGCGAATGGCTGCACTGCAACGGGCAGCGCCACCGTATCCGTAACAACGCAACTGGAGCCTGTGGTTGCCGCACTGCCGTACAACTGCGACGGCCAGTTCGTCCTGGATGCCGGCAGCGGTTATGCGAGCTACCTGTGGAGCAACGGGCAAACGACGCAAACGATCAGCTTTTCCTCGGCAGGCACCTATAGCGTTACCGTCACCGATGCCAGCGGCTGCACAGGCACCGACAGCTTGTTCTCGACCGGTGTACCGCCCTTGCCATTTGTAACCATCAGCGGCGACACCGCTTTTTGCAACGGGGCCGCAACTACCCTGAACGCAACACCCGGCTATGCCGCCTATATCTGGAGCACCGGCGACAATACTCCCTTTATCAGCACAGGCATTTCGGGACCGGTATCCGTTACCGTCACCGATGCCATCGGCTGCACCGCCTCGGATATTGCACAACTAATGCAACAGCCTTTGCCCGTACCTGCGGTAGTTGGGCCCGCGGCTATTTGTGCGGGAAATGCCGCTACCCTGAGTCTGAACGCATCCTTTAGCACGGTGATCTGGTCCGGCGGCCAAACCACGGCATCCATACTTGCCGATAGCGCCGGCCTCTACGCCGTGACAGTGACTGACGCCAACGGATGCACCGGCAGCGCTTCCGCTTCGCTGGCGGTCAACGCCAATCCCGAGCCCCAGATCGCCGAATTGCCCTACAACTGCGATGCCCGGATCGACCTGAGCGTTGATCCGGGATTTTCAGCATACCAATGGTCGGGCGGACAGAATACAGCCGGCATCAGCGCAACGCAATCGGGTACTTACAGCGTTACGGTCACCGACGCCAATGGCTGCACCGGCGCTGCCAGTTTGTCCGTGAATGTGCCAGCGCTTACCCAGGTCGATATCAGCGGTATCCCGCAGTTCTGCCCCGGCGATTCAACTATCCTGAACGCTTCGGCAGGTTTCCAGATTTATGCCTGGTCCGCTGGTCCAAACACGCCCCAACTAATCGCAAGCCAGGCCGGCAATTATATTGTCACAGCAACGGATGCCCTGGGTTGCACCTCGGTAGCCAGCATCAGTGTGTTGCAACTGGATGCCCCGCAGCCGGCAATCAGCGGTCCGCAGGCCGTCTGCCCGGGCAGTACGGCTACGCTTAGCGCCCCTGTTGGCTTCAGTAATTATCTTTGGAGTAACGGCGCCACTGCAAGCTCCGTAACTGTAACGCCCCCCGTTTCGGTTTCGCTTACGGTAACGGATGCTAATGGTTGTTCCGGGAGCTCGGCACTCGATGTGGGGGTGTCGAACCAGTTGTTCCCCCTCATCAATGTGCTGACGCAAGCCTGCGAAGCGCAGGCCACACTGGATGCCGGTACCGGGTTTCAGAATTATACCTGGAATACAGGCGCCACCACCGCACAGATCGTGGTATCGCAACCCGGCACCTACACGGTGACCGTGAGTGACGGCGGTGGCTGCACGGGCACCGCAGCGGCGATCGCCACGATTCCGGTATTGCCAACGGTAAGCATTACCGGCGACGACCGTTTTTGCCCCGGCGAAAGCGCCAGCCTTCAGGCGAGTGCAGGTTTTGCGGCCTATGCCTGGAGCAACGGCCAAACGACAGCATCCATCACCGCTAATCAGGGCGGCCCCTACAGCGTAACGGTGACCGATGCCAACGGCTGTACGGCCGCGGCCGGTTTTACCGTGCAGGCCCTTCAGGCGCCTGTGCCGCAGATCACCGGACCTGCTGTGGTTTGTGGCAATACGACGGTTAGCCTGACTGCAGGAAACGGGTTTGTAGCGTATGCCTGGTCCACCGGACAAACAGGCGCCCAGATCAGCGTGAATCAGGCGGGTACCTACAGTGTGACCGTCACCGGCGCGAACGGCTGCACCGGTGTTGCACAGACCATGCTGACGCCCGGCACTGCCGACTCTGTCTTTCTGCAGGCGCTCACCTGCTTCCCGCAAAACGTCGGCGTTACCTGGGAACTGTTCAACGGCTCGAACGGCTGCGACAGTGTGGTCGTTACCCAAACCACCCTGGGCGGTGGATTTGAGGCCAGCGCTGCCGTCAGCAGCAACTTCAACGGCTTCGCGGTTTCCTGTGCCGGGGCTGCAGACGGGGCTGCCGCGGTTAGTATCTCCGGCGGGCAGGCGCCCTTTCAGTACCAATGGAATACCGGCGCCGGCAGCGCTGCATTATCCAACATAGGGGCGGGCGCGTACAGCGTCACCGTCACCGACGCAGCCGGTTGCAGCAACACGGCTACCGTAGCGCTCGACGAGCCGGCGCCAGTAGTGCCAGTCGTTACCGCTACCGGTCCGGACTGCAGCACCCCCGGGGTCATCGCCGTGCAGGGGGTAAGTGGCGGCACAGGACCCTACACGGCCAGCCTGCTCCAGACAAACCAGATGACCGACGGCAATCAGACGCTGTTTTTTGACCAACTGGACGCAGGAATGTTTGCCCTGACGATTACGGATGCCAACGGCTGTGCCACCGAACAACAGATTGAACTTAGTCCGCAGGAATCCCTGCTGGAAATGCTAGGTGATACCATCGAGATCGCTCCGGGCGATACAGTCGCCCTCAATGCCGCGCTAAACCTCATACCGGTAGCAATAAACTGGAGCGTATCGAATGGGACGGCGCTCTCCTGTACCGATTGCCTGACTCCTTCGCTGGCGCCCCAGACCACCACCACCGTACAGTTAGCGGTGCAGGGCTACGGCGATTGCGCAGCAGAGGGCCTGTTCCTCATTTTGGTCAAAAACGGACGGGAGCTGTATATACCCAATGCCTTTGCTCCGGAAAGCGGCGGGGAAAATGCCGGCTTCACGATCTTTGGCGATGCGCGGTTGGTAAATATCCGCACACTCCAGATCTACGACCGTTGGGGCGACCAGATGGCGGTGTTTGAAGATATCGCGCCCAATCACCCTGAATTGGGCTGGGACGGACGCTTCCAGGGCAAACAGATGCCCCCCGGGGTTTATGTCTTTTGGGCAGAACTGGAATTTTCGGACGGCGCCACAGAAGTGTTCAAGGGCGATGTGACATTGATCCGCTGATCTCGCAATAACCTCCTGTAAAAAAAAACACTATGCGATTGTTAACCCTCTTTTTACTCCTTGCCGTCTCGCTCCCGCTTTGGTCCCAAACCACGTATAAAAAGCGCTTCGGGTCATCGGGCGATGAGGAGCCGCGTTGCCTGGAGGTATTGTCCGACGGCAGTTTTATTGTAGCAGGCAGCAGTACGGGCGGCGGCCTGGGCGGGCAGGATGCCTTGCTGGTCAAATTTTCTGCGGCCGGCGCCGTCGAATGGTCCAAAGTGCTGGGCGGCTCCGGCACGGAGTTCTTTCAACGCCTGTATGCCTGCAGCGACGGAAACTTCCTTGCTGTTGGCGAAACGAACAGCTTTGGCGCAGGCGGCACGGATATCTATATCGTCAAATTTGATGGCAGTGGCTCTGTAATTTGGGAAAGCACAGCGGGGGGCAGCGGCGAGGAAACAGGCCGTGGGGTATGCGAAGTCTCCGACGGCTATATCATTTGCGGCGCTACCCAGAGCTTTGGCGGCGGATTCTGGGATATTTTTGTTCAAAAACTGGATTTCACCGGCGCCCACGTGTGGAACAAAGCCTGGGGCGGCGGCGGCGGCGACGGCGCCGATCAGGTATTTCCCGCTGGCGGCGCTAATGTATGGGTCACCGGATACACGTATATCAGTTCAAACAACCACGATGCCTTTCTCTTTCGCCTGGATGGTAATGGCGCAATCCTGAGCGCTAAAAAAGCGACCCAGCCCTTAAATGAAGGCCTGCGTTGTATATCGGCCGGGGGGGCGGGCCTGGTGGGAGCAGGTGGCACCTGGAGTTATTCCGGCGGCACACAAATACACCCCTGGATCATCAGCTTTGACAACACGGGTAATATAGCCTGGACCAAGCGGTATCCTGTTACAGGCGGGAACTATGAGATTTGGGATTTCGGTATTACATCCGGCGGAGAGCTCATTTTTACCCCCTTTAATGTAAACAACGATACCGGGGACGCAATTCTGGTCAAAACAGATGCCGGTGGCAACGTGAGCTGGTCCAAATCACACTCCTACGGCAGCAGCGGCCACATGCGCGTAGCCAAACCGACACCCGATGGTGGTTTCCTGGCCGTGGGCTCCTGCACCGGAAATGGCAGGGATCTTTTTATCCTGAAAACCGATGGCAGTGGTAACATCGAGGAATGTTGCCCGACCAACGCCGGCATAACGGCCATTGTGATCAGCCCTGGATCGCTGAGCTATTCGCCCAACAGCGCTACAGGTCCCGCTTCTGCCGCCGCCACCGCCGCAGACCAGGGACTGGGCCTGACCGAGACCAATCTCTGCAACGGCCCCTCCTGTTGTATCACCGATGCCGGTACCATGATGCCCCAGACCCTGAGCTTGTGCGTGAACCAAACGGCTGTCTTTACCCATAATGGCGATCAGGTACTCGACAACAACGACCTCCTGCAATTTATCCTGTTCTCCAACCCCGGCGACACTCTGGGGAGTATCATCGTCACCAGTAATACGCCCTCTTTTACCTTCGACCCCGGGAGCATGCAAACCGGCGTCACCTACTATGTGGCTGCCATTGCCGGCGACAACCTGAACGGCAATGTGGACTTGAACGATCCCTGTCTCGATATCTCCAATGCGGCCTTGTTGATCTGGCGCCCGCTGCCTGCGGTGGTGCTCACCGCGCCGAATCCGGACCTTTGCGTGGGCAATTGCCAGACCATACAGGCGACGTTTACCGGTACCCCGCCGTTTCAACTTACCGTGAGCGACCCGTACAACGGGAACAGCTCCTTTACCTTCAACAGCAACAGCGGTACGTTCCAGATCTGCGCGCCACCCGGAACACCGGCGGGAAGCATGACCGTGCAGGCGGTGGCGCTGATGGATGCGAATTGTTTGTGCGAGTAAAGCATTTGCTGCGGCGCTAATCTTTCTTTGCCGGCTTGTACTCGATGCCAAAGTTCTGCGCATACTCCTCGATCGGTCCAAGGCCCATTTCTGCCCGCCGTTTGTTGACGTTTTCCTCGTCTTCGATGGGGTGGAATTCATAAATCCCGTCCCCGTCGTGATCGGTAAGTTGTGAGCCGTACAATTGCTTTTCTCCTTTCCGCATGCGGATGCGATCGACCAGCAGGGCAAAACTCGATTTGGACAGTTCTCCCGCATTCGCAGCGGCTTCAATCAGGGGAAAATATTTTTCCTGGTAAGCCAGATCCGCGTGTTGGATGACCAAAAAAGCCGCGGAAGACAAACCGCTGCCGACCTTGCTTTTGCCCGGGTATCCGTGTTGCGCAAAAATGCGTTCGACTTTTACCAGGTTTACAGAGTCCGTTTCAACGATCCGGGTCCAGGCGTTCCGGCGTTCCTCCTCCGTCGTCAAATCGTCGAGGTGTTGCCGCAAGGTTTGATCGTCGCGCAGGATGATCTCCATTTCAGCAGCCAGCGCTTCGTCATAGCCCGACCGTTTTTTGGCATCGGCAATATACTGCATCGCATAATCGTACAATGCAGTGCCTTTATACCTCGTCAGCTCCGGGTATTGGTCCCGTGAATCGCGCAGGATATCTTCAACGCCTCCCCAGTCTTTATCGAGGGCGACGGTCAGGTGAAACGTCCACTTGTCGTCCTGCTTACAGGCAAAGGCACAGGCCGCAGCGCGCAGGCGGCTTAAAATGCTTCGCTGAGAGATTGCAAAGGCGGCTTCATAATCGGCGAGGCAGGGCTGGCATTCCCCTTTTTGCATTTCGTTCAGCGCTTTTTCCACCAGCGCTTTGTAGGTTGTGTCGGTGGTCGCATACAGGGTTTGGCCGAAAAGAGGGGCGCCAGCCAGGCTGAGAAGAAAGAGCAGTAGTGTTTTTTTCATAATGTAGTCCGGGTACTTATGTGCTAAAGAACGATGAAATAAAGACTCCCCATATTCAGGACAGTTGCTTTCCTCCTCAAGGGCTTCCGGATAGATCAAACCTGATAACCACTACACTGAAATGGTATTCAATTCAAAACGGTCTTGTCGTACAGCCGCGGCAAGGTTATTCTAATTGTTCCTGAATGAACAGATTTGCTAAAGTATCCGGTTATTTTTTCATTAATTTTGTCCGTGTAAGGAACGATGAAATAATAAGGCCACGATTTTGAGCCAGTTGTTTTTT
>CAYVDV010000075.1:0-15544 GCA_964450465.1 uncultured Saprospiraceae bacterium
TAGAAAGCGTTGCGGCGCTTTGTCCGGACGCGGGTTCGACTCCCGCCAGGTCCACGAAAAAATGCCTGACCTTCTGTTTATCAGATTGTCGGGCATTTTTGTTTTTTCCCATCGCCTTTAAAAAAACAACGGATGCAGCCGCACCCCGCCCCGGTCCGTCACTTCCAATGCCGGCGCCGGTATTTTGATGATATTCAAGGCGCCGGCCAGCGTACGCAAAAAACGGTTCCGGATCCCCAAACGGGTAAGATCCACATCGAAGGACAGATAAAACTGCCGGGTGCGGGGATAAAGCGCAGCGTCGAGCCGGTAAACGTCGCAGTCCGGCCCCTCGCAATTCAGGTTGCCTTTCCATTCATAACCCTGCGCAGCAAACAGATTATCGGCGCCCATACCCACGGCGATATTCAGCCAGCGCGGCATCCAGGCTGCGCGCTCCCCCAGCAGCGATCGCGGATTGGCAGAGACCCAAACTGTATTGGCATTGTAATTTTTTAAAAAAAGGCTGATCAGTCCGCTGCCATACAGCGCTTCGGAGCGATCCTGAAGCGTAGTCGATCCGTCGCTGCCTGCCGGGCTGTACGGATAAATGCGGTCGGAAGCGTATGTTTTCGGCCAGGCACTTACCTTCATCACAAACCGTTGCTCGCCCCACCCGATCTGCTGGGCCAGGAACATGCCCGAACCGAGCACATTGAAGCCCATGTCGCTCCAGGAAAAACCCCATTTGTCGGCATAGCCGTCGAACACTTCCAGGGTGGTCATGATCAACTGGCTTCCGGCAAACCCCAGCCAGGCCGCGCTGCGCGGTTTGACTCCTGCCCAACGTGCGCCGGCATAAAGCCAGCGGCTTTCATTGTACGACATAAGCCAGTGGCCCATCTTGTCCATTTGGTTCCAGTCGTGCAGATCGTCAATCGTGTGAAAATGTTTGGACGATGAACTGGCAACCCAGTCGCGGTGCAGCCCGACCAGAGCAGCGCCGTACACCGCCGTTCCCGTACCGACAGCCGCCCAAAGCCGGGGCTTGTGCAAAGTATCTGCAGGCTGGAGCGAAAAAAAACGCGGCTGCTGGGCAAATTGATGGGCCGGAGCGAGAAAAAACAGGAAATAGAGCAGGAAAAAGACTGTCGGTTTCATTTTGGCCAGATCATTTTGGCCCCGAACGGCAAGAACCGCGCCGAACTGAGATTTGCAGTCAAATTCCTCCGATCCCACAAAAAAACACCGGAATATCTGATTGCCAGATTGCCAGGTTTGCCCCATCTGCTATATTTACCGCCACATAATGGCAACACATGAACGCATCCACCATTCTTTCCCGTTTTGAAACCGTCTTATCCACCTGGGAGCAGTCGCTCGACAACTTTTCCGAGGCTGATTTTGCCAGACAACCGGCAGCGGATGCCTGGAGTATAGGCCAGGTGTACCAGCACCTGATCGGCTCGGCGCAACGCTATCATTTAAAACAGATGGAAGTCTGTATGGCCAGCGACGACAATGCCGGGGCCTCCAAGACAATGCCCGGGCGCATTACCTATTTGCTCGGCGGAATGCCCCCCAGCAGAATCAAGGTACCGCCGTCGCCACAGTACACGCCGCCACAACCGGAAAGCATCGCACAGATCCGGGAAATGATCCCTGTATTGCGTGAAAAAATGACCGCTGCTGCTGCACAATTATCCCTTCCGCACGGGAAGGGCAAAACGGCCCACCCTGCTCTGGGCTATCTCAATGCCCTGGAATGGTTTTCCCTGGTGGAAATGCATTTTCGGCATCACCTGCGACAGAAAAAGCGGATTGAGCAATTTCTTAAAGGTTGAGGCTACGGCCAATTTCCGGTATCGACAGGCAGATCAGTACCCCTTCACAAAGCGGCCCGAATACACGCGGTTGCCCTGAAACAGCTGAACCGCATACACCCCCGCAGGCCAGGATGACACCGGAATACCGGGCTCGTCTTCCGTCCAGGCGCCGGAGCGGATGATATGCCCCTGGGCGTTTGCAATCGTCAATTGCCAGGCTCCGGCTTCCCGGGCGACGACAGCCGGTAACTGCAACTGAATGTAATCCCGGGCGGGGTTGGGTGCGATCAGCAGGCTTCCGCCGGACGGGCCGTCCAGCGTTACTGCCTGTATTTCGGAATAGGTCTCCTGCCCATCAAAATCCATTTGTCGCAGGCGGTAATAGTACACGGAGCCGGGCGCTACATCGGTGTCCACAAAACCGTAGCTATACCGGACCGTTGCGGTACCATGGCCATCCACCCAGGTGACGGGCTGAAAATCAAAAGCATTGCCCGCACTGCGCTCGAGGTAGAAGCCCCGGTTGTTGCGCTCGGACTCCGTCACCCATTCCAGGCGCACGGCGCCGCCTGCCGGGCGGGCGGTAAATGCGCTGAGCTCCACCGGCAACAGGGAAGCCGAGCAAAAACTCAGGCCCCAACTGTTCAGTTGTCCGCCATCCGGCGGAGAGACATCCTGGATGGTCAGGGTCCAGGTGCCGTTTACATCCTGGCCGTCGAACGCGCTGAGTGCCTGGTTCGGCCTGTAAAACCCACCCGAAGTGGGCGGACAGGGAATACTGCTGTACGCCAGGGAAGATTCGTCGTCGAAATTGATATTAAAGTTATCCTGGCTGCTGCAAATCTGATTGAAGAGCGTGCGCTCGGTGCCTGCGGGGCTTTTGAGTTTCACGATCAGATCGCCGACCCAGGTATGCGTGCCCGTCAGGTCGATCACATTGACATCGTCTATGGTCGCTGTGCTGCTGATATAAAGGGTGGAAGTCACGGTCCCCGCAACAGGGATCGTGACCGGCACATTGGTACTGTACACCTGCTGGCCGCAGTACGAAGAGACGCCGATGGAGAAATTCTGGTCCGAGACATCGTAAAAAACATTGCCCACGGCCTGTACCATGATGCGGGCAAGGCTGGTAGCCGGGCCATTGTAGGTGACCGTTTCCGTGCCGTCGTTCGGGGTGTTGCCCACCAATACCGAGAATGTTGCGCCACCGTCGGTGGACAGCAGAATATTTACCATGGCGCAACTGACCGGCGCGCCGGTCGAACCGGCAACATTCCAGCTGACGGTCTGCGTGCTGCCGATACCGTACGATTCGCCGCCGTTGGGTTCCGTCACCTGGAACGGTCCGATCGACCCTGCAGTGGTGACAACCATGTCTTTCTCGGCCGTACAACCGCCGTTGGCATGGTTATCCCGCACGGTGAGGCGGAAATTCATCGTCCGGCCGACAGAAGGCAGTTCTTCCCAATCGGAATTGACGCCGGCCAGTACATCATCAAAGTTGGGAAAATAACGACTGTTGCTGAAAGTGGGTTGGAAGGAGCGGAACATGGGGCCCGTGGTATTGGTGGATACCGGCGGCATGGTCTGCTGCGGAGGGGTATAGCCGTTCATTTGCTCCCAGCAAAAACTCAGCGGGTCGCCGTTTGGATCGGTAGCGCTGCCGCTCAAAACGAACGGCGTGGAAATGGGGATAGTCCGGTTGGTCAGGCTGCTTACTACCGGGGCCGAATTGCCGTTGGGCACGAGGGTGGCACAGCTGTTGCCGCTGCCCGTTGTGAAGGCGCCGATCTCCTGCAGGCTGATCGCATGGTAGTAATCGTCGCTATTTAACTGTACATTAGGCGAGCAAACCCCCGCATAACCCATGATGGTGGAAGCGCTGCCCGGCTCCATGGCCGTGGCGCTGTTTCTGTTGCAGTTGTTGTATTGCGTATGGTTGCCGCCGAATTGGTGGCCCATTTCGTGCGCAACGTAGTCGATATCGAACGGATCACCTACCGGGTTGGATGATCCGGTGACCCCGCCGGCCTTGATCGAATTGTTGCAGACCGCATTCAGATAAGCCACGCCGCCGCCGCCTGTGCTGAACACGTGCCCGATGTCGTAATTGGCTGAACCGATATAGGTATCGCAGGTCGTCTGATTCTGGCCCAGCATGGTGCTGCCATTGTTGTTGGTGTAGGGGTCTGTGCTCGGATTGGTGAAAATAATATCCGTCGTGTTGGCCACCAGGATCATCCGGATGCCGGCGTCGCGTTCAACAACGCCATTGACCCGGGTCATGGTCGTGTTCATGGCGGCCAGTGCCGGCGCCTTATTCGTGCCGGTCGCGCCGTGAAAATTGGCGTACTCGCCCGTACAGGCCAGCGCTAGTTGGTATTGCCGCAGGTTGCCGCAACTGCCTGCCCGGTCGGAGGCTGCAGGGGGCAATTCAATGCCCGCCGGTTCCAGCAATTGACAACTGAAGTCGTTGCCCTTCCGTTTGACAAAGTCTTTTTTGAAATAACAGACATACGTACCGGTGTTGCCCCGGGCATAAGGATCGATAAATACGCTTCCATCGCCGGTATTCAGGAACATGGCATGCAAGCCTGCCGGGGAAATATCGAAACGCGCGAGGATCCCCTTGCGGTCGTTGCTTTTGCCGGCAAAAGAGCGAATTTCCGGAAACCGGGCGCACAGATCCGGATCCATCACCGGCGCCTCCCAGACTATGAACTCAACCGCGCTGCCGTCCGGCATGGGAAACGCAACGGGAAGCCCGTCAACCCCCTTCAGGTAATCCCGTTCCGAAGGCGCCTGCTGTAACAAAGCGCGCAGCTGCCCAAAATCCAGCCGCATTGTCCGGTACTGATTGGGAATAACCAGGCGATCTTCCAGCTTGACCTGGATGGTATCTTCCCGAATCTCCGACCAGAGGGCATTTTGTGCCGTCAGACCGTTTGAAAAAAAGGCGATAATGAGGTAAAGGACGGGTAACGGTCGTATCTGGAAAGACATGGAAACCACTTGATTCAATTATATGATTATGGCCCCGGAGTTCCCGGCAAATTTAAGATATTTGGCACTCATCATAATGTTCCCTGCCATGTTTCGTCTCTCTTGTGCAATTTTCCTGGCCGGTCTGGCCCTGCCCCACCCCAATGGCTGCCACCACGCAACGCGGAACGCCGTCCCCCCAAACGTGGTCATCATCTTCACCGACGATCAGGGGTACAGCGATGTCGGCTGTTTCGGCGCCGAAGGCTTCAGCACGCCCAATCTCGACCGCATGGCTGCCGAGGGTGTCCGCCTGACCAACTTTTATGTGGCCCAGCCCGTATGCTCGGCATCGCGCGCGGCACTGCTCACCGGCTGCTACTCCAGCCGGGTCAATATACACCACGCCCTGATGCCCCGGGCGCCCAAGGGCCTTAACCTGAATGAAACGACCATGGCCGAAATGCTGAAGGCCAAAGGCTACGCGACGGCCTGTTTCGGCAAATGGCATCTGGGCGACCACCCCGATTACATGCCTATGCGCCAGGGCTTCGACGAATACTTCGGTATTCCCTACTCCAACGACATGTGGCGCAGGCATCCCGTACCGGGCATGCAAAAACAATGGCCCTGGCTTCCGCTGTTCGAAGGGGAAAAAACGATCGACAGTCTGCAGGACCAAACCATGCTGACTACCCGGATCACCGAACACGCCGTTTCCTTCATAAACCGCCACCGCGACAAGCCGTTTTTCCTGTATGTGCCGCATCCCCAACCGCACGTGCCGTTGTATGTGTCGGATAAATTCCGCGGCAAATCGGAACTGGGCCTGTATGGAGACGTGATCATGGAGATCGACTGGTCCGTCGGCGAGATACTCGCGGCCTTGCGCCGGAACGGGCTGGAAGAAAACACCCTGGTGATCTTTACTTCCGATAACGGCCCCTGGCTTGCCTATGGTAACCACGCCGGACATGCCAAACCCCTGCGCGAGGGCAAGGGCACCGTTTGGGACGGCGGCGTGCGCGAGCCGTTTATCCTGCAATGGAAAGGCCATCTGCCCGAGGGGCTCGTCGTCAATGAACCCCTGATGACCATCGATCTGCTGCCTACCATTGCCCGGATCACCGGCGCAGATCTGCCCCCGCTGCCTATCGACGGCCGCGATGCCTGGCCGGTCCTGAGCGGGCAACCCGGCGCGAAATCACCCCACGAAGCCTACTTTTTTTACTACCAGACCAATGAACTCCAGGCTATGCGCAGCGGGCGCTGGAAACTCTACTTCCCGCACACCTACATTACCAAAGGAGAAACGGAGGGCAAGGACGGTCAGCCGGGCCCAATGGTAAAAGTCAAACTGACGGAGCCGGAGTTATATGATCTGGAAACCGATATCAGTGAAACGCGGAACGTTGCCGCCGAACATCCGGATGTGGTCCAACGCCTTCAGGCCCTGGCCGAACAAACCAGAGACGATCTCGGCGATGCGCTCACCGGCCGCGAAGGCAAGGGAGTCCGGCCGGCCGGCAAAGCCGTTTTTAAATAAAATATCCGGAAGCGCTGCTAGCCTCCCGACAAGGCATTGTTGTTGACGTCGCCAATTTTCACCCCCGTAAAGTCCGCATCCGTCACATTATCCTGAATACCGGTAAACTGCAGGAACGAGGCCGGCGGCCCGCCCGGAAAACCCGTAAAGGGATTCGCCGGATTGGGGAAGTTGGTGAGCGCCGGGAAAAAGCGCCAGGCGCTGACGTTCGGAAAGCCATTGTTCAGGCCCAACAGCACTTTTCGCCCCTCCACAATGTCAATAGTGGAAACGGAATTGCTTCCGTTGGCATCGGCGGCGATGATCTTCCAGGGGGAGTCCAGGGTATCGAGACCGAGCACATGCTTGTTGATCAGGACAAAGTCAAACGTGCTGATCCCGTTCACATCGTTGGTGTCGCGTTCCGGCGTCACCGTAAAATTCAGTCCGGCTGGCAGCTTGCTGAACATATACCGCCCCGCGGCATCTGTCCGGGTTGTCGCCGTCGCGCCGCCGCTCAGATTGACCAGTACATTCGGCATCGGCGTGCCCCAGTGGGTTTTGATCGTGCCGCCGATGTTCACTTCTGTTGGGATGGGCTGCACATAACCGTTCTGGGTAAGAGCGCCTGTGTTTCCCGGGTCCAGCCATTCTTTCAACCGGCTTGCCGATGTCGATCCCAAATCCCAGGATTGGTCAAAGCGGCCAAACCAGGAAACAATTACCTTGCAAAGCAGCGTGTCGAAGTTGCCGCCGTGCAATTGCCCGACGATGCGTTTGTTCGGATCAAACAGAGGGCAGCCCGAAGAACCCGGCTCATAAACGCCTTCGTCGGGTATCACCGACCAGTGCGAACTGGCTGGCGTGGTCCCAAAGCCGGTACCCCAACTGATCGTCTGAGCGAAGATCGTAGCAGGATTCAGGTCATGGGAGATTTTCTTGATATCGCCCTGGGGATGGTGGATAAACGTGGACGAAGGCACCAGGGAATTGGTAGCGGCCGTGCGGTTCCACCCGTTAAAATATAAGTGGTCGGAGCCAGGGATCGGATTGAGTTTTAACAATAAAAAATCCGTTTCATGCCGGTAGGAAACGCGTTCGCAACCCAATACCGATTTCGGGGTCGGTTCGGTAGCCGGGTTTGCGCAGGAAGGCGCCTCATAGTTGAAGTCGAAGCGCCAGAGGTTAAAATTCGGAAGCACACCGATCAACTGGCAATGGTGCGCACTCAGAAAATAGGGATCGGCCGTCCCCCCGGTATTGGCGATCAGGGTGCCGCTGCACCAGCCTGCGCCATTCGAAAACACCATTAAAATGCGGGCTACGCCGCGTTTTTCCGATTGCCAGTTCTGACCCTGGCTACAGTTGACATTGATATTGCAGTTTTTGGAATCCCCAAAATCGTCGGTCAGGCTGCCGGCCGGAGGCTGATAAATGCCCGCGGGATCATAGACGTAATCAATGCGGTTCAGGTGGATTTGCGCCAGACCTTTCACCTTTGCCGGTTCGTACAATTCCAGGATAGCCTCCTCCCCCTGCAAAACACCAATCATAAACATTCCGGTGGACAGGCAACTTTGCTCGGTATAGGCCCCCAGCACCTTGTTGTGATCGGGCGTATAGGCGAAACATTTGGCGCCCGGCGGCAGGCGAAACTGATCAAACAACAACAACAGCCCGAGCGCCTTGGGGGAACGCAACACGCAACGCCACACACGGTCGCCATTGGGCAATTCCGTCCAGTTGCCATCCCGGGCCGGGTCAATATCCACGCCATTCAGGGGTGCGGCAAAGCGGCCCTGTTCCGGGCTGGCTTCGTCCTCTTTAAAGAGTTTATTTACATCCGGAGCAGAAAAGGAAAGCGGGGCCGGTGCCTGGGCCGCCGCAAAGGCAGCGGAGTATTCGGGTGAAAAGCTGGGCGGGAGACCGCCTTCGCTGATCTGGGCAGTGGAAACCACCGCCCACAGCAAAGCCGGCAAGATCGGTATTCGGCAGATCATGCGCATGGGATGAAAATGTATTAGAAAAAAACAGTATTAAAAATCAGGCCAAAAATAACGATAAGCCTGGTAAAAGACTAAGAACATGTTTGGATTTCCATTTCCGGCCTCCAACACGGTCTAAAATGGATTCTGTATGTCTGGATTATTCACAAATTCCGTATCGGTCAGGGCATGCAGGAACTTGACCAGGGCTTTCTTTTGGTATGGGGTCAGTCCGGAATACTGTACCGGATTGGTCCCGGGAAGTGGGAATCCAACCTGACGGATAAACGGATCTTCATTGATGGCCCCTTTGCCGTTGCTGCTGTAATGGTCGATCACTTCCTCCAGTGTCTGAAAACGCCCGTCGTGCATATACGGACCTGCCATGGCGATATTCCGCAACGTGGGCGCCCGGAATTTGCCGTTGTCATACGGATTGCCGGTCACCTCGCCCCGGCCCCTGTCTTTGAAATCAGCCAGTGTGGCAGCAGAATCCAGTCCGTTGTTGAAGTACTGGTTTCCGGTCAGGGTAAGTCCGCCATGGCAATGGAAGCACTGGGCATCAGGCAGGCCCACCACGGCGCCTTCGTCGAAGAACATCAGTTTGCCGTCCAGTTCTTCGTCGTCGAGTGCATCGGGGTCGCCCTGCAGGTAGCGGTCAAACTTGGATTGTCCGCTGCTGATCAAGGTCCGCTCAAACTGGGCTATAGCCTTGCCGGCCAGTTCCCTGGTAATTCCCTGGGTAGAAGAAATCCCAAAGGCTTTCCGGAACAGCTCGGGGTACAGCGGGTGTTTTTTCAATTTAGCCACCACATTGGGCCAGGTGTTGTGCATCTCGATGGGATCCTCAACCGGCCGCAGGGCCTGGTCTTCCAGCGATGACGAGCGGCCGTCCCAGAACAAGCCGTTGGTAGCATAGGCAATATTCAGCAGGCTCATGGCGCTGCGCCGGCCGGAGATCCCGTCGATGCCCACGGACACTGCCTTGTTGTCGGTGAAGCTGCCCTGTGGCAAATGGCAGGACGAGCAGGACTGCGTGCTGTCGGCTGACAGGAGCGGATCGTAAAACAGCCGGCGCCCAAGTTGAATACCCTCCACCGTAATGGGATTGTCGGCAGGGATCGGCACTTCGGGGAAATGAGCGGGCTTGAGCACCGTATAGGGTTGCGGGTTATACGGTATTCCAGTCAGATCCTTTTCCCCGTCGGGCAGAGGGGGATCGTCTTTTTTACAGGCAGGCCAGCTGAGCAGGCCCCAGGTGAGGGCGAGCAGCGCAGCGATCCGCCAGATGGGCGCTACGGCTATTTTTTTCATAAGATACCGGTTATAGTTTACTGTTTGACCGTGGTTGCGTTGCCAAAATTATCCATCAGGATCTTTGCCACCACCACATCGTTGACATCGTTGGAAGTGATGTGGTTGTAGGGATTGGTGAGATCCAGCCAGGTTCCGTTTATGGTAAACAGTTTTTTCAGGTCAAACTCAACTTCCAGCGTGGCGCCGGGTTCCACCTTGATCGGCAGGTTGAAGGTGTATTCGCGGTACACAGCATCCGAGCCGCAGTGATACACCAGACCGCCGTCGAAGGTGCCGTTCTTGTCGAGGTCAACCTGGCCTTCGATCTTGTTGAAAATATAGCTCTTCCAGCCCAGCCAGTATTCGTTTTCGCGGCTGAGCGGGTGCGTTGACACGAAGTCTTTAGGCTGTAGGGCATTCAGCGCCGGCGGTACGCCGTATCCCAGCCGGATGCCGGTGTAGGTACCGTCCGGAACATTGGCAATTGCCAAAGGTACCGTCACGGCATAGTTGTTCGACACCAGGTCCGGGAAGAAGTCCACCCACGCAATTTCGCTGAGCGGGGTTTCCTGACTGCCGTTCAGAAGCGCAATGTTGCTCATAAAAGCATGGAAGCGACTGAACTGCACCTGATACGTCGCGTAATCATAGTTTTTATACTTCTCGAGCGGCTGCCCGTCGTACATGGCGTTGAACTTAATCGTAAACGTGGAGCTGGGGGGCAAAACGGGATCGGTAGTGCCGTCGCATCCAGACAATGTCCAAACAGCGGCAAACAGGCCGGCAATCCATACATTTTTCATGCTATTTGTGTTTTGTTTGTTTAGAACGATGCCGGCTGCAGCGCCGGCAGACTATTGTGAAACGTGAAAAACCTCCGGCAGGTTGGCAAGGATCCGGGTTTTCCAGACTGAAATGTCGCCGCTGGACAAATCCACATCCCGGAACATTTCCCGGTAGTCCGTTGTCAACTGCAAGGTAAAGTCGTATCCGCTTTCGTGACGAAAGGTACCGGCTTTTTGTATCACCAAATTGTCAAAATCCGGGCGGCTGAACACCAATGTGTCCGGTATCGTACTACTCAGCGTATCCCTTGTGATGACGAGTTTCATCGCGACGTATCCGGTGTCGCGGCCCAGCCAGAGCGCCTCCCCCTGGGGCCGCAGGGGATGCCCTTCCGGTGTCAGGGCAGGGATAATGTGTTGCGCGGCCTCCGGCAGCCCAACCCGGAACGCAATGGCATCGAAGGTGCCCGGCGGACGGAAGGTGCCGACCGAATAATTTACAGCAGTACGCCGGATCAGTTGGACATCATCGGACAGGACCTGCGGGATCGTGTCGCCGTTCGCATTCCACACCTGAAATTCAAGCGTGTCGCTTACCGGTATGGAGATACCATTTTGCTCCAATTGGAAATCGGACAGATAAAAGACGGCTTGTTTGATCCGGAACCATTTGCCCGGCGCGTATTCATACGCCGTATCCGGCTTCCATACCAGGGTATCGAAACGGGGCAACAAGAGGAGATTTAAGTTTGGGTACTTGCAGCAACAATCCTTGTCGGCGGCAGCGTCAAAATTGGTCGCCTCAATATCCAGACATCCCTCGCGCGGCTCGTAACAGGCGGCAAGGGAACAAAGTAATACGGCGTAAAACAGGTATCGCATGTGGTTGAAATCTTCAGGATCCTTTCAACTTTTCCACTTCCCGCATCATCTGTTTGATGATCTGTTTCAACTGGGAGGAAAACTCCTTTTCCAGCATCCAGAAGTAGTAGTTTTTATCCTTGGCCAGCACATCCATAACGGGTTGTCCGACGTATTTGCCAAAATTGAAGACGACGGTTCCATCGGGTTGTACCCGCAGTTTTTGGGTAGCGTCGAGGAAATTGAGGTCGTTGGTGAATTCGTGCAAGGCCTGCATGTCGTTTTTGACGGGGGCCGGGATCACATTGCCGTCTTCATCGAGCAGGTCTTTGCCTTCATAGGTTTTAAGTTGCCCCTGGAACACCTCGATCGTGGCGCGCACATCGGCCAGGGCGTCGTGCGCGTCGGTCAGTTCCTTCCCCACATAGAGCCGGTAGGCCGCTTTCAGGGTGCGGGGTTCCATTTTATAGAAGATACGCTGGACGTCGATCAAACGCCGCTTGCTGACATCGAATTCCATCCCGACCCGGGAAAATTCTTCCATCAGCATAGGCACATCGAAGCGGTTGGAATTGTATCCGGCAAGGTCTGAATCGCCGATAAAATCCCAGATCTTTTGCGCCAGCTGGCGAAACGTGGGCTTATTGGCCAAATCCTTCGGGGTGATGCCGTGAATGGCCATAGACTCTTCGGAGATCGGGATACCCGGGTTGACCAGGGTGCTGAATTCTGCCGGCTCCTGCCCGTTTTTGAAAAGTTTGATCAGGGCGATCTGCACGATCCGGTCGCGCACCACGTTAAGCCCGGTGGTTTCCAGGTCAAAAAAAATGATATCCCGGTCTAGATTAAGTTCTGTCATAATGATCGGTTAATTCCGGCGCGCAGGCCCATTGGTTTGTTGCGCCTCCACATCCAGCAGGTTTTCATCAAGCAGCCCGCGTTCTTTGGCCGTTTCGGCGTAGCCGTGCAACTGCACGGGTTTCTGGGCTTTTCGCATGCGAATATTGAGCATTTCCACAAAAAGGGAAAAGAAGATAGCAAAATACAGGTAGCCTTTCGGTACGGCGCCCTCGATAAAATGCCCCAGGTGAGCCGCTTCGGCCACCAGGGAAAACCCGATCAGGATCAGGAAGGCCAGGCCCAGCATCTGCACCGTAGGGTGGTCGTTGACGAAGCGGCTGACCGAACCGGAAAACAGCATCATCACCAGCACCGACAACACCACAGCAATGATCATTACCACCAGGTTGTTGGCGATACCCACAGCCGTCAGTATGGAGTCAAACGAAAAAACGATGTTGATCAGGGCGATTTGTACAATCACGGCATTGAGCGCTGCCTTGCCTTTGCCAACCTTGGGATCGTCGCGCTCCATGGGGCTCTCCAGTTTGTGGTGGATCTCTGTGGTGGCTTTGTAAAACAGGAACAAACCGCCCAGAAACAGGATCAAGCCCTGTCCGGTAACATCGCCGTGCAAGCCCGGCAGGTTGACATGGAAAAGCGGCGCTTTCATGCCGATGATCCATACCAGGGCAAAGAGGAGCAGGATCCGGAGCAACATGGCCAGAATAAGACCGACATTGCGCGCTTTCGGCTGTTCCTCCGGCGGCAATTTGGCGGAAATAATGGACAGGAAGATAATGTTATCCACCCCCAGTACAATTTCAAGAAATGTCAGAGTGAGCAAACTAACCCATACTTCGCCGGAAGTAAAATCCGGCATGGCTAACAGGAACATGGCCGTACCAAAACAGTTTATGTGAATGAAACAGGCGACAATGTTACGGCTTTCCCGAGATATTGACCGTCCCGGTTTCTACAAGTGCCGGAGCAAATCAGACCAAGCGGGTTTGTACGGCAGCCGACATTTGCAGGAAAATAGCGTAAACCACCGGAGCGGTAGCGTGTTCTATGCCTAGCTTTGTCCTTCAAACAAATAACTACATGAAGAAATTTACTGTTTTACTCGCGTTTTGTACCACCGCTTTTGCGCTGTTTGCACAGCAGCTCCCGAAAAAATACCCGCTCATCGAGCATTTCACCAATTCGCGTTGTTCCATTTGCGCGAGCAAAAACCCGGCATTTTATACCCTCATCGCGCAATACCCGAATGAGGTACACCACCTGTCCGTACATCCGTCGGTGCCCTACTCCAACTGCCTGATCTACCTGGCCAACCCGACGGAAAACAATGCCCGTACAGCCGTGTACGGCATCAACGGCACTCCGCGCGTGGCCCTCAACGGCGATCTGATCCCGGCGTCCACTCCGCTGCTTCCCGCCAGCACCCTGGAAAGTGCATTGGGCCAAACCAGCCCGGTGTCGATCAAGGTGGTGGAAAGCGGTACTTCCCCCACCAAAAACGTCAGCATCACGGTAAGCACCTACGGACCGGCGCCTACGGGCAACTATAAACTGTATGCTGCCGTGGCCGAAAGCACGGTGAACTACAATTCTCCCAACGGAGAATCCAAGCACCACAATGTGTTCCGCGCCATGTTGCCCAATATCAACGGAGAAGACATTGTGCTTCCGGCAGCCGGCAGCTCGGTCACCTTCAACTATTCCTACACCTATACTGCGCCAAACGGTTGGACCTCCAATTTCGACTCGCTGTACGTACTGGCCTTTGTACAAAATACCGCCACCAAAGAAGTGCTGAACTCCGGCACCCGTTTTGATCCGGTGTTCACAAGCGCAGGTGAGGCCGCTGCCCCGCAACCCATTCAGATACAGCCCAATCCGGCTTCCGACGAAGCCCTGGTGCTCCTGCCCGCGGACGAACAGGCCCTGCGCGTGGCCTTGTATTCCCTGCAGGGCGGCCTGGCCTACCAATCCTTTGAGCGGCAGAGCGGGCAACTCCGGCTTCCGGTCGCCGCGTTGGCCCCGGGTATTTACCTCCTGCGGATCACGGGCGAAAAAGGCCTGTACCTGGGCAAAATGGTGAAAGAATAAGCGTATTCCTTTCCGGGAAAAGAGCTAATTTGGCCGGTTCAAGCGATCCAACTGATGAAATCATTCCTGTCATTTCTGCTCTTTTCCCTGTGGGCATTCCCGCTGAATGCCCAAACGCCCGTTAAACCGAATATCCTGTTTATCATGTCGGATGATCACGCCGCCCAGGCAGTCAGTTGCTATGGCGGCGCGATCAACCGAACTCCCAACCTCGACCGCATTGCGCAAAACGGCATGCGCTTCGACCGGGCCTATTGCACCAACTCCATTTGCGCCCCCGTGCGGGCAGTGATCCTGACCGGCAAGTACAGCCACCGCAACGGCGTGCTCGACAACCTCTACCCCTTCGACGGGAGCCAACCCACGGCGCCCAAAATGCTGCACGAAGCCGGCTACCAAACGGCCATGATCGGCAAGTGGCACCTCAAATCCGACCCCACCGGTTTCGACTACTGGAATGTGCTGCCCGGCCAGGGGGAATACTACAACCCCGATTTTATCAGTCCGGCCGGCCGCGAGCGCTACGAGGGCTACGCCACTACCCTGATCACCGATTTCGCCCTCGACTGGCTGCAACAGCGCGACAGCACCCGGCCTTTTTTCCTCATGCTCCACCACAAAGCGCCCCACCGCAACTGGATGCCCGAGGAAAAATACCTGAACCTCTTCGACGACATTGCGATACCAGAACCCCCTACCCTGTTCGACGACTATAAAACCCGCAGCGCCGCCGCCCGCGAACAGGAAATGACCATCGCCCACGAAATGAGCCTGGTGTACGATCTGAAAGTCTGGAACGACAGCTCCGACTCCAATCCCTGGTTCCGCGAATGGACGGAAGCCTTTCTCCAACGCCTGACTCCGGCCCAACGAGAAGCCGTACTCGCAGCCTATGCCGACGAAAACGAGGCCTTTCAACAGGCGCATCTCAGCGGCGACGAGCTCGTACGCTGGAAATACCAGCGCTACATGAAGGATTACCTGCGCTGCATCCAGTCCGTCGACGATCAGGTGGGCAGGGTGCTGGACTACCTTGAAAAAAACGGGCTCGCCCAAAACACCCTTGTTATCTACACGTCCGACCAGGGCTTTTACCTCGGCGAACACGGCTGGTTCGACAAGCGGTTTATCTACGAAGAATCGTACCGCAATCCCCTGCTCATGCAATGGCCCGGCGTGATCCCGGCCGGCAGCACCAGCGACGCGATGGTCATGAATGTCGATTATCTCCCTACTTTCCTGGATGTAGCAGCCGCCCCCCAACCTGCCGACCTCCAGGGCGTTTCCCTGAAACCAATTCTCCAGACTGCCCGCACGCCGCCCGGCTGGCGCGACGCCACTTATTAT
>CAYVDV010000076.1:0-15542 GCA_964450465.1 uncultured Saprospiraceae bacterium
TTCCATGGGAGGCAGGAACTGACCGTCCGGCAGTTGGGGCAGGCCTTCCAGCGAGCCGCTGATGCCGGCAAAACGCTCGACATGATCGTACCAGGGGGCGAGGTCGGCATAGCGAATGGGCCAATCCACGGCGATACCGTCCTGGGCATTTGCTTCAAAGTCAAAATCGCTCCAGCGATAACTTTGGCGCCCCCACATCAGCGAGCGGCCGCCCACGTGAAAGCCGCGGTACCAATCGAAACGTTTGATTTCCGTATAAGGGCAATCGAGATCATTTACCCAAAAATCCGGACTGAATTCGCTGTACGGGTAATCGCGTTTTTGCACCGGATGGGTAGCTCGCATATCCCGGGTGGTACGTCCGCGGTGGGGAAACTCCCACACTTTTTTGTTCGCTGTTGTATAGTCCGTGACGTGCTCGATATTTCTGCCGCGCTCGAGCAGCAGCACTTTAAGGCCCTTTTCGGTCAGTTCTTTCGCCGCCCAGCCGCCGGAAATGCCGGAGCCGACAACGATCGCATCGTATTGTTCTGCCATATTATTTTAGAAGCGGGTTGTTAGCATAAAATTCTCCGGCTCAAACATCGCAAATGCGAATGGCTTGTGCAAGTGCGGCCAGTTTGTCGGGATTGGTCGGGATAAATTCCTGGGCTACATAACCGCTAAAACCCGTGTCGGCAATGGCCCGCATGATAGCCGGGTAGTTAAGTTCCTGGTTATCGTCAATCTCATGTCTGCCGGGCACACCGGCGGTATGGTAGTGGGCAAAATACGGATGAAAATCCCGGATAGTGCGTATAACATCACCCTCGTCGATCTGCATGTGGTAAATATCATACAGGAGTTTGAAGTTTTCAGAGCCCAGGCGTTTGCACAATTCGATGCCCCAGGCGCTTTTGTCGCACATATAGTCTTTATGGTCCACCTTGCTGTTAAGCAGTTCCATACAAAGTATCACTCCGTGTTTTTCGGCCAGTGGAAGCAATTTTTGCAGTCCGGCCACGCAGTTTTGCAGTCCGGTTTCGTCGTCCATACCGTTGCGGTTACCGCTGAAACAGATCAGGTTCCGGTAGCCGGCCTCCCCGACAAGCGGGATCATTTCGGCATAGTTTTGCACCAACTGGTCGTGGTACTGCGGGTCGTTCCAGCCTTTGGTCAGGCCAATCTCGGCGCCGTTGCACATGGAGGAGAAAAGACCGTATTGCCGCAGCAGGGGCCACTCTTTCGGCCCGACCAGGTCGATGGCCGGAATGCCCAGTCCGGCTACTGCCCGGCAAAATTCTTCCAGCGGAATATCGCTGTAGCACCAGCGGCAAACGGAATGGTTGATCCGCCCCTTAGCAGGCTTGGAATGTTGTGACTCAGGCGAATCTTTTGCCGCCAGGGCCGATTTGTCCAGGGTGAGGACAGCGGCCCCTAAGGCCATTGTTTTGAGGGCATTGCGTCGGGTATGGCGTTTCATTGGCAATAATTTTTTTCGTACAGTTAATCCAGATAACGTTGGGTCAAACCACCGTAAAAGTCGATGCGCCGGTCGCGGAAAAACGGCCAGATGCGGCGTACAGCCTCGGTGCGGTTTTTATCGATTTCAATGATCGCATTTTCTTCCTGATCTACACCGGCAAGGTACAACACTTCGCCTTGCGGCCCTGCCACAAAACTCTGACCCCAAAACTGAATACCGCCGGTCACGCCCGACCAGTCGGGTTCATGTCCGGTCCGGTTGACCGTTATTACCGGCAGGCCATTGGCCACGGCATGCGCGCGCTGGATCGTAAACCAGGCATCGTGCTGGCGATCCTTTTCGTCCTGCGGGTCGCTGCTTTCCCAACCGATGGCCGTTGGGTAGATCAGCATTTCGGCCCCGGCAAGAGCCATGAGCCGTGCCGCTTCCGGATACCACTGATCCCAACAGACCAGCACGCCGAGTTTGCCTACCGAAGTTTGCACCGGCTGAAAGCCCAGGTCGCCAGGCGTAAAGTAGAACTTTTCATAATACGCGGGGTCATCGGGGATGTGCATTTTCCGGTATTTTCCGGCGATCGAACCGTCCCGTTCAAATACGACAGCGGTATTGTGGTACAATCCGGGCGCCCGCTTTTCAAACAGGGAAGCAACCAGCACCACGCCATGCTCCCGGGCTGCCGCCGAGAATGCATCCGTGTCCGGCCCCGGGACAGGCTCTGCCAGGTCAAACATGGCCGTATCTTCTGCCTGGCAGAAATATATGCCGCAGTGAAGTTCCTGAAGCACTACAAGTTCCGCGCCCTGTCTGGCGCAATCGGCGATGCCGGCAATTGATTTGCGGATATTGGCCTGTTTATCTGTGGAACAAGTTTGCTGGACGATACCGATCTTCATGAGTGTTGGTTGATTTGTTGATTTGAATAGGCACTGCCGCTATCTATACCACTCCTTTCGGATACTGCATGGTCACGCAGTGCAGTGAACCGTGTTGTTCGATGAGGGGCCGGCAATCAATGCCGATGATTTCCCTGCCGGGGAAAAGATCGGAAAAAATTTGCAATGCTTCGGCGTCTTGTTTCACGCGGTAGGTGGGCACCAGTACTGCTCCGTTGATAATCAGGAAATTGGCGTACGTAGCCGGCAGGCGATGGCCGTCGGCGGCAAAACAGGGGTCAGGCCAGGGCAAGGGGATCAGGCGGTAAGCTTGTCCGGCAAGGGTCCGGAAAGCCTGCAATTCCGCTTCCATTGCATGCAGTGCGGAATAATGTTCGTCGGAGGGGTCATCGCATTGAACATAGGCGATCGTATCCGGCGAGCAAAAGCGGGCCAGGGTGTCGATATGCGAGTCGGTATCATCGCCCGCGAGATAGCCGTGATGCAGCCAGAGCACACGCTCAAGTCCAAACCACTCCTTCAGTATCTCCTCCGTTTGGGATGGCGACAGTTGGGGATTTCGATTGGGAGACAGCAGGCATTCCGAAGTGGTAAGCAGGGTACCCTGGCCATCGCTTTCCAGCGCGCCGCCTTCCAGTGCAAGACCGGGGTAGCAATGCCCGGCATGAAAATATCCGCGATCCCAGAGTGCCTTTGTGAGCAGATTGTCCTTGTTTGCCGGGAACTTCAATCCCCAGCCGTTGAACATAAAATCCAGGATGAGCGGCGTTCCGTTTTCTTCGACGGTGATGCCGCCGTGGTCACGCGCCCAGGTATCGTTGGACGGGGCTTCAAAAAGCACAATATTTTCCGGGACGGCATGGACAAGTAGCGCTTTCGTTTCTGCTACATGTTGGCAAACGATAAGCACTTTTTCGAAACGGCTGATTGTTTCGGCGATCTCGACAAAACAAGGCATTACGTCATCAAGCATGTCTGCCCAATCCGTCCCGGCATGGGGGAAGGTAAGTTGGACGGCGCTTTGTTCTTCCCATTCAGCGGGCAGGCGCCGGGTAAAACCGTCTTTCGGCATCAGTTCAAGTATTTTGGAGGCAAAAAAGGCGCTATATCCCGGATTTTACAAATTAATTTTAGACCGGGGGGGCCGTTAGCCCTTTCGGAATTGGCCTGGTGGTTGCCAATTCTACCAGGCGGGTAGGTTGCACAGAGCGGACACCTTTATACTTTGGTTTCAGGTGTTCTGCTGTTTTTATCAGCGTACACAGGCGCTCGGCAGCCAGTCGCCCGACTTCGTAGCCGTTGTGATGCAGGTAGCTTACCTGTGGACGGAGATAATGCGGCAGGAAGCCATCGCTCATGCAGATCAGGGCACATTCTTCGGGCACTTTTTTTCCCGCATCGAGTAAGGCCGGCAGTACGCCGGTGAGCACCTCATCCGTCATGGCGAAAATGCCATCCGGCGGAACCGGGGATTTTACCAGCATTTGTGTGCCCTCCTGCGCTTCGTCCGTGTCATTGGCGAAAATGATGTGTTCCGGATTAACGGGGAGACCGCATTGTTTGAGCGCCGAAGTAAACCCCTTCAGCCTGCGCTGGGTAATCCGTAAATTCATATTGCCGAACACGCCGGCAATGTGCCGGCAGCCGCTGGCTACCAAATGCCGGACAGCCGCCACCGTATCGGCAAAATCATCCAAAACCACCGAATCAAAGGGCGCATCTTCCAGTACATTGTCAAACATGACGACAGGCGCCCCGGCTTCCACCAAGAGGGCCAGATGGCCGGGATCATTGGTTTCCCGGGAAAAGGCGATCAACAGGCCCGCCACGTCATTGTCAAAACAGATCTGAATATTGTGCATTTCCCGCTCCAGCGATTCATTGGAAGGCATCATGATCAGGCTGTAGCCATTTTGGTGCAACACCTGTTCAATACCGTGAAGCAAAGGGGGGAAAAAAAACGCGGAAGTCTGCGGCACTACCAACCCAATCAGCCGGCTACTGCGTTGCCGCAGGTACACGGCCATGTGGTTGGGCCGGTAGTTGAGTTGTTCTGCCAGTTGCCGGACCCGTTCCCGGACCTCCGGACTGATATCCGGGTGGTTTTTTAAGGCGCGGGAGATCGTGGAAGTATTGACTCCGATCTGCCTCGCCAGATCTTTCATTGTAATTCGCTTCATGACGGATGACAAGGTGGAGGCCATAAGCGGCATCCGGTGCCTCAAAAGTACATCAATTTAAAAAAAGTTTTCCACCGCAAACGTTTGCGCAAAGCGTTGCGGATGAGGTCGCCATTTTTCAGGGTTGCACTTCATGGATTCTGGAATAATTTTGAGCGGCCAAGCACATTACTCGAATTTAATTATGCGCACTGGCAAGAAGAGCTCTTTTTATTCCATTTTGAAATTCAAGAAAATCACTACCTTAGCTGCTGTATTCTGCACCACAGGAACACTTTGTTCCTTTTTAATACGCCGTTTCGCCCTACCAAATTACATACTAACCGAGTACATACCATCAGTTGACCTCCGTCAACCTTTAGATTGACATTGGGATTCTGAAATTTAATATCGCGTTGTATTGTAGAGTGAAATATTTTTTTAAACTAAACCAATTACTATTTCGTATGAAGTTTTTACACACCTTTATGAAGGGTGGATTGCTCATGGCACTGCTGTTGCTACTGAGCAATTTTGCCTTTGCACAGCGCACGGTGACCGGCAAGGTTACGGATGCGGAGAACGGTGAAGCTTTGATTGGCGCCACCGTGAGTGTTGTTGGAACAACTCGCGGAGCCGTCACGGACATTGACGGTAACTTCACCGTAAGTGTTCCGGATGGCAGCACCCAATTGCGCTTTGCTTACACCGGGTACACTGAACAGGTGGTTGACCTGGGTTCCTCCAACAAAATCACTGTCGCCATGAAACCCGGCACGCTGCTGGATGAGATCGTGGTAGTAGGCTACGGTTCGGTCAAGAAATCTGACCTTACCGGTTCGGTAGTCTCCGTTGGCGAAAAAGACTTCAACAAGGGTCTGGTTACCGCTCCGGATCAGCTGATCCAGGGTAAAGCCGCCGGCGTTCAGGTAATGAACAACAGCGGCCAGCCGGGAGGATCGACTACGATCCGTATTCGCGGTAACTCGTCGATCCGCGCAGGCAACGAGCCCTTGTTCGTTGTTGATGGCGTTCAATTGGCAGGCGGCTCCACCAAACCGGGAGCAGACATTACCGGCCTTGGCGCTTCCGCTACGTCGAACCCGCTGAACTATCTCAACCCCTCGGATATCGAATCCATCCAGGTGCTGAAAGATGCCTCCGCAACGGCTATCTACGGTTCCCGCGGCGCCAACGGTGTGATCATCATCACCACCAAGCGCGGCAAAAGCGGTGTCCCCTCTATTGATTTCAACACTTCGATTGGCGCCAGCTCGATCCTGAAAAAGTACGATGTGCTGACAGCTACGGAGTACCGCGCTGCCCTCACGAAGTACGGCCTCACCACGGGCGACTACGGTTCCGATGTTGACGCCATGGATGAGATCCTGCGCACAGGTATCGTGCAAAACCACGGTATTTCGGTAAGCGGCGGCGGCGACGCCGGCACCTATCGCGTAGGCTTGAGCTATCTCAATCAGGAAGGTATCATGAAGACGAACGATTTCCGCCGGCTTGGCGCGAACATCGCCGGTTCGTATAAATTCTTCGACAGCAAGCGCCTCGGCCTTGACTTTAACCTGATCGCCACGCAAACGAAGGAAAACGGCCCTGCTGTGACTACCAATGCGGATTTCCGCGGCAACCTGATCGGTAACGCCCTGCAGTGGAACCCCACGCAAAAAATGTACAACGCCGATGGCTCTCCGGTTATCATTCCTGACTTTGGTAACTTCACCAACCCGGTGGCCCTCATCGATGCCTATAGCGACTTAGTGAATACCACCGATGTGATCGCCAGTATTGCTCCCTCTTATAAGCTTGCAGACGGTCTGACCTACAACTTTTTCTACAGTGTAGCCCACGGTACCGGCAACCGCCGGGCGCAAGTGGCTTCGTGGATCAACCTTCAGAATATCGAAGACCGCGGATGGGCCGGTATCTTTGAGCGCTCTACGACCAATCAGATCCTGACCCACTCGGTGAATTACGTTACCGATCTCGGTGCAGGAATCAACCTGAACGCCGTAGCCGGCTACGAATACCAGAAACTGCGCCAGGATGGCTCGGGTGTCACCGCGCAGGACTTCCTGGTAGGGGATTTTGATTATACCAATATTATGCAAAATTCCACGCAAGGCAGCCGTAATACGTTCGCCTACGCAAACCCGGATGCCGAGCTGCAATCCTACTTTGTACGCGGTAACTTCAACATGCGCGACAAGTACCTGCTCACGGCAACCTTCCGCGCAGACGGCTCCAGCAAATTCGGCGCCAACAACAAATACGGTTATTTCCCGGCTATCGGTTTTGCCTGGAACATGCACAACGAAGGTTTCCTGGACGGCGGTCCGTTCGACAATCTGAAACTCCGCATCGGCTGGGGTAAAACGGGTAACTCCGAATTCCCTGCCGGCGCCTCGCAGGATCGCTACGGCTTTGGCCAGCAGTCGATCGCGCTGGAAAACGTGGCCAACCCGGACCTGAAATGGGAAACGACGACCACGACGAACTTTGGTCTCGACTTTGCCGTCATGAACTACAAGCTGTACGGCACGGTGGAATACTTCACCCGCAGCAGCGAAGACCTGCTTTTCCAATTCCCGACCATTCAGCCCGCACCTGCCGGTTTCTACTGGATCAACCTGCCGGGTAATGTGATCAACTCCGGTCTGGAACTGACGCTCAATACGCTGATTATTGACAAGGAGAAACTGTCCTGGAATTTTGGCATCAACGCCGCTTTCCTGAGCAACAAACTGGAGAATTACAACGGGCCGGTTATTGACTATGGTCAATTATTTGGCCAGGGCTCCAGTGAAGCGACCAGCCAACGCCTCGCCAACGGGCAGCCGCTCAACTCTTTCTACCTGCGCCAACACCTGGGTGTAGGCGAGGATGGACAGAGCACGTATGCCAACAATGAAGCCCTCGCCTTCGTTGGCGACGCCAACCCCAACATGCTGCTGGGTATCTCCACCGGCCTGAACATGGGCAAGTTGAGCCTGGGCCTGAACTTCAACGGCGCGTTTGGCCACCTGATCTTCAACAATACCAAGATGTCGGTTATCCCGATCGGTAACCTGGGTTCCCGTAACATCGACGCCAGCCTGCTGAATGGCCCCAACCAGGAAGCAATCTCCAACGCGATCAAATCTTCCGACCGCTATCTGGAGAAAGGCGACTACCTGAAACTGGCCAACGCTACCCTGGCGTACAACTTCGGTAACATTGGCAGCGGCATCAAAAACGCCCGTATTTACCTGACCGGCCAAAACCTGCTTGTATTCACCGGATACAGCGGCTTCGACCCGGAAGTAAACACGGTTAACGTGCGGAATGGCTTGCCTTCAACCGGCATCGAGTACATCCCGTATCCCTCGGCCCGTACCATTATCCTCGGCGCCAACTTCTCATTCTAACACAAAAATTATCATATCATGAAATTAAGAAACCTTTTCCTTTTGTTCCTGCTGGGCGGTTTCATGGCTTGCACAAACCTGGATGAGACCCTTCGGGAGGACCTCACCCGGGCAGACGCAGAAGCCTACCTCAACGCCAATACCGACGTTGACGCCCTGCTTAGAGCCGCCTATGATGGCCTGCGCCTACCCTATCAGGACCAATCCCGGTTCTGGGCAGCCCAACAACACACCACGGATGAAACCCTCGGACCAACCCGTGGACCGGACTGGGACGATAACGGTATCTGGCGCGTGCTGCACAACCACACCTGGACGGCTGACCACAGCTTCCTCACCAGCACGTTCAATGAACTGCTGCAGGTTGTGTTTACCACGACCAACGCTCTGTCCTTCAACGTGACCAAACAACAGGCCGCTGAAGCCCGCTTCATTCGCGCTTTTGTGATGTTCTCCGTAGCCGATGGCTGGGGTCAGGTTCCGTTCCGCCAACCTGGCGACAACCTGCTCAACGCGCCCCAGGTGCTGAAAGGCAGCGAGGCTGTTGACTTTGTGATCAGTGAAATGAATGCCATCATGGGCGATCTGCCCGATGGACCGACCAACCGGGCCAACAAAAATGCCGCCAAAGTGCTGCTGATGAAAGCCTACCTGAACAAAGGTACCTTTGCCGACCGGACCAACCCACGCTTCGACAATGGCGACATGCAACAGGTTATTACTATCGCTGACCAAATTATCAACAGTGGCCAATACAGCCTGGACGACAACTACTACGATAACTTCGCGCCGAACAACGATCAGGTTTCTTCCGAGAACATCTGGACAGCTGAAAACGTCGGTGGTTCCAGCAGCGGCAACGTACGCTCCCGCTGGTTCTGCACCCTGCACTACAATCAGAACCCGTCCGGCTGGAATGGTTTTACCACGCTCAGCGACTTCTACAACAGCTTCGAAGACGGTGACGTCCGGAAAAAAGCCGACTATCCCGGCATGACTGATGTGTCCGGTATCAACGCAGGCTTCCTGATCGGTCAACAGTACGACCAGAACGGTACCGCACTGAAAGACCGCAAAGGCAACCCGCTTGCCTTTACTTCTTCCGTCGCTTCCATCGAAACCGGCAACAACCTGGAGGTTACCGGTATCCGCGTAATCAAGTATCCTATTGACTACAACGGTGGGGACAATGCCGATAACGATTACGTGTACTTCCGCTACGCCGACGTGCTGCTGATGAAAGCTGAAGCGCTGATGCGCAACAACAACAGCGGCGACGCCCTCACAATCGTCAACGACATCCGCGCCAAGCGCGGCGCATCCCAACTGGGCGCGCTTACGCTCGATGACCTGCTCAAAGAGCGCGGCCGTGAACTGTACTGGGAAGGCTGGCGCCGCCAGGACCTGATCCGCTTCGGCAAGTTCCTCGACGCATGGCAGGAAAAACCCGCCTCCGGCTCGGAACGCCTCCTGTTCCCGATCCCGGCAGCAGCGCTGGCTGTGAACCCGAATCTGGAGCAAAACCCGGGTTATTAATTTGAATCCTGGGAAAAACAGATTTCGACTGGCGTAAATACCCTATCGAAACTGTTATACCTGATTCAGTGTATATTTCAAGCGGTCGTCCGGTTTCGGGCGACCGCTTGTATTTTGGCACCATCTAAACCCGGTAATCCGCATTACGAATGACTCCACGTCCGCTTGGTGACAACACCAGGCGGGGCGGCATGACTCTAATGACCAAAATGGCCCTAAGTCCGCTTGGTGACAACACCAAGCGGGGCGGAAAGTCACGTCCGCTTGGTGACAACACCAGGCGGGGGCGGCATGACTCTAATGACTCCAATGACCCTAATGACCCTAATGACCCCAATGACCCTAATGACTCCAATGACCCTAAATGACCCTAATGCCCCCAATGACTCCAATGCCCCCAATGACCCTAAATGACCCTAATGCCCCCAATAACCTACCACACCACCGTCACATTCCCAACCAGCACTTCCCGGATCCCGTCAATAAACTCGATCTCTGCTTTCCACAAATAGACGCCTTCCGGTACCGCCTTTCCATTTCGACGGCCGTCCCAGCCACTTTTGGGGTCATTGAATACCGCAGTTCGCGATGCGAACTGAATATTTCCCCAACGGTCCAGAATCTCCAGGGACCGGATAGTCCCAAAATCCGGACTTTGCAGGTAAAAATAATCGTTATTGCCATCGTCATTGGGCGAGAAGATATTCGGCACATAAATTCGCCTGCTTTGATCCACCTCAAAGGCAACAAAGGCCGAATCCGAGCAAACACCGTTGGAAACAACGACGGAGTACACCGTGCTTTCCAGAGGCATGGCAACCGGAGCCGGACAATCGAGGCAGGACAGGGAAACGCCCAAAGGATCGGTCCAGGCTATTTCCTGGGTACTTCCCAAATTGAAAATGAGCGGGTTCAGCGCGACTTGTTCTCCCTGATGGATCACCACCGGGTCAATAGGTGCGACATAAACCAGCGCACCTTCCACCACATGCCAAAAAACCTCGGATGGATAACAACCGTCCAGCAGGGTCAGCTGATAGTCTCCCGGTTTCGTCACCAGAAACGTGGGTTCCGTTGAACCATCCTCCCATAGAAAATGTTTGCCCAGTGCACTTGCATCCAGGGTTATCGCTGCATTCCGGCAGATCGTATCCCGCAAAAACAAGCTATCCGACAAAGTACCGGCGATTGTAACAGAAGTACTGTCAAACACCGGTGTACGCGGATCATCCGACCAGCGGATCGGGCCCATCACCACAGGCAATTGATGAAGAAGAGCCCGGTTCTTGTAAATCCCCGGTGCGGCATCGCCAACTTCCACCAAAATATCGAGTGTGTCTTTTCCTACCGGGAGCAGCATACTGTCGAGACAAATCAGACCGGGGGGCATGCCCGGTTTTAATTTCCCGCCAAAAGGGTTTTGCAGGACTGCCTTGAATATAAAACCTGCGGGCAGGGTATCGGTAAAAGCGATATGGCTGCGGGGTTCGCCGGAATCATTGTCCAGAATAAAGCGCAATACCACCTCCCCACAGGGAAATACAGTATCCGGGACAAAGGAATGGGATACCGATATGGTGAACGGGCAGGAAGCCGAGGTAACATCGTGCCGGACAACGATCATTTCGCAGGTGCTCCCCGCCTCAAGGGTGTACACCCCGCCCTGCGTCACTTGCAGCAAGGGATTGGTGCTTCCCGTACTCCAGTGAATATTACCACCATAATCGGACCCATCCAATTCTACGGATTCCCCATGGCAGATAAACCAGTTGTAAAACAGGCTGTCTTCCTCGAACCGGTTCACATTGGTGAGCGTACTGTCTTCAAACCCGGCCGTCCGGGGATTGTCGGCGACAACCCTTGCGCCATACAGCGCAGGCAGGCCTTCCAAAAATGCCTGGTTCTTGTAAACGCCTTTCGGAACATCATCGACCGAGATTTTAAAAGACATTTGCCGCATGCCCGGAGGCAAAGTCAAATTATCCAGGCGAATGACGCCGGGTTGGCTCAGGGTATCTACCGGTACGCCGAATGGGTTTTGCAGCATACCGGCAAAATGAAAACCGGCCGGCAATGCATGGGAAAAATCAATACCGCTGAGCAGCGCTCCACTGCCGTTGGCAAAGGTATAGTCGTACACGACTTCAGTGCACGGAAGCGTAATCTCGGGATTTGCCCGGTTTTTTAGTTCAATGGAAAACGGGCAAGCAGCCGCATCCGTTACCGGTTCTACAGGACCCGTGGTCAGACGGGTCTCTTTACCGGTATTTTTATCGATCCGGAACAGCGCATCAACAACGCCGTAAAGCGTACTTCCATACCCATACAGGTCGCCAAAAGCGTCGAAATACAGCCCAAAAACAGTATTGCCATCCCCAATTGGAGGAAAGGGTGTCAGGAAACCCGTATTGGCATTGATCGACACCATACAGCGGTTGGCAACGTCGAAGCCAAATAATTTGTCTGAGTAGGGATCAAAGGCAATATCGCTGATGTAACTGTTTCCGTTGAGCGGGGTAATTTGGGTGCTGAACGCAGGGCTTTCCAGGTCTGTTTTGGCCAAATGCACATCCGGACCGCTAAATTTGGAGCCGATGCTCACCAGATACTTGCCATCCGGGCTCACATCGCCGGCCAGGTAATACAACGCATTGTCAAGCCCTGTTGTACCCAGATCCTGGGCAACGCCATTTTGCCCGACCCGGACAAGATGGTTGTTCCCCGGATTGATCCCATACAGGAGGTTGTCTGTTTTCCGAAATCCGATTGCTTCAAGACCGCCGGCCGGCAGGGGGCCCAGCGGACTGACATCCAGCGTGTTAAAACTTGGATGCACCACAAAATCCACCAATTCCTGATTGGTTTGCGACACCAGAAAAACCTGACCGGTCCGTACAAAAGGGGTTTGCCCGGCAAGCGGTACCCACATCATGCCCATAAGGGGCAAAATGAACGTTGTATATAAAAATTTGACCCTTTTTGTACACATAGGTACTGAATTGATTAGGGGTAATGGTTGTATCTTAGCGACCCTTTCAAAAAAAAGATACCATAGCCATGTCCCGTTGCGTCCTTGTCCTCTCGCTTGTCTTGTTTTTGGTTGCTTGTAAAACGGATCAAACGGAGCCGAAACTATTTGAAAAGATTGACGCCGCCCAATCCGGTATTCATTTCAAAAATACGGTTACGAACTCAGAAAATCTGAATATTTTCAATTATCGCAATTTTTACAACGGCGGCGGTGTAGCACTCGGCGACATCAACCAGGACGGACTCACCGACATTTACTTCACCTCCAACATGGAGGAAAACAAACTTTTCCTCAACAAGGGCGATTTCAAGTTCGAAGACATAACTGCCCAGGCCGGTGTGGCCGGCACCAAAGCCTGGAGCACCGGTGTCGTTCTCGTCGATATCAACGCCGACGGCCTCCTCGACATTTATGTGTGTAATGCCGGTTATAAAAAAGGCCAAAAGCCTGAAAACGAACTTTTTATAAACGAAGGCATACAAAACGGCATTCCGCATTTTACCGAGAAAGCCGCTGAATACGGCCTCAACGACGACGGCTACACCACCCATGCCGCTTTCTTTGACTACGACGGCGACGGGGATCTGGACTGCTATATCCTGAACAACAGCTTCCTGCCCGTCAATACCCTGAACTACAGCAATAAACGGGAACTTTACGCCAAAGACTGGCCGGTGGAAGACTTTGTGAAAGGAGGCGGCGACAAACTGCTGCGCAATGACGGACCTCCCCGCGACGGCAAGGGTGGCTTCACCGATGTCACCAGGGAAGCCGGTATCTACGGCTCCCTGATCGGCTTCGGGCTGGGCGTTACCGTAGGCGATGTAAACGGCGACCACCTCCCCGACATATACGTCTCCAACGATTTTTTCGAACGCGATTATTTGTACATAAACCAGGGGAACGGAACCTTTAAAGAAGATATTGAAAACTGGATCCAGCACATGAGCCATGCCTCCATGGGCGCCGATATGGCGGATATCAACAACGACGGCTATCCCGAGATCTTCACCACCGAAATGCTCCCCTCCGACGAATACCGCCTCAAGACCACGACCTTGTTTGAAAACTACAATATCTATCTCCTCAAACAGGAACGGGATTTCTATCACCAGTACATGCAGAACTCCCTGCAATTCAACAATAAAGACCGCACCTTCAGTGAAATCGCCTTCTACTCCGGCGTAGCGGCGTCCGACTGGAGCTGGGGCGCCCTTATGTTCGACGCGGACAACGACGGGTACCGCGATATTTACATCTGCAACGGCATTTACAAGGACGTAATTGACCAGGATTTTATCGACTTTTTTGCCGACGAGGTCATCCAGAAAATGGCGCTGACCGGCAAAAAGGAATACATGGATCAGGTGATCGAAAAAATGCCCTCCACCCCTATTCCCAACAAGACGTTCCGAAACCTTGGCAACCTTCGCTTTGAAGATGTGGGAACCAAATGGGGCCTTGACCTGCCCACCTTCTCCAACGGCGCCGCCTATGCCGACCTCGACAACGACGGCGACCTCGATCTGGTCGTGAACAACGTAAATATGGACGCGCTCCTGTATCGCAACCATGCCGAAAAAACAACACCCAAAAACCATTACCTCACGGTGCAATTGAAAGGCGCCGAGCCGAATACGTATGCAATCGGATCAAAGGTTTTTGTCTATTGCGGGCAGCAAATTATCAATGAAGAACTTATACCCAGCCGGGGATTTCAGTCCTCGGTGGATTACAAAATGGTCTTTGGCCTGGGGCAAGCTACAACGGTGGATTCGCTGGTCGTAATTTGGCCGGACCGGACCAAAACGCTCCTGAACAAGCCCGCTATAGACCAACTGCTGAGGCTGGAATATAGCACTGCAAACCACACGGCAACTACCACCACAGCAACACCTGGAAAGGCCATTTATTTTCAACAGGTGGATTCGCCGTTTGCCACACACACGGAAGATGACTACGTCGATTTCTATCAGGAAGGTCTGACCTTCCACATGCTCTCAAGAGAGGGGCCCAAAGGAGCCACAGGAGATGTCAACGGCGATGGGAGGGAAGACCTCTATATTGGAGGTGCAAGCGGGCAAGCGGGACAATTATACCTGCAAACCGGCACAGGATATATCACCTCCCCGCAACCGGCCTTCGTGGCAGACTCCAGCTTTGAAGATACGGCTGCGCTGTTGTTTGACGCCGACGGCGATGGCGACCTCGACCTGTTCGCAGGATCCGGCGGCAACAACGACGCCGTAGGCGCCAGGCGCTTGCAGGACCGCCTCTACCGCAACGACGGAAAAGGCAATTTTACGGCCGACCCCAATGCACTGACCGTAAACGGATATAACACCGCCGTTGCCGTTCCATTTGACCTCGACGGCGACGGCGACCTCGACCTGTTCGTGGGCAGCCGCAGCGTTCCCGGTGTGTATGCCGTACCGCCCCGGCAGTTCCTGTTCGAAAATGATGGAAAAGGGAATTTTAAAGACGTGGCAAAAACAGCCGCGCCGGATATCAAGACGATCGGCATGGTCACGGATGCCGTGCTGGCCGACGTCGATGGCGATCAAAAACCGGAACTCGTCATCGTGGGGGAATGGATGACGCCACAGCTCTTCCGAATTGAAAAAGGGCAGCTCACTAAAATCCCCTCCAATCTCGACGATTTCTCCGGCTGGTGGTGCGCCGTCCGGGCAGATGACGTGGATCAGGACGGCGACCTCGACCTGATCCTGGGCAACCGGGGCACAAACTTCTATTTCAACGGCACCCCGGAGGCTCCGGCCAAAATATGGGTCTGGGATTTCGACAACAACGGCACCGTGGAAAAAATCATGACACGTACTATAGATGGCCGCGACATGCCGATTCCGCTGAAGAAAGAACTCACGGGTCAACTGGTCAGCCTGAAAAAGAAAAACCTCAAACACACGGACTACGCTACCAAATCCATCCAGGACCTGATCGACCCTGAAGTCCTGAAAAAAGCCATGATGCGCAAAGGCAATTACTTCGAATCTGCCGTAGCGCTCAATGACG
>CAYVDV010000077.1:0-6203 GCA_964450465.1 uncultured Saprospiraceae bacterium
TCATCATTCCTTAAACAACCTTCCGCACTTTGCCCGACCCGCTGATATTGCTGTTCAGTTGGGCGGTGCCGCGGTACTCTACGTTGCCGCTGCCGGAGATAACCACATCGAGGGTATCGCTCACATCGACCCGGACGTCGCCGGAGCCGGAAATATTGACAGTGGCCCGGGCTACCGGACAGTCGATGGCGTCAATGTTGCCGCTGCCGGAGATATTGCAAGTAAGTTCGGTGGCGCTGCCGTCGATAGAAATATCGCCGGAGCCGGTGATAAGTGCCTTGACCTTGTTGAAGTCGGCATTAAAGATTTTGATATTGCCGGAGCCGGATATCCGCAGGTCGAGTGCATCGCCGGTAATGGCGTCGGGTACATCTACATTGACCGATCCGCTGATGTTGATCCCGTCCCAGGAAGGAGCCGAAACGGTGATCTTCAGATGGTCCACATCATACACATCGCGGTCGAAGTGGATTTTGAGCACCCCATTGTCTTCTATCGTCACCAAATAAGCGATGACGCTTTCCTCGCAGCTTACTTCCACATGGAAGTCGGGGGCAACGCGCAATTCCAGTTCGCCATTGGTAGCGATATCCACTGCGTGAAAATCTTTTACTTGCCGGACTTCGGTAACAATGTCGCCGGTGCCGCGGATGCCTAAAATATCTTGGCAGGAAGTGAGGGTCCAGGACAGAATGGCCAGGGCTGTCAGGGTGATCCAGTTTTGCAGGTTCTTAATCATAGCTTGAATAGTTTTTGTTAAAAAAGCGGGCTTTTTTGTTGCTGCCCGATACTGAGACACGCTATGTAAGATTTACCCTGACGCGAAAAGGTTACAAAGTTGAAAAATATCGTCCTGCTATAAATTTATCTGATGAAAACCTTCCAAACCCTGCTCCCTGTTTTAAGGAAATAGACGCCCGGAGGCAATCCCCGAACCTCCATGCTTGTAGTTGTGCCTTGTAGCGTTTTTTGTCGCAACCAGTGACCTGCTGCGTCGAACAGTACCGCCTCCTCTGGTTGTCCGGAATCCGGCCGGGAAATATACAAGGTTCCATTTGCCGGGTTGGGAAATACCTGCCAGCCGGAAAACTCCGTAGCGCTCCCGGTAGAAACTGTTTCAACCACATAAGTCTGTGCTGTATTTGTAACTACTGGTGGATTAAAGTCGAAGTAGATCCCTGCGCGGTTTTCCAGCGTGTCACCGGTGTTCAACCAGGGGGCTGAGCGAATCTGGTATGTCACAAATCCCCGGCTTGCGACGGAATCCGCAGCAAAAGGAGCAAGAGCATAATTCGGAAATACAAAGCGAATCTGGCGGGGACCCGGAAACTGAATATTGCAGGCTGCTGAACCGGCCAACAGTCGGAAATAGCCGGGATCCAGTTGGTCGTCCAGGGTATCCTCAAGTATTACAAAGCTGGTAGGGGCGTTTCCATCATTCTGAAAACGAATGGTATATACCACGTCCAGGCTCCCGTCAGCGTTGAGCGCGCTTTCCCGCACGGAACCAGCCGGATTGGCCGTAATATCATTGGGATCAAAGGCTGCTACCACCGGGAGACGAAGTGTATCAGTATCGTTGAGGGGATTTACATCCTGGGCATTTTCAAGGGAAGAGACCAGCTGACAAACCAGTGTATCCCCAATGGGCTGGGCGGAATTGAGTCGCATCAACCCGATGGCAGATAGCGCCGCTAATGGTGAAAGACCAGACAACCCGATTGTCATTTGCGGGGGATTACCGCTCAGGGAGACTTTACCCCAGGCTCCGCCCATGGCGATCAGGGTATCTGCCCGGACTTCCGGAGGGCAGCTGACCCGCACTGTGATACTATCTGCGGTACGTGTACCGAGGTTTTCAATGCGCAACAGCAACCGGGTAGGGAAATTCAGCCGTGCCGGGTCTATTGTTTCCGCTTGCACGGCTATATCATAAACACTTGCAGTTGGAACGAGGCGAATATTCCTGTCGCTCAGGGTTGGCTGGCTGGTATTCAATGTAACCGTTGCGGGCTCGACCAGATAGAATGGGGACGGTGACGATATACCGGCTGTATAGTCCCCGGGAAAGGGCACATAAAATGCAAAGCGCCCAAGTGAGTCCGGAAAAATAACTGCGTCTCCGGGGGTGATCGAAATGGTCTCCCGGAGGCGCGGTTCGGAAAGATCGGGGACTCCGTTGCTGTTCAGATCTGCGAAAACCACTCCTTCAGCGCTGAAAAGATCTGTTGCATTAGACCAGATAAACCCCGCCTTTTTATACGCGCTGTGGTTAATGCGCCCGCCGACAAGCAGTTTCCCTCCGGGAAGCAATGCGGTACAAAAGGCCCGGTTGTCGCCATCATAGTCGCCATTTCTAACATAAAAATAGCGAAGGTTACCGTCAGAGCCGGTTTTATACAAAAGTATCTCCCTGTTTCCATTGGCGGGATTCTCCACATAGCCGGCGATAGTAACCGTATGCTCCGCAGTGTCCAGCACAATTTCCATGGGGATGCATTGCCAGTTACTATAGTTAAAAAAACGCTCCCAGATCAATTGTCCGGTGGATCGCGACAAGCGCCGAACAAACAGCGTCTTACCCTCCTGGCCGGTTGTGATCAACGTCGAATCACTATCCCGGACAAGGCGCACGGCTACTCCATTGACGGTCCCAGCCGATGTCCAGACAGTAGTATCGGCAGTGAAATTCCGGCAAACAACAGCTGCCCGGTTTTGCATATTCCTGCCCAACAGGAAACCTACGGCGCCCGTGTCTGGAACGAGCGCCCGGATCCAATTCAGTCCATGAGCAACGGTATAGGCAGCTCCGTTACCATTCTGAAGGTCGCAAGACCATCCTGTTCCCCCGGAATTGAAAAAGTAAAGCCGGTCTTCAATCCGGGCGGAGGTTTCCCCTGATTGCGGCGGCAGGTGCGCGTAGTATCCGTCAATAGGGATGGGGGTTCCAGCCTGGTCATTCTTGATCTGCACCTGGTAGTAATTCGGATTTAAAAAGTACAAAAACCGAATAAGATCGTTTTCGATCTGAACGTGTACCGGAAAAGCATCATAACCGTAAGTTGCCGGGAAACGCCACTCCCGGAGTATATTTCCGGTAGTGGGGTCAATTCGCCACAAGTAAATACTGTCGGAGAAGGTGGCGAAATTGCCATATTCAAAAAGGAATGAAACGCCTGTACCATACAACATGCCATCCGGGCCGCGGTACAGATCGCCTGCAACCAAGTGCAAGTTCCGGCAGTAGGATTGTTCCCATACCAGGCCCAGATCCGCGTCATACCGGGACAGCGCAGCGCAATCATCCAGTTGTTTCCAGGCCCAAAAGCCATTGGTATCGGGCAAGATCCTCCGGGTTTCCGAAGGGAACTGGTATCTGCCGGGTATGATGGACCGCTGCAACATATTACCGTCCGCTGGGTCGATTTCTGCCACAGCCAGCCAGGCGCTAAAAGAATTTTGCAGTTCTCCGATCAGGTTCAGACGGCCTCCGGCAAACCAGGCGATACGCCCACTGCTGCGGTGATCCAGTTCGCTGGGGTCTTCATCCACCAGGGCATCCCATACCTTTTGGCCGTTGGATGCATTTACCTTGACTACTCCCCAGGCACCCGGTCCATAGTTGGCGTCATTACAGTAGCCGGTCAGGTAAAGCCCCCCTTTGTCATCCAGATCAAGGCTGAGCGAGCCGTGCGCGCCATATACCGTTTGGCCCGGTGGCCCGCCCGGCTGGCTGATCAAATAGGTGTTTTCATAAACCGGCTTACTGTCCGGGATCCGGATTGCGACAAGGGTATAAGCATGCAACCCGCCTCCAACAAAGGCGTGTTGCCAGCAGGTAAACAGGGTGTCGCCGCGGAACTGTGCATCCCGGAAATTGACGTCGAGCCCAATTGCCTGCGCGTGTATTAACTGTCCGTCGGCCAGATTTACCCGGGCATATGCGCCATTGAATCCATCCTGATCGCCAAATACAAAAACAGTTTGCCCGACGCTGTCCACCCAAAAACCATCCACATTGGAAAACACATAGAACGGCAGGGCTATCCGCATTTTCCAAAGTACATTGGAAAGATTGGCGGCGCTGCGCATATACAAGCTGTCTGCCCGGGAAAACAGGACATTTCCCCCGGCATCAGTGGCAAGGACTTTCCAGTCGGTAAGGCAACTGTACTCTGAAAGGATCTTTCCGTTTTGCTTGTCCAGTAAAGCCATTCGTCCCGTCCCGGCCTGACTGGTAAAAAACAGCAGCAGGCGATCCGTTCCATAATCAAGCAAGTGTCCCGTGGTGGCTTTTACGTTGGGCAATGGCTTTTTCCAAACAATGGCGCCCGAAGCCGCATCGATTTTCCAGAGTTCCTCGATGCCGGTGAAATTGCCAAACCAGTAGAGGAAACCTTCCCGGCCGAGAATAAAATGTCTGGTTTCGTCCGGATAATAATCATCTTTTACTTCACCAGGGACAACCCACTGGACCCCGCCATCCGGTGTCACCTTGCTCAGAGAGGGCGCCCAGAATTCGCGATGGGCAGCAAGGCTGGTAAAATAGCATCCATCGCCGGTGCGTACATAGTCCTTGATCAAACCTCCTGCCTTGGGGCGGTTGGCACTAAAGTAGGTTTCAGACAGCTGGGAGGAAAGGGGAAATCCTGCAAGTAGCAGTAAAAATAGCAGCGTGCAACGAATCATGGGAGTTATCTTAAAATCGGTGAAGAGATTAATTTCTTAGCGCCAAACCAATACTTTTCCGTGCAACTTGGTCCCGGTTTCTGTTTCCCAAAGGGCATAGAAAAAGCCTGCCGGAAGCATGGTTATATCGAGTAGCGCGGTTCTTCCGCTGGTCGGAAGAGTATAGAGCGTTTGCCCGGCAATATTCACCAGCGACAAGCGGCCGGGCTTTTCATCGTCTTTTTCAAAAAAAATCTGGTCCTGCGCCGGATTGGGATAGATCAGGAAGACGCCCGTCACCGGCGCAGACGTACCCGAAGCGAATGCAATAACGGTTTCTGTAGTATTGGTGACGATGGGGTCGTTGAAATCAAAATAAATATGCGCCGTATTCCGGATCGTATCCCCGGGCAGGAGATCGGCATACGGCGTAACCCGGAATCGCGCAAAACCATGGCTGCCGGCGGGGTCGGCAGTGCTGTCGGGGAGTTGAATATTGTCGAACCGGAATTCCAGTACCCTCCCCGGCAACAGGCGAAGGCTTACCGGATGGCTGGCTGCGACGAATTCAAAGGTAGCCAGGTCGAGGTCGGTCGAGAGGGTGTCGAGAATGATCACCGTGCTTGCCGGTGCGTTGCCGGTGTTCTGAAACCGCACGGTATAATCCAGTGGAATCCGTTGGCTGAGGCTGTCAACGGAATAAAATCCCGGCCGCACGGATTTATCGTTCGGATCAAAGGCAGAATAAACGATATCCCGGAGCACCGCCACATTGTCTGCAGGTGTCAGATCGGTGCCGGTAGACCAGTTGGCCAGGGCTGTTACAATAACCGTATCTTCCAGCGCTACATTGGGCTTTGTCCGTACCAGCAGGCTCAAATACCGGTCCTGTAACGGAGGGATAAAACCGCTGATCGGCAGGGTGATCTGCTGCCCGTTTTTTTGAGAAGGAGCCGGCTGGGAGCCGAGAAACTCCAGTTTGTCATCCAACGTTACCACTACCTTGCCGCTGGCCAGGAGGGAGCCGAGATTCTGGACGCGCACGAACAGGATATTTGAATAGCCGCGCAAAAAATAATCGGCACTGGTAAGGCTGAGCCGCATATCGCGGATGCCGGGCGGCAGCGTTATGGCAAAGTCCTGAAAAGCGCTGTTGGCCTGTAGCAGGTGAAACGGCGGGGTTATGGTGGCATGCGGACTGGGCTTTACCGGCCGTACCGTATCCGGCACGATCCCGTAAAACATATTGTACGCCCCTGTGCTGTCCGTGGCTACCCAGTTCTGGTTGGCCGCAGTGCCGACCAGAACGTTTGGAAGGCCGTACTCACCGTTAGATTGCACGCCATCGGAATTCCCATCAAAAAAAACCGTACCTCTGAGCGAGTCAAAGACAAAACTAAAGTCTGTCCGTTTCCATAATGCACCGCTTCGCTCCAGCACATACAATGTTGTATCGATAAAAGCCATGGCCTCAAACGGCACAGGGGGCAGGTTTTGAGAAATATTGATCCAGTGTTTGCCATAATCCGGCGACA
>CAYVDV010000077.1:6303-15498 GCA_964450465.1 uncultured Saprospiraceae bacterium
CCGAAAAGCGAATCATCCAGCACAAAAACCTTTCGCACAGAGTCCAGCGTACTTACCTTATCCCACAATAGTCCGTCGTATTGCGAGCGAAAGACATCGTTATTTTTGGTGCAAAACAGATCGTTTTGCATTTGGAAGATCTCCGATCCGGGGAGGGAGTTATTCCACAAGGCCCATTCTGGTGAACTATCTACAGGCGCCTGAAAAAGCAGGCTTCCCGCTTCTGCGTAATAATTATCGTCTTTCCGGAATATCCGGTTAAAATAAGGCAACCGGGGGTCCGAATCCCAGTTTGCGCCGCCATCTCCGGAAGTGGCGGCTCCAAAAATACCGATCAGGCCATCGTCTGTATGTTGCAAAAAATTACAGCACAGGGAAGAAATAGCCACGTCCAGGTTTTCCGAGGGGATGCCCTGCCAGGAAAAGGTCCAGGTATCGCCCAGATCGGTGCTGCGAAACAGGCCGCTTTCCGTGGAGAGCAAGAGCACGCCGTCGCTTTTGAGAAAGGTGCTTAATTTGTAGGCGCTGGGCGCTTGATACAGGGTTCGGATGGTTTCAAAGCCATCCGTGGAAAACAGAATCGTTGCCAGACTTTTCTGGTAAAAACCGGTTTCGTCGGCGGAAAGCGTATAGGGCGTTTGCGGCGATATTTCCGCCCAGGTTTTGCCGGCATCAATGGAACGGTACAAACCGTACGGAAAATTGCTTTTGGCAATGCAAAGCGTGTCGCCTTTTACGGCAAAATCGGTTGCATAGATGTTATTGTTAGCCAGATCCCAGGTATTACCCTCATCGTCCGAATAATAAAGATATTCGTTAAGCAAACGCCATAAACGGCCCTTGCTGTAAGCGAGTTTGGTGCATGCCGGCCCGATCGGTTCCAGTACCGTACTGTTGTTACGCAGGCGAAACGTGCCATTGGTGCCGGTGAGAAACAAGCCGTCCTGGAATGGTGCCATACTGTTGAGCAGATAGTAATAATCGCTCAGGACCAGTTTTTCCCAGCTGTGCCCGTTATCCGGGCTGCGCAGGAGGTAGGCATAGTCGGTAGTATTCGTATTCTTCCGGTTAACGGTAATATACACAAATGAACCGGCGGCTGCACTTGGTTCTACGGTATAGGCGGTATCCTGGACAAGTTGCAACGGTTTGGGGTCTTCCTGCCAGCTCAGGCCCTGATCGGTTGAACGGAAAAAGGTCCGGTCATAGCTGATGGCCAGCCAGTCGTCGCCGGTTTTGATCAATTGACCAAATTCGCGCAAGCCGTTGTCCGGGAGCCGGACCCAGGGATTCTGTGCAGTAGAAAGAAACGGGAAGATCAGGCTTATACAGCCCAAAAGGGAGGTTAATACAGGTTTCATGCCGGATATATTTTTAGTACCCGACAAAAATAACCGCAATCCCGGAAAAAAACACCCCCTTTAAACTCAAAACTCAAAACTCTGTGCAATCCCGATCACCTCGGCAAACACGCCGGCGGCCGTCACTTCGGCGCCGGCGCCGGGGCCGCGCACCACGAGGGGGCGTTCGCGGTAGCGCTCCGTGGTAAACACCACCATATTGTCGCTGCCGTCGAGGAAATAGAAGGGATGTTCGGGGCCGAAACGTTGCAGGCTGATGGAGGCCTGGTTACCTTCCAGCTTGGCGACAAAGCGGAGCACCTGTCCATCTGCAGCGGCCCGGGCGCGCAGCAGTTCAAAATCGCTGTCGTGTTTTTCCAGTTCCTCAAAAAACTCGTCCACCGTATGTACCGCCAGGCAGGCGTGGGGCAGGAGTTGTTCCATCTGGATATCGTTGGCTTCCAGCGGCAGGCCGGCCTCCCGCGCCAGGATGAGGAGTTTGCGGCGCACATCGGCGCCGGAAAGATCGTCGCGGGGGTCGGGTTCGGTCAGGCCGAGTTGTTTGGCCTCCCGCACGATGGCAGAGAACGTTTTGCCCTCCTGGAAATGGTTGAAAATATACGACAGCGTACCGGAGAGTATTCCCTCAATCTTGTGGATGCGGTCGCCGGAATGAATGAGGTCGTTCAGGGTAGTGATGATGGGCAGGCCGGCGCCCACGTTCGTTTCGTAGCGCCAGACTACGCCGCGTTTATCGGCGATCTGTTTGAGCCGCTGGTAGTGCAGGTAGGGCGAGGAGGCCGCAAGTTTGTTGGGCGTGCTGATGGAAATGCTGGCGTCGAGGATCTTTTCGTAAAAGCTGCTGACTTCGTCCGAGGCGGTGTTGTCGAGAAAAACGGCATTGGGTAAATTCAACTGGCGGATATGTTCGACAAATCGGGGCATGGAAAAGGATTCTGCCGATTGTTCCAGGCTTTCTTTCCAGTTTTCGAGGGCGATGCCTTCTTCGGCGAAGACCATCTTGCGGCTGTTGGCCAGGCCGGCGACCCGGATCTCGAGCCGGCGTTTTTCCCGCAAAAAGGCCGCCTGGCTTCGGATCTGCTCCAGCAGCGTGCTGCCAATGAGCCCTACGCCCACCACAAACAGGTGCATGGTTTTGGCGTCCGACAGGAAGAAGCCCTCGTGGATAGCGTTCAGGGCTTTGGTTTCATCGGCCGCCGGCACCACGACTGAAATGTTGAGTTCGCTGGAGCCCTGTGCAATGGCCACCACATTGATACCGTTTTTGCCGAGAGCCTGAAACAAGCGGCCCGAAATACCCGGCAGGTAGCGCATGCCTTCGCCGACAATGGCCACTACGGATAGCTCGCTTTCAATCTTAAGCGGTTCGACCAGGCCGCTGCGCAGCTCGTATATAAATTCTTTTTCCGCCGATTTTTTCGCCAGAGCTGCCTGGGCGGGTGAAATCGCAAAGGTGATGCTGCTCTCGCTGGAGCCCTGGGTGATCAACACAATATTCACGCCTGCCTGCGCCATCGCGCCAAAGAGGCGCGCCGCAATGCCCGGCACCCCAAACAAGCCGCTGCCCTGCAGGGTGAGCAGACAGATCTGGTTGATGCTGGAAATGCCTTTTACCGGGTGTTCCTGCGTATCGGCGTGGTTGCTGATGAAGGTGCCGGGAAAATCCGGGTTAAAGGTGTTTTTGATCACCAGGGGGATTTCGCGGGCCAGGGCCGGTTGTATCGTGGGCGGATAGATCACTTTGGCGCCGAAATGGCTCATTTCCATGGCTTCGCGGTAGGTCATGGAGGGCAAGGTAAAGGCCTTCTTCACCCGGCGGGGGTCGGCGGTGAGCACGCCGTTCACATCCGTCCATATCTCAATGGCTTCGGCATCGAGGGCTGCGCCGAGAATGGCCGCCGTGTAGTCGGAGCCGCCGCGACCCAGCGTGGTGGTCAGTCCCTCGTCGGTACTGCCGATAAAGCCGGTGACGGCCTGCACCTGGGGGTGGCCGTCGTAGTGTTCGCGGATCAGGCGGTTGGTTTCGTCAAAATCGACCTTGGCATTGCCGAACTGCGCGTCGGTGCGGATGACCGTCCGCGCGTCGAGAAAGCGCGTCGGGATGCCGGCCTGTTGCATGGCGTGGGCAATGATCAGCGCGGAGTTGCGTTCGCCGAAACTGACTACGAAATCGAGTGAGCGCGGCGATACCTCATGAAGCAGGAAGATGCCCTGCAATACATTGCCCAAGGCTTCGAAATTTGCTGCAATCTGCGCCTGCACCGGAGGGCGGTTGGCGGGCTCCAGCAATTGTTCAATCGCATCCAGATGGCGTGTGCGCAGTTTTTCGAATACGTCGAGATAACTTTGATCGCCTTTGCCGGCCTTCGTGGCCGACTCGATCAGCGTATCCGTTACTTTGGAGAATGCGGAAAATACGACGGTAAAACGCTCGCCGCGCTGGTAATAGCCGCGGAGTATCTGCAATAAACTCTGGATCGTTTCGGGCGTACCGACCGAGGTTCCGCCAAATTTGAGGACGCGCATGGGATGGATGGGAAATTTTGAAATTGGGTATGTTGGATTGCGGCCGCAAAAATCGGGGAATTTGGCCGGATGCCCTAGGAAAGGGAAAGAATTGCCGCAATAAAAACAAAAGGGCGGGAACAAAGGCGGGCGAAATAAAGTCTCGCCGCTGTTCCCACCCTCCGTTTTACCTTCAAATTGGGCTGTGCAGGGAGGACTCGAACCTCCACAGGGTAGTTAGCCCGCCGTTAAGCGGGTTTATCCTGGATTCCCCACCCCCGAGACAGGAGGGCATGGCTGCCTGATTTCATCACCGCACAGTATGGTGTTTTTCTTGTCAAAAGAAGCAATGCGCTTTCGCATTCCGATGAAGCAAAGGTAAAGCAATGACCTTTTTTTGTGCAAATTAATTAATAAATATTTTAAAAATTTACATTATAGTCAAAATTTAGATTATTAATTTATCGAATCGTTAATTTTGATTTTTGAATGGGAGAAAAAATTTTCAAATTGAAAATGACGCGTTTCGGTGGGGCCGGCGCGTTTGTACTGTTTTGCCGGTGGAAAACCGGAAATGCGCGCCACAGCGGGCACACCTTTGGATTGCCGGGTAAAAAACCTGATCCAATTAATGCCCTGCGTGATACGGGACCAAAGCCCCTGAAAGAAGATTATCGGTATCCGCCGGCGATAAATCGCCGGATTAGCCGAAAAGTATCCCGCAGGGTGGCACCCTTCCCCATTTGAACAAATCCCCCATTTTAGCTTTTCAACAAATAATACACCATCTTCGCTTTATGGACAGTTTCGTCGACGCACTGCGCAACCGTTTGTCCGGCCCTTTGCCGGGGCGGGAAGCGCAGTACAAAATGGCCAGCATGCGCAGGGTGCAGGAGTTGGGGCCCGATCCCCGGCCTGCCGACGATGCGCGCATCGCCTGTGTGCTCAATCTGCTGCACCAGGGAGAGGCGGGCTGGCATACGGTCCTGATCCAGCGGACCACCAATCCACGCGACCGGCACAGCGGCCAGGTCAGCTTTCCCGGCGGCCGCTGGGAAGAAGCCGATGGAGAACTGGCCAACGTAGCGCTCCGGGAAGCGGAAGAAGAGGTGGGCGCCCCGGCACAACAGATCGAGATCCTGGGCCGCCTGACCGAACTGTACATCCCCGTCAGCAATTTTATCGTGTACCCTTTTGTCGGGATCCTGCATGGCCCGGCCCATTTTGTCCCCCAGCCCGGCGAGGTGGATATGATCCTCACCCCGCCCCTTTCGGTTTTTCACACATCGGAAAACCGGAAGCTTACGGATGTCACGGTCGGGCAGGGCACCATTATCCAGAATGTGCCCTACTTTGAAGTGGATGGCCGGGTAGTGTGGGGCGCCACCGCCATGATCATGAGTGAATTTCTGGAACTGCTTTGAAGTTTTTTGCCCCGGGATGTATTGCTATCCCCGTTCCGGAACGTTTTCACTAAAATTTAACATTTCCTCCGTATGCTACGTTCCTTTTTACCCCTGATAATCGCTTGTGCCGTACACAGTCTTGCCGCACAGGAAACCCCGGAAAAACTCAAGGGTTTGCTCTGGGAGGTCTCCGGCAATGGCATTGCCAAAAACGGCTACCTCTACGGCACCATGCACGTGCCCGAAAAACTGGCCTTCAATCTCAGCGACTCGTTTTTTGTAGCGCTCCGCCAGGCCGACGTGGTTGCCCTGGAAACGGACCACGACAAGTGGCAGGCATTTACCCAAATGCTGGACGGGCGGGAAAACGAGCTGTTCAGCCCGCAGTTCGGCGCCTATGCCATGGGGGCCGCTTCGTTGCAACCCAATCTATATGAGATACAATTCAAGTTTGAAACACCGGAAAACGAGCTGCTGGGCGCAATGTTGTCGGCCAAACCACGCCTGACCAACGAGTTTTTATACCGCTCCAACCAATACCGCCAGGACTACGAAGAAGATACCTACCTCGACCTGTTCATTTTTCAGGCAGGCCGCAAACTCGGCAAAACCGTGATCGGCCTGGAAACGCTGGAAGGCAGCTACGAAGCGCTGGTGCGCGCACAACTGCCCGACGACGATGCCGAGGAAAACGACCGCCGCTACTATCCGGGTTTGTATTCCCGCGCCACCATGGAGGATGCCTATCGCGACCAGGATCTTTCGCTCATGGATTCCCTGAATAAAATGATGCAGCCCGGCAAGAATTTCCAACGCTGGATGCTGGACGAACGCAACCTCATCATGGCCAGGGGTATCGATTCGGTTCTTCAGAGCGGAAAATCCTTGTTTTCAGCAATTGGCGCCGCACACCTGCCGGGCGATATGGGCCTGATCAAACTGCTCCGCCAAAAAGGCTACACCCTCCGGCCGGTGCAATTCAGCGCCAACAACAGCAAACAGGAAAAAGAAGCCATCGAAGCCTTGCGCTATCCGGTGCAATTTTCCCGCCAATGGGCCGCCGACTCCACGTGGTCGGTGGAAGCCCCCGGCAAGTTTTATCAAACAGTGGACGGCCAGGGCCTCGAACAACAACTTTGCGCCGACATGAGCAACGGCGCCTATTATGCCGTGTATCGCTTGTACTCGTACGGCCTCTGGAACGGGCAGTCGCCGGAATACATCATAAACCGCATCGATAGCCTGATCTACGAACAGATACCCGGCAGAATTCAGGAACAAAAACGCTTGAGCGACCCCCTTCCCGGGTTCGAGGTTACCACCCGCACCCGCCGGGGCGATATCCTCCGCTATAAAATAGTGGCTACTCCGATGGAGGTGCTGGTTTTTGCCGCCGGGGGCAACGGCGATTACATGGGCGGCGAAATGGGCGCCCGGTTTATCAACAGTGTACAGTTTCACCGGCAGCAGCTGCCTGCCCGGCGCCAACCGACTCCCTTCAGCCCGCCCGAAGGGGGATTCCGGCTGACCTTGCCGGCAGCGCCAATGCTCAACACAACCGGCGACAAGGATGCGGACCGCTACCTGCTGGCCACGGTCGATCCCGTGGACAGCGCCTTTTACCTGTTCTACCGGGCGGAATACCACGACTGGGAGTATATCGAGGAAGATACCTTTGAACTGAATATCATTGGAGAAAAAATAGCCGGGCAGTTCACGAAGGAACCGCCGGTCATGACGCTCGTCGCAACGGCGCCCTATCCCATCCAGGATGTGTCGTTCCGTTCGGATCGCGACAGCGCCTGGTATTACCTGCGTCTGGTGATCGACGGGCCCCACTATTACCTGTTGGGTTGCCGGAAGCAAGAGCCGGGTGCGCCGGACTCGTACTTCAAGTCCTTTGCACTGCAGCCGCATCACTACCCGAAGGGCTGGGAAATGCTGCCGGATACCAACATGCTTTTTGAGGCGTCGATGCCGCTGGCTGCCATCAAGCCGCCAACCCCGTTTCTGGAAAAGCTAAAGCGCATTGTTCAGGAAGGATACCAAAAGAGCAAGCGCTCCGGCATGTACCGGGAAACGGGTCCGAAGCGGCTGATGCGCGTGCTGGAGCTGCCCTTGCAGGGCGAGCAGGTCCTTATCCAGTCGATCGAAATGCAGCCGGGTAGCATGGCGCCTTCCCTGGACTCGTTTCAGTCCTTTGTCCGCCACCGTATCCTGGGCAAAGAAAAACTGGTTTTTCGCGAGCAACACTGGGATGCACCCGACGACCGGCTTTTAGTGGGGCGCTTTCTGCTGGAAGATACCAACAGCACCCGCGGTATCCGCGCCCGGATCATGGTAACACCAGGCAGGATGTACATACTGGCCGCCACGGTGCAACTCGGCGGCGAGCAAAGCGCTTTTGTGGATAAGGTATTTGACACGTTTACGCCAACCGACACCACAAGCGGCATTTTGCCCTTTGGCAGGCGCAAACTGGATTTTCTGCAGGATATCTATGCTTCGGACAGCCTGGTGCGGGAAAAGGCCCTGGGCCGCCTTGAACAGTTTTGGAAAAAATCGGTGGAAGCATCCGATTTTCCGGCTATCCGGGCGGCGATAACACACCCTGAATTCGGATCCTTGCGCTTTATGCACCGGAATGCCCTGCTCCAGGCCCTGGGCGGCTTTAGCAGTCCGGAAGCCCTGCGATTTGTGCTCGATCTGTCGCGCCGCTATCCCGACTCCATGCGGTACCAGCAGTCCTTTTTAATTGCCCTCGCCGAGATGCAGACCCGGCCGGCACAGGAAGAACTGATCAGACGCCTTCGCAACGGAAGCCAGTTTGTGCATAGCGCCACCGTTTCCGCCGTTTTTGAAGCCTTTAACGACTCCCTGGAGCTTGTCGTGCACAATTTGCCGGCATTGCTGGACCTGACAGGTCAGGATGCATACCGGAATGAAGTTTTACAATTGCTGGATAAGGCAGTGCAACGCAACCTGCTGAAATCCCGGTCCTACGCCCGGTTGAAAAAAGAGCTGATCCGGGATGCCTACAACAAGCTGGGGCAACAGGCCTATGCCGCTGAGATCAAACGCGATGCGTCCATGGATGAAGACCGGTATATGATGGGTGGTTATTACATGCCGTACGGGGATTCCGATACCGATCTGGAGCGCCCGTTGCGACTGCTGGCGCCTTTTCTGCGAAGCGACAAACAAGTGCAGACCCTTTTTGCGCAAGCCACGCATTCTCCGGACAAAGAAGTGCAGATTACGGCCTGGAGCCTGACCCTGGAGCAAAAACAAGCGGTCGATCCCTTGAACCTGCTTGCCTTTGCCGATGACGACCGCACCCGTTATATGCTGTACCGGCACCTGGTTGATGCCGGTCAGCTGGATTCGTACCGGTCCTGGTTTGCCGATACGGTTGCCCTGGTACGCGCCATGTTGGTGGAGGATATGAGCAAACACGACAATGACCGGGAGGCTGCTCCGGATTCGATACGGTTTATCAGCCGGCACCGGACCTTGCAATGGGGCAGCCCGGCGATGGTATATTTCTTTGAGGTCAAGCAAAAAAAGGATAAAAACTGGCTTTTTGCCTATGTAACGGTTTCCCTGAACTCGCAAATTTTTGGGGTGCAGGCCCGGGAAACGGATAAAAATGATGAGTTGGAGGACTATTCAAATCCCTATTGGCAGCGTCCGGAGGTAAAAATAATGGCGGACATACCCGAGAAAGAACGGGAGGAGTTCATCCGGAAAAAGGTTGGGGAAGTTCGCTTTGCCAACCGGGCCCGCTACCAGTATTGGAATGCCGGCGGGGATTATTTTTATGAGGAATAGGCCTTGGTGCCGCGTCCGGTATTATTGACCAGACGCACTAGAAGCCATCTCAAAAATACCTGCCGGACTGAAAAGGCGTCTGATGGCCGAAT
>CAYVDV010000078.1:0-15487 GCA_964450465.1 uncultured Saprospiraceae bacterium
GGCCGAAGAATGCTGAGTTGCCTTTATTTTGGTCATGCAAAGCCTGACTGGAGGAGCTGTGTTCTGTGGCGGGAGCGGCAGTTGCTTTCATGGGTGGGATGGTTAAAACCAATGATTCGGGAGTTTAAACTATTTTATTTTCAAGGAATCATCCATTATATTATATCTTTCATTTTATCCGGAAGGGCGAACCGTATCGTTTTATGCGCAGGATCTGTCCATAAACGCAGGGTATATCCGGATAATTTGATAGTGCTTGGGAACGTCATTTGAACAAACGGATCGAGCATTATTCCTGCCTCCTTGGCGATATCGGCTGCGGTGCTGGTACATTGTTTTCCTGTCAAACCATACATCTTCAAATTAGCACCACCAGCAGCCTTAAGCGCATCTATCTTTGACTTTGCGGCATCAAACTGGCTTTTCGTTAGATCCCAGGTTTTTTGTTTGGAGATATTTGTATGCCCGCCGGTTCCAGGAGCCCAATGCCCATCTTCGTAGATATATTTTAACCACCGTATCGGGTTTTTAGGGTCAGCCTCAGGCAAAGAAGCCATTGGTGATGGGTCAGTCGGATTCATTGTAACTAATTTCGATACGCCCCCGGAATATGTTAAAAAGGCTGAATCAGAAATACTGGGGTTTTTACTGGCATTTCCCGTTTCACCGGAATGTCCTCCGGATTCGATAAGTCCCGTGGATTTATCTTCAAGACTTACCCATGTGTGCCCTACCTGATTGTGCCCTTTACCGGCCTGCTTTCCCATGCTTTTTGCCAAAGATTCCGGTGAACCATACCTGTATCCTGCTGCATCAACAAAAATGGTGAGACTATATTGGCTTGCAGGTGATTTCGCTTTCTGTTGAATAATTTTATTTCTTACCCCCCCCTGCTGCCCCACATGCACCAACTCATGCGCCAGCAGCCTCCTCCCCTCCGTACTTCCCGGGCTATACTCCCCCGCATTAAAATAAATATCCCGCCCATGCGTAAATGCCCGGGCGTTCAACTCCCGGTTCATCTGTGCGGCGCCGCTGTTTGTGTGGATGCGCACCCGGCTGAAGTCCTGCCCGAAGGCGGCCTCCATGGGTTGGCGGGTATTTTTATCCAGCGCAGCGCCGGAGCCTTTGGCGGAGGACAGGCGGCTCTCCAGACTTGGGCTTGGGGAGGCGGCGCCGTCCGGGGTGGCTTTGGTTTGCAGGGGTTCTTCTTCTTCTGGCCCGGCTTGCCGCATGATGCCGGTTTTTTCTTCCTCCTCTTTTTCTTTGGCTTGTACCGGCGGGGCCTCTTCTTCCTCCGTTTCCTTACGCATCACCTCCGGCGCTTCGGGTTCCTCTTCTTCCTTGCGCTGGAGTTTTTCTTTTTCTTCGCAGTCCGTGCATTTGCGCTGTACAGCTGGGGCGGCTGCCTGCAGGTTGCTCAGGCGTTGCACCACACGGTCGGCCACAGAGTCCGCTTCCTGTTCGTATTTGTCGCCGGGGCTGCCAATGGTCAGTTTGGTTTGTAAGCGGGGGGCAAAAAACGGCGTTTCATTTTCGGCAGCGGGGCCGAAGAATGCTGAGTTGCCTTTATTTTGGTCATGCAAAGCCTGACTGGAGGAACTGTGTTCTATGGCGGGAGCGACAGTTGCTTTCATGGGTGGGATGTTTAAAACGGGTGGTCAAACGATTTTCAAGTTAGATTTTTTCCAGGAATTTGTCAATACGGGCGGGGGTGATTGCGATCAGTGCCGGGAGTGCGGGTTTTCAAGTTGAAATACTGTACTAAAATTGAAACATAGCGCGATGTCAGTGAAATGGCGATATTCCTCCCCTTGCGGGAATGGGCCAAAAAGAAAAACACCTTTTTAGGCAATCTTTTGTCCTGCGGTCATTGCCTGGTGGGCTGCTTTTCAATGGATCATTTTATGCTGGCTGATGCAAAAGGCCGGCAGGTGAGGAATTGGCCTCCTGTCCCTTCCCGGACTTAGAGCGTGACTTTATTGTTTAAGCGTTACTAAGGAATTTGCAGGCGTCAATTTTTTCAAATTTGCCTTTTGACTTAAAAAATGACATTTCAACACCCGGGAAGACCCCTTAAAGTCAAAATGTAAATGTCCAATTTGAAATTTTGAAAGGTTTTAAAATATGCCCCAAGCCCTTAAGTTGATGGTTATGCCCCCTCCAGCACCCTCAACAAAAACCCTTTCTCCGTAATACCCGGTTCGGCATCGATCGCATTGCGCAGTTCCTGTGCCGCGCGCCGGTCCTTGGGCCGGAGCTGCAGCAGGCGTTCGAGGTAGCGGATGGTTTTCAGGTAGTTGCTGCGGTGGTAGCCGATCACCCGTTTCCGGCGGATGTAGTTGCGCATGGCGTCGAGGTGGGCGGGTATGAGCTCCGTTTCGCCGGTTTCGTAAAAAGTTTTTACCAGGAGCATTTTAGCGGCCAGATTGAGCAGGGGGTCGCGGTAGTTGGCCGCTTGCAGGAGATCCATCACATAGGGGTAATTGCGGTTGGCAAATTCCAGGCGCGCCAGATTGAAACTGAAGGAACTTTCCCGGTACTTTTTCGACAACCGGTTTTTGTACTCATTGATAAAAAAACGCACCCAGTCCAGGTCGTGCAGGTGCAGGCCGGCGGCTACGATATTGTGATAGGTAAAGCGGGACAGTTCCCCGTTTTCAAAAATATAGCCTTTTTCAAGCCCGGCCTTGTACAGGTCAAGCGCCTCGCGGAAATAGGGCGCTTCCGCCGAGTTGATCCGGCGCACGCAGTAATTGATCGCCCAGATATACAAGCTGTGCTGCTCTTCGTCGCCAAAAAAGTCGGCATGTTGCAGCAGCGATTGCTTGAACGCGTGAAAATTGGCCTCCTGTTCGGGATACCGGAGCATGCGGTAGCATTGCAGATACATCAGGATCAGCGGATGCCCTTCCGGCTCGCGCGCGGCCGCCAGGGCGAGCACCTGTTCCGTCCAGCCGGCAGGCATGGGCGTATGGTACACCTGGCTGTGGGCTGCCAGCAGGCAAACGATCCGCAACTGCTGGGACAAAAACACCAGTTCGGCGGTGTTGGCCAGTTTATGGAGCAAGCCCACATCTGTAGGATCGTTTTTAAAGGCCAGCTGAAACGCTTCCCAGTCGAGGCGAAACTGCCGCTGGAAATAGCCCGTATCGCGCAGGGGTTGTTCTTCCTGTATTTTTTCGAGGCTGCGGCGGGTCCGCTCGAAGGCCTCGGAAAGGCCGCGGCGCCGGTAGGCCATTGCCAGGGTCAGGCGGTTTTCGAGGGCATCGCTTTCCCGCTCTTTCCACACGAGATATTGCTCGAGCAGGCGATGCAGGTAGCTCATCTGCAGGCGCATTTGCTGATCGTCGTAGGGCGCTTTTCCCGCTATGCCGTTCCACACGGAGCGCCGGGTGTCCGCTTCGCCGGCTGTCCGCAGCTGCTCAAACAATGCCGGCAGGTCGTTCCGCTGGTTAAAAAGCGGCGAGACCAGAAACTTGCGCACTTCCCGGACCTCCACCGGCGAAAACGATTGCACCAGTCTGTACAGGGCGCTGTTTTTCATGAGAGGAAAGGTTTTTGAAAACGATTGAACGCAAAGTATTCTACAAAAATATTTTAAAATAATCATTTACAGTTAGTTACAACAAAAATAATAAATTACTGCATTACAAAGTACAAAATTTGATTTTGGCTGGAAAATCCGGGCCCCGCACTTTTGTAGCGTTCAAGTTATGTACATGACGATACTCATCCTTTTCACCTGAATTTGACTATTATGCCGACTAATCTATTCCGCCATACGCTCCTTTTGCTGTTGCTGACCCTGCTGAACAACCTGCAGGCCCAAAACTGCGACCCGGATACCGACCCGCCGGTGCTTGTGTGCAAAACGGCCTACACCGTTGCAATACCGCCATTTGGCGGCCCGGTGGAAGTGCCGGCTTCCGCCCTTGATGCCGGCTCATACGATCTCTGTTGCACGGCCGTGAGTTTTCTCGCCGCCCGTGCCGCCGATGGCCCCTGCGATGCCGACAATCTGCCCGACCCCTTCAGTTCAACCCTGAGCTTTTGCTGCGACGAAGCCGATTCGACTTTTGCGGTCACCCTGCAGGTGAGCGATTGCAACGGCAATTCCGGCACCTGCACCGTAGCGATCACGGTGGAGGACAAGACGCCTCCGGTAGCCGTCTGCGACGCATTAACGTTCGTGTCGCTTGGCGCCGACGGTACGGCCGAAGTCAACGCGCAGACGTTTGACGACGGTTCCTACGACAACTGCTGCGGGGTTAGCTTTCAGGTACGCAAGCAGCAGGATGGTCCCTGCGATACCGATAACCTGCCCGATGACTTTGGCGACAGCGTGACGTTTTGCTGCGCCGAGATCGGCGACAGCGTAAATATCACCTTGCGCGTAAGCGATTGCCGCGGCCAAACCACGGATTGTATTACCGAGGTGATCGTTCAGGACAAGATCAAACCCGTCTGCATTGCACCGGCCAACGTCACAGTAAGTTGTGAAAACTACGATCCCTCTTTCTTTGCCTACGGCACGGTCCAGCCCTTCGACAACTGTTGCATCGACACGCTCACCCAACAAAACGACCTCAGCCAGTTCAACGAAAATTGCCTGCAGGGCGTGATCAAGCGCAATTTCAACATCGTCGATTGCAGCGGCAACACCGCCAAATGCACCCAAACCATTACTGTAAACTACACACAGGCGTATTTCGTCAAGTTCCCCAATGACGTGATCACCACCGATTGCGACCTGCAAAGCAGCTACGGCGAGCCTATCTTCTTCGGAGAAGACTGCGAGTTACTCGCCACCGCCTATTCCGATGTTGTGTACAACAACGTACCCGGCATGCTGTACCGCATCGAACGCACCTGGTCGATCATCAACTGGTGTTCCTTCAACCCCGCTCTGCCGTTTACGCTGGTGCCCAACCCAAACCCAAATGCCACATGGAACCATCCGGCCAACCTGCCGGGGCCTGTGGTTTCAGCACCCGGCACAGCGGCGCCCTGGAACCCCACCATAGTAAAAATACAACCTGGCGATCCCTCGCCTACCGACTTCTCGAGTTTCTACAGTGCAAATACCAACGGCTATACCTATACCCAGATCATTTCAGTGCTGGCGCCCAGTGGCAATGCCGTGTCCGGCAAAGTGTTCGCCGATACCATGCAGAATTGCAGCTACGACAGCAACGAAATGCCCCTGAAAAACTGGAAGGTGAAAATGACCGGGAATACAACCGGCCGCGAATACCTGACCGTATCCGACAGTGCCGGCAACTTTTTACAGTACATCTGTCCGGGCGACACTGCCGTCACGGTCTCCCTGATCGTACCGTTCAACTACGGGCAGAACTGCTCCAGCACGTACACGGTAAACCTTGAGCCCAACCAAACGGTGGTGCAGGATATTCCGGTTGCCCTCTCTACCTTGTGCCCCTTGCTGATGGTCGATATCGCCGCGCCAGTTATGCGGCGCTGCTTCCCAGGCTATTACACGATTAAAGCCTGCAACCTGAGCACGGAAACGGTTGAGGATGTGCATGTCGAAGTGCAACTGGACCCGTATCTGAGCTATACCAGCTCCGGCATTCCGGGCACAGACCTGGGCAATAACCGCTGGTCCTTCCAGCTCGGCGACCTCGGGGCCGGTGTTTGCACCGATTTCAAGTTGTATTTTGCACTTGACTGCGCAGCGCCGCCTGGCGCCACCCACTGCTCCGAAGCCCATATCTACCCCGATACGCTTTGTCCCACCTCGGTCAACTGGTCGGGCGCCGACGTTCGCGTGACCGGTTCCTGCGATGGCGATTCCGTGCGACTGGAGATCCGCAACCAGGGCTCGGGAAATATGCAGCAAACGCTCGATTTCATTGTCGTGGAAGATGTGATCATGTACCAGATGGGCGGTTTCCAACTCAATGCAGGGGAAACTTTTCACCTTGCCGTGCCTGCCAACGGCGCCACCTGGCGGCTGGAAGCCGAACAGGAGCCCTTCCACCCCTATGGCGGGCCCGAGTCGGCGACCATCGAGGGTTGTACGAGCATCAACCAGCCCGGCCTGGTTACCCAGTTGCCATTCAGCAGCCCCAACCCCTTCCTCGATTCCGACTGCCGTCAGAATACCGGCTCCTACGACCCGAACGATAAAACCGCCTTCCCTTCCGGGTTTGGCGCCGACCACCTGCTGGAAGCCAACCGCAGTATTGAATACCAGATCCGCTTCCAAAATACCGGTACGGATACCGCCTTCAACGTGGTGGTGGTGGATACGCTGTCGGAGTACCTCGACCCTCGCAGCGTACGGCCCGGCGCCTCCAGCCATCCCTTTTATTTCAACATCGTGGACGGAAATGTGCTGCGTTTCCACTTCGACAACATCATGCTCCCCGACAGCAATGTGAACAAAGCCGGATCGCAGGGCTTCTTCAACTTCAGCGCAGCCCAAAAACCCGACAACCCCAACGGGACGCGCATTGAAAACACGGCGCATATCTATTTCGACTTCAACGATCCGATAGCGACCAACACGGTGTTCCACACCATCGGGGAGCATTTCATTGTGTTGAAAAACGAGGAAGCCGCCGGGCTCCAGCCGGTCAGCATCTACCCGAACCCCAGTACCGAATCGGCTGTATTGCAACTCCCGGCCGAGCTTCCGCAGGCCCGGTTCGAATTGTTCGACGGTACCGGCCTGCGCATGCAGGAAGCCGGCTTCAGCGGCCGGCAATACCGCTTCGAGCGGGGCAAGCTGCCCGCCGGCATCTACTATTTCCGGATCAGCCTGCCGGACAGGATTTATGCGGCGGGGAAATTGATGTTGCGATAGGGGAATCCGGGATTACACCCGGCGGAAGGTGGTTTGTAATAAAATTACCTTCCGACGGGTGTATTCACCGCTCTTTGCCCAACAAATGAAAGCCCGGCGGCAAATTGGAACGCTTACACGGCCAGTTTATCGTACCGCAGGCGCCTCGCTTTATCGAAATTTGACTGATTTTTAAGTACCGCAGCGTATTGTTGTCGTCAACAACCCTAAGCAAAAGCGAAACCGTCTTGTCGCGGTCATTCGAAATGTTCAATGGCGGGAAGTCCGGTTGAATGGAACTTAAATACGGTGGGTCATCTATATCATCCACCCTAATTTCCATCTGTTTGCGAAAATCCATCAGCGCCGGATCCGGGTCCATTTCGACACGAATCATCTTGCCTATACAATCACTCCTAGCCGACAACGTAATGCTTGACCCGTTCAGCGTCCCCGAGGCTCGCCAGGTATAGTATTCATCCACGATTCGGATATTAACGGTCTTAGTCCCATTGGGTAACGATAGCCGAATAGATTTGCCATCATTTGTCACCTGACTTTTCTCAAATGGCTTATCATTCAGGAACACTGTGTATGGCGGGGTAATTGGCTCGGGTAGCTTAATGGTAGCTCTTACCAGTTTGGGGGGCGTGGGAAGTGAAGATTTGCAGTCTAAATCTATTATTGCTTTGGTATCGTTTAGATTTATGAAAAATGGACCTTTTTTTATACAACTAGTTTTTTGCCCGGAAGTCAATTGGGCGGAAATTTTAATTATTGGTAGTTTGGGAATAGTATCACGGTGAATCCTAAATTCAAGCGCTCCGCCCTCCGTATTAAATGTGACATCTTTCGGCGGGATTATCGGAAGCTCAAGTTTAGGATTATTAAATTCCTCCGGAAGGTTGACTTGAACTATACAATAGTTGGTTGGGTCATAAATACCAGGACCAGATACAATATTGCAAGAAAAATACAAGGTATCCCCAATCAGTTTATAATCATCAGGAAAAATCAAACAAGTGTATTTAGGTCCTACATACTTAAGTACACGAATATTTCGAAAATCGCAAATACCGACCGTATATAGTCCTTCTCCAACCCGCTTCGCTTTGATTGCTTTTACAGTATCTATCCATATCGAAATTTCCGCCTCCGTCGCCTTTTCCATTTGCAAAAAAGTTCGGCAGCCCGGGTTGGGCTTGGGAGGTGGGAGAGGCTTTTCGGGACCCTGCATAGGGCCCTTTTCGGGCCTTGATGAAATGCCGATCAGCTCCAGTGGAATAATTTTGCCGGTATCTCTGATTCCCCTAAAATGCCAGTAATTACCCTTCGCTGCATCAGCCACCCAAAAAGTATCCGGACGGAGCGTATCCAACGGAGGCAGTTTAAGGTCAAAGTATAACAAACGTTGATCGATTGAATCCAGCGTAAATTTTATGGCTTCATCCTTGTAATAAACCACCGGCTCCCGGAATTCATGCGATTTTGCGATTGCTACATAGGATTTCAGGGGAGGCGTATAAAGTGCATCAAACAAATAATACGCAATCCCCCCTCCCACGGCAATACTCGCTCCAAAAAGCAGGATATACAGGCGTTTAAAAATTTCCGGGTTTATAAAAAGCAAGGCCACCCAGGAAGACATCCTTTGATACATCACCGGTGTGGTGTACAGAAAGGCGTCGGTTTGCCAGTAGCCGGGCGAAGTTGTGGTGGTGCTAACTTCGATTTCCTCACTGAACGTCTCCCGCCGAACCATGTCATTCAACCCATCCTCGATAATCAGGGCGACATCCAAAATCAGGGTGTGTTTGCCGGGCTCCAGCGGTTTTACAAAAAAGATCCATTCGGTGTACACATCCGGGAAGATCAACTGCCTGGGTTTTTTCGCAACAGGCGTGATGGTAAAAGCGGCTTCACTCAGGGATATCAGGGATACCTCCATCAACTTTCCAATCTTGGGAATGGTTCGAATGGCCGTATCCGGAGTCGGGTCAAACCCCTTGAGCAGCGCGCTTTTGTTGTGCGCAATGCGGACCTTACATTCCACGTAGTCACCGATCTTCATCTGCCGTGGAATATTGTGCAGCAACTTGCCCTTTGAATAAATGGGAACCGATTGGTCCTGGTCTTCGGGTTCCGTATCGACTTTCCGGATCAGCTCAAGCGCTGCAACAGTGATATGATTCCTGGCAATATCGATATTTTCCCCCGTCCGCCTGTGCTCTGCTTCAAGGTTGGCTAAACGACTCTGCAGAAGAAGGGCTTCCGCCTTTTCTTCGTGGAATCCATGCTTTTCAAAAAAGTTGCGCATCACCCGTAAGGCGTACTTCAACTTCCCGCCGGAGATAAATTTTTCTATCCGGCTTACCGTTTCGGATCTCGAGGTCTTCATGGCAAAAGCGGTTATTTTATTAAAAAACCAATCACCCGAACTCCATAGAACTACACCTACAAATATACTCAACAAAACGCACACAAATGCAAATTCCCTCTCTTTATTTTAAGATTCAACCACTGCATAGTCAAGAGCGCTGACATGCATGTATCGGCTCCGGGCTGCCGAAAATAAATCCCCTTTTCTGTTATAATTCCGGGCAAAATCCCGCATTTTTGGCACCCAATCCATTTTTGCCAAATTAAACGCACCCACCGCCTTATGCTCAATCTCCTCTCCATCGTCATTGGGATCGTATTCATCCTGCTTCTGTTCAGCCTCTTTGCCACCACCATCATGGAAATGCTGGCCGGCTTGTTTTTGCTGCGCGGCAAAAACCTGATCAACGCCATCCGGAGCATGCTGGGCGAAAGGGAAGCCGAGGCCTTCACCAACCACGTGTATTTCCACCAACTGGGCGAAAAAGCCAACCTGTTCCGCTTCCTGCGCAAGGCCCCGCTCCCCCCCTCCTACATCCGGCCGGGCACTTTCACAGCGATCCTGATGGACCTGCTGAAAGCCAACAACACCGGCCAGATCGAACAGTCGATCAAAGAGCTGCCGGAAGGCAAGATGAAGGAGATCCTCTCGTTTTTGTACCGGGAGTCGTACAACGACGTGACCCTGTTCCGCCAGAAAGTAGAAGACTGGTTCAATGAGGTGATGGAACGCGCTTCCGAGTGGTATGTCAGCAATGTGCGTATCTGGCTGTTTTGGGTGGGCATGGGCCTCGCCGTGTCGTTCAATGTGGACGTGATCAACATTTACAGTACCCTGTCCTCCAATGCTGTCCTGCGCGAATACCTGGCCGATTCCGCCACCCAATTTGTGGAAACCCAGCCCGAACCGGCTGAAATAGACAGCACGCTGAAAAACCCGGATTTTTACTCGGCCAAAGCCCGGATGGATACGCTGCTCAACGAAAACATCGCCGCCATCCGCTCGCCCCTTGGACTGGGCTGGGAAAATATCGAATGGCCCACCGAAGACAAAGGCCAATGGTGGCTGTATAAACTCATCGGCTGGCTCGCTACCGGCCTGGCGATCTCGCTCGGCGCCAAGTTCTGGTTCGACCTGCTGAAACAACTGGTCAATTTCAGGAACGGCGGCGCGGCCTCCACCCAACAGACGGCGGCTACGCCAGCCAGCCCTCCCCCACCCCTGCTGACCAAGCCGGGATCGGGGCTGTTCGAAAGCACCCGCGCCGCGCCGCCGGCCGGAGATACGGGGGACGAGGAAGCCAAGGGGTAGAAGGATGCCGCTTGAGAAGGATTTGAACGCGGATCAGGCGGATCGCCGCGGATTTTTTCAAGGGTTTGCATACTTCCTGAACCACGGCAACCTGGTCAGAGAGTAAAAACCATGGTTGGAATCTTCCTTTTTGTCATCCCGAAGGGATCTGTTCGTACTACAAGGGCCATCCGGAACATTCCAGGCAATGTGCGAACGGATTCTTACAGAATGACAAAAAGGAGGATCAATGGAATAGTCATAGCCCTCGAGCAATTGAATACCAACAAAAAATCCGCGTCATCCGCGTTCCAATCCTTCTCCCCCGGCCATCTCATCCAAAAAAATCCCCACCCCTGCATCAAAATGCCAGCCGGAAACGTTGAAGATAAAAGCCCACACATTCACCCTGCCTAATCAAAAAATTCAACCCATGTACAAAGTAAAATTCGGCGGTAAAAAAGGCAAAACGATCGAACTGGTCGAAAGCCCGGACATGGTGGCCATTCGCACGAAAGGCAACCAGCAAATCGAAAAAGTATCACTCAGCCGCTCCAGCCGGGCGATCATTGACGACACCAAAGAAGTGGCCAGTTTCCCCGAGGCAGGAATAACCGTGCGCAGGGTGGCCGCCGAAGGCGAAATGGAATCAACCGGAGGCACCCGGCAACGCGATGCCGCCCGGGCCGCACTGAAGCAGGAAGACAACATTCGCTTTGCCGGACGCGTGCTGCAGGACGCCGACAGCGGCGAGGTCATGCTCTACACCGAGAATTTCTTTGTCAAATTTACCGATAGCACACCGGAAAAAGACTGCCTGGCTATCATCGATAAATACCAGCTCAAAATAAAGAGCAAACTGCCCTTTGCGACCAATGCCTATTTTGTGGAAGCCGTGGAAGGCACCGGCCTGGAAGTGTTCAATATCGCCGAGAAACTGCTGGCGGAGAAACAGGTGGAATACTGCCACCCCGAACTGGTACAGGAACGCCGCTACAAAGGCGTACATCCGCTCCAATGGCACCTCGTACAAACAGCGATCAACGGCAATACCGTCAACCAGCATATCAATATCGAAAAAGCCTGGGCAACAACCCGGGGCAAGGGCGTCACCATCGCCGTGATCGACGACGGTATCGACGTGAACCACCCCGAATTTGCCGGCCGCGTGGTGCACCCGCTCGACGCTACCCTGAACAACCAGGACCCCCGGCCCAAAACCGACGACGATAACCACGGCACCGCCTGTGCCGGCATGGCCTGCGCTTCCGGATTGCCCGGCGGCTCCTCCGGTACAGCCCCCGAAGCCACGCTGATGCCTATTCGCCTGCGCAGCGGTCTGGGCAGTATGGCCGAAGCCAATGCCTTCGCCTGGGCCGCCGACCACGGCGCCGATGTCATCTCCTGCTCCTGGGGGCCCACCGACGGCGAATGGTGGAACCCCATGGATTCCGTCCACAACCGCAGCACCCCCCTGCCCGACAGCACGCGCCTGGCCATGGATTACGCCCGTACCAAGGGCCGCGAAGGGAAAGGCTGCGTCATCCTGTTCGCCGCCGGCAACGGCAACGAAGACACGATAAACGACGGCTATGCCAGCTACCCCGGCGTCATTGCCGTGGCTGCCTGCAACGACACCGGCAAACGCTGCGTGTACAGCGACTACGGCGAAGCGGTCTGGGTTTGTTTCCCAAGCGCCGACTACGGCTGGAAGGCCTTCCAGCACCCCACCCCGCTGAGCGAGGGGCTGCGCACCACCGACCGGGTCGGACCGGCAGGCTACACCCCCGACAACTATGTCAACTCCTTTGGCGGCACCTCGGCGGCCTGCCCGGGCATGGCCGGCGTCGTCGCCCTGATGCTGGCTGTTAACCCCAACCTGAAGTCGGCCGAGGTGAAAGACATGATCCGCAACTCCTGCACGCGAATTGACGAAAAAAGCGGCGAATACAACGCCTCGGGGCATAGTCCGTTCTACGGATACGGCCGTATCGATGCGGGGCTGGCCGTACAAAACGCGTTGAAATCTGCCGGAACCGGCCCTTCCACGGCAGCCGTACTGCTCGAAGGAGCCATCCGCTTCAATTCTGGCGGCGAGGTGGCGTTTGAGCCCGGGTTGCTGATCGGCGACGATTTCAAGCCCGTCAAGCGGGTGCTGGGCTTCCGTCTGCAGCTCAAACCGGCCACTGCCCGCCTGAAACTCAGCTATCAGGTCAACACTTCAACCGGCATTGTCGCCAGCCCGCAGGAAGGAGCATACGCGGGCACTACGAATACCCGTCGCCGCATCACAGGTTTTGCCATTTCCCTGGAAGGCGCCGATGCCGGCAAATACGATCTCCTCTATTCCGCCCGGTTGAAAGGCCGGAAATCGCTGGCAAAAGGCAAAAACGGCAGCTGGTGCGGTACCTCGAAAAAAAGCGGCCGCACGGTGGAAGCGATTTCCATTGCACTAAAGGCAAAATAAATGCGTTCCTTTTAATTGAATTTTAATGCTCGCTTAATGGAGGGTTAAGAAAACCCGGCTTTTGGGCACGGTATTTACTTATACGGCTCTGAACCGGTTTTTTTCATAGAAGCTATCGCAATGAGGGCTTCCAAATCTTAATCTTTCCCATGCGTACATTTTCAATCCTCTCCTTTTGCCTGTTTTTCCTTCAAAACCTTACTGCTTACTCACCCTGCCCCGCAACCGCTCCACTGCTTACCGTTGAAATTGACAAGATCATCCCGGTCTCCTGTTTCGGAGGCTCCAATGGGTCGATCACTCTTTTGGTGAATGGGCAAAGCCCTTTTACGTTCGCCTGGAGTAACGGCCTCAACGAACAGGACCTGCTCAATGTACCCGCCGGAACCTACAGCTGCACGGTAACGGATGGAGCCGGAGACGAGGTGGTTCTGCAAAATCTGGTAGTTGCGCAACCACCGGCGCTTGCAATTGCCCTGAGTTCAATCAAACACATTACCTGCCTGCAACCATTCGGCATGATCACCGTAGCGGCCAGCGGCGGTACACCGGGCTACCAGTACGCCTGGAGCAACGGCCAATCCGGTTCAACGGCAAGCCCATTGGCAGCCGGCACCTACACGGTTGTTGCAACGGATACCAACGGCTGCACCGCAACCCTGAGCGCCATGATCACCCAAAACCTGGTAACACCGACAGCAAACGCCGGAATGCCATTGACAGTGACCTGCTCCAATTCAACCATTCAGCTCCAGGGCAGCGGCTCTGCAGGCCCGCTGTACACTTACCACTGGACCGCCGATGATGGCGGCAATATCCTGGCCGGCGCCAATACCCTGCAGCCAACAGTCAACCACACCGGTACCTATATCCTTACCGTCACCAATACCTCCAACGGCTGCACCGCCACCGATGCCACCACAGTCAGCAGCATTCACCAGTCGCCGGCGGCAACCGCAACCGACAGCACCCTCACCTGCGCTGTCACCAGCCTGGCCCTGGAGGTCAGCTTCGATACCCTGTACACCGTATTTCACTGGACCGGCCCGAATAACTTTACCAGCAAACAGCTGAAACCCGTAATAAGCATTCCCGGCAACTACCTCTTCACCCTGACCGACACCATTACAGACTGTTTCACCATAGCCACAGCCACGATCACCATCGACACGGCGCATCATCTGGTAACCGCCAGTGTCAACGGCGCCATTTCCTGCGCAACACCTTCGGTTTCCCTGACAGCCGTATCGAGCCTGGGCAGTGCGACATTTCATTGGTCCGGCCCGGGCGGTTACAGCGGCAACGGTCCGCAACAAACTGTCGGCACTTCCGGGCAATACAACGTAACGGCAACCAACCCGCAAAACGGCTGCACGGCGAGTAAAAGCGTTTCCGTGACCGGCAACACCACTCCGCCAACGGTCAGCGCCACGGTCAGCGGGCCCATCACTTGCGTCGTTCCGGCAGCGCTGCTGTCCGGCACTGTGCAACCGGCCGGCATCCCGGTTACCTGGAGCGGCCCTGGCGGGTACTCCTCCACCAACCTGACGAATAATGTAGCCACACCCGGCGTCTATACCCTCAAAGCCACCAACCCGCAAAACAGCTGCACCGCAACCGGCACTGTTACGGTGATACTGAACAAAACACAACCAGACCTCAGCGTCACCGGTGGAACAATTACCTGCATCACCCCAACGGTCACGCTGCATGCCAATTCGAATACAAGCGGACTTACCTTCAAATGGACCGGTCCCAGCGGCTTTTCCTCCACCCAGCAACATCCGGTTGTTTCCCTGGCCGGATTTTACAGCGTTACCGTCACCAATCCTGTGAATGGCTGCACGAATGCCGCCAGCGTGAGCGTGAACGTAAGCATGGCAACCCCCACCCTGATCACAACCCCGGGAACGATCACCTGCGCCAACCCAATTGGAAAACCGACCGCCTTTTCCACCACCCCGGGTGCAACTTTCTTTTGGACTGGCCCGGGCGGCTATACCGCTAGCGGCGGAAACCCCTCCGTGACTTTGCCGGGTATCTATACCGTTACCGCCACCAGCCCGGTCAATGGCTGCACCACTTCCACGCCGGTACAGGTCACCGACAACACCCAGGTGCCTATTGCCTTTGCCGGCGAAAATCAGACCTTCAACTGTACCGGTACGCCAATTTTGCTGAGCGGATTCGGGTCTTCCTCGCCAGGCACGCTCTTCGCTTATCAATGGACCACTTACGACGGCCATATCCTGTCGGGCGCCAACAGCCTGTATCCCCGGATCGACGCTATCGGGACCTATACCCTCAAAGTGACGAATATCCAATCCGGCTGTTTTTCTTTGGACAGCATCGAAGTATACCCGCCGCCGGCCCTGAACGCTACGATTAATCAGGTGGTGCAGGTAGCCTGTAACGGTACTGCCACCGGGTCCGCCAATGCTGCCGTAAATGGCGGCAGCGGCACTTTTTCCTATGCCTGGACGAACGGCAACACTACCCCTGCCGCCATGGGCCTTAGCGCCGGTTTGTACACCGTTAC
>CAYVDV010000079.1:0-15316 GCA_964450465.1 uncultured Saprospiraceae bacterium
AGCAACAGTTGCAGCGCGGCAAATAGTACCAGCAAAGCCCAGTACCGCGTTTTGTTTCCCCGAAATCGCCTGCCCCCCTCGCGGAGGCTTCCGGCCAGGGACTGCCCGGCCCGTATATAATGCAGGCGACTGAGTACCGACCAAATAAACAATCCTCCCAATCCCGTCAGCCAAACCAGCAACAGGAAAAGCACGCCCCAAACCACCGGTATTTCGGAGGGCAAGCGTTCCAGTGCCGGCTCCAGCATTGCCGCCACCGGCAGCCAAAGGACCAGGGTCCAAACCAAAGCCAACACCATAAAGAACAGACCGATCTTTAAAAACGGAAAAAAGTACCCTGCCCCACCCTGCCAAAACGAGCGCGGGGAAGCCGTTTCCGGTTCGGCGGCACAGCGCAACAGTCCACCGTTGAGGAAGACGGAAAAGAGCAGCCAGACCGGTATCAGCCAGCGCAATTGACCGATCAACGGGGTGATCGACGCACCGTGTATGTTCAGAAAATCGGTAAAAACCGTGTGGTCATAACCCTCCAGCAATTTTTTCAGCTCCAGCGATTGGCCGATGGACGCCCTCAGAACCTCGTAAACCTGCATGCCCAGGATGACCGCCAGGCATACCTGAATGGCATAGACGATGGCTGCAATCCGCCACTGCCGCACTCCGGTTTTTAAGCCGAACAGAAAAGTGTCGCGTAAATTCATGGTTCAGACTAAAAAACTGAGGGTTTGTAACAACTGCTGGATCCAGAATATCGCCTTGCAGGCGTATTTCCAGAGCGGAGCCGTACCGGGTTCCAGGGTCAGACTGTTGTTGTTCCAGTCCATATCCAGGCCGAGCTTCCGCTGCGGGTCTATTTGCGCAGATACTACCGCAGAGGGCCCGGTAAATTCAAAAACATGACTTCCTTCCAGACCCGACCAGGATAAGGCCTGCGTGCTGCCGTCGGCAAAGGCCACCAGGATCTCTACCGGAAACACCCAGTCGCCTTTGCGCTGCACTTCCACTTTCGACAGGATTTGCCCAGGGCCGGCGCCTTCCCGGTATGTAAATGCGGCAGAATGCTCCCCAAAAATGCCCTGCGGCGCCGGCAGGGTCTCGTTGGTAATGCGTACAACCGAATAATCCAGTACGACCGCATCGTATATGCTTGTTTCGACCAGTCCGTATACCTGTTTTGCAAACGCGGTATCGGGGCCGGCCATCAGTTCTTCGCTCAACAAAGCCATAAAATCGGTGCCGCGTGGGTGCCGGAATTTCCAGCGCGCAAAATAGGCCTGCATGATCCGGTCCATTTTCTCCTCGCCCAACAGTGCCTGCGCCGTGTGCAGGGTCGTGGCGGTTTTACTGTAGATCAGCGATTTGTAGGTCGATTCCGAAAATGCCCAGCCCGGCCGGGCTACAATCCCCTCGCGGGGGTTCCGCATCGCTGTGTACTCCAGCCGGGTGAGTTCGCGGTTGTCAAAATGATAGCCGGCCACATCAATCAGCGCATGTTTTTTGCCGTATGCAGCATCAATGATGCGATCTTCATAATAGGTAACAAAACCCTCGTCGAGCCAGGGTTCTTCCTTTTCATTGGAGGCAAGCATGCCCATAAAATACTGGTGTGCAAATTCATGCACCACCAGCGACTCGGAAGTCCGGATACCCGCCGGCATACCGTAAAACGTGCCGGCCGTGATGAGCGTGGGGTATTCCATCAGCCCGGAACGAAGGCCGTGAAATGGCGGGTCCACCACTGTAAGGACGGGATAGGGGTATTTCCCGACGTGCTTATCCAGGTAAGCGAATGCGAATTTCAATGCGTGAAGGTACCGGGGGCCCATGGCAGCGTGCTCCGGCGGCAGCAACAGCCGTATCAGCACGCCTTCCCAGCGGTCTTCCAGCACCTGAAACCGCGGATAAACGGACCACGCGAAATCAATAACGTCCTCTGCGTGGAAATGCCGGGTACGCGTACTATCACCGTTGTCTTTTTCATCCACAAGGCAACCCGAGGCGCCCATCACGAATTTTTTGTCCGCCCGGATGGATACATCGTACACGCCGAAATCGGCGTAAAATTCCGTGCCGCGGAAAAACTGGTGACAGTTCCAGCCCCAGCTGCCGGCGGCATTTTGTTCCCAGACTCCCAACTGCGGAAACCAGTGGCAAAACAGGTAAAAATCGCGGCTATACCCGGCACGGGCGATGGTTTTGGGCATCTGCGCATGCCATTTCAGGTGAAACACCCCTGTTTCACCTGGCATCAGAGGTTCGTCAAGCCTCAGCTCCAGAACAGACTGATCGCCTGCGTTGCCATCATCGGGCTGGATAAAACGCATGCTTGCGCTCAGATCTGTCCTGTAGCCGGCGGTTTCGCGCTCCATTTTTTCCACATCGATCCAGCCCCATTCGTTGGGTTTCCGATTGGTAAAGCCCTGACCGAATATGCGGGACGTGCCTTTTAGAAAGGAAGATTCCGTATTTTTAAAGGCATTCAGGTAGAGGTAAAGCCGCAGTTCGCGAATAGGTTCGGGTGAGGGATTGGAAAAGCGGATCGTTTGCTCCGCGTCGATGGTTTTAGTCCGGTCGTCGAGCGCGACTTTGATCTCGTAATTCGCCGTGCGCGGGCTCAGGGGCTGCGAAAGAAAAGGCGAGCACTGGGCAAATCCTTTTTGCGCAGCAAAAAAAAGAGAGAAAAAGGGTAAGAGCAGGCAAATCCGGCTATTCATGTTGTTTCCGATTGACGAAGTAACACTGTATGACAAAGCCAAGGTCGCAAAATACTGCGAAAAGCCTAATGGGTGCTCTTTCAATTCAGGATAAGGCCTTCCAACCACCGGAATTGATGAAGATCAAGCCGCACAGCAACCAATATCATTCTCCTGCCCCTGAAAAGTCCGGAAACTGCATCCGATTTGAGGTTTTTTCCCATCCTGTCACAAAAGTCGAACTTATGTTAGAGGTACGCGGGCATGCCAGGGGAGGCCAGGGAATGGTCACCGCCTTTGAAATTCTGGCAAAAATGTTCAGCCATTTAGGCGATTTCCAGGTACAGGCATTTCCGGCATTTGGTGTGGAGCGCACCGGCGCACCGGTACAAGCCTTTCTCCGGGTTGCCAAAAATGCGATCTACAACCGCTCCAATATCTACCATCCCCACCTGATCGTCGTCTTCGACGAAAGCCTGATCGACATGGTGCCCGTGTTCGACGGGCTGAAAGAAGGGGGCGCCGTGCTCGTCAACACGGAAAAGCCCCGCTCGGCATTTGCCCATCTGGGCTGCACCGTGTACACGATCCCCGCCACGAAGATATCCCTTGACCATGGGCTTGGCAGCAAATCCCTGCCCATCGTAAATGCTGCCATGATCGGGGCTATGGGCTACCTGTTTGAAGCGGACCCCGATGTTCTGCTGGAAACGATCCGGGAAAACGTGCCGGCAAAGCCGCAGGCAAACGCCGATGCGGCGGCCGTAGCCTATAAAAGTGTAGTGGGAGAAGAATTTCCCAACGATTTTCTCCACCAGCGCCTGCACAACCCGCCGGAAGAGGAACTGAGCGACGAGGCGCCCTTCCGGTTTACGGAACAGCCGGAGCCCGCCGGCATCGACGCGCCGTTCTGGGCCATGCCACTGTCTAAAAACAAAACGGGCAACTGGCGGGTCGTGACGCCGCAGTATGTCGATCGCCGGCCGCCCTGCAACCACAATTGCCCTGCCGGCACCGATGTGCGTCGCTTCGTGCGGCTGGCTTCGGAACAAAAATACGGGGAAGCGCTGCAGGTAATTTATGAACACAACCCCTTCCCGGGCGTTTGCGGCCGCGTTTGCCCCCACTTCTGCGAGCAGACCTGCAACCGCAACGAGTTCGACGAGGGGCTGAACATCGGCGCCATCGAACGCTTCCTGGGCGACCACGCCCTCTCGGTCCCGGTGGAGCCGGTGCCCGTTCCTGTAACCCAAACGGAAAAGATCGCCGTGGTAGGTGCGGGCCCTGCAGGCCTTACCGCCGCCCTGCGCCTGTGCGAAAAAGGTTATGCCGTGACGGTGTTCGAGGCCCTGCCCCAGGCAGGCGGCATGATGCGCAGCGGCATCCCGAAATTCCGCCTGCCCGATGAGGTGCTCGACACGGAGATCTGGCAGATTGAACAAAAAGGCGTACGGATCGAGTGCAACCGCAGAGTCAATATAAATGACCTGGCGCCCCATTTCTCGGCGGTCATCACTGCCGTGGGCTCCCATGTCGGCTCCTCCCTTCACCTGGACGGCGAAGACGCCCTGTCGCTCGACGGCATCCGCTTCCTGCGCGAGTTCAAACTCTTCGGCACGGATTCAGGCATAAAAAAAGGCGACCGCATCGCCATCATCGGCGGCGGAAACACCGCCATCGACGTGGCCCGTACGACCCTGCGCCTGGGCGCCGAACCCGTCATCTACTACCGCCGCACCATCGCCGAAATGCCGGCCATTGCACAGGAAGTGGAGGAAGCCCTGGCTGAAGGCGTCCGGATCCGTTTTCTCACCGCCCCCGCCGGCCTGTCGAAAAACGGCAACGGGCTGATCGACCTCGCGCTGATCGATATGGCGCTGGGCGAACCCGACGCCACAGGCCGCCGCAAACCCATCCCGGTTCCCGGGTCGGAGCACAAGGAGCAGGTCCACAAAGTGATCAAAGCCATCGGCCAGCATTTCGATGCGCATGTATTCAACGGACAGGACCTGAACCCCAAACAGGGAAAGATCGAGCATTCCGGCCCGCTCCCGGTGTTCTGCGCCGGCGACATGGCCTGGGGCGGCACCGTCACCGAAGCCATCGGCAGCGGCAACAAGGTCGCCGAAGAAGTACATGCTTTCCTGCGCGGCCTCGACTACCACCCCGACGAGACCCTCCCGGATATCGTTCTGCCCAAGGATATCAACTATACCTATTACTTGCCTACACCGAGGCACCGCGATATGCTCCGGCATCCGGACAGCCTTTATATGGATTTCGATGAACTCTCCCGGGGGCTGGACACCCACGAGATCCTGTCCGAAGCGGCCCGTTGCCTGCACTGCGGCGATTGCTACAGCTGCGGCAACTGCTTCAACTTCTGCCCCGACGCCGCCATCCATATCGACGAAGGCGGCCGCCTGCGCATCGACTACGACTATTGCAAAGGTTGCGGCATTTGCGCCGAAGAATGCCCCTGCTCCGCCATTGAGTTCACCTTAACCGAGATTGTATCATGAAGACGGAAATGCTTGAAAAGGAATCCGGCCTCCAAACCGCTAAATATCCGCGGCACCAGCAGCGTATCCTGAAAGGCAACTACGCCGCTGCCGAAGCAGCCCGCTTGTGCCGGGTGGGCTTCGTGCCCGCCTACCCGATCACGCCGCAAACCACCATCGTAGAGCGGCTCGCCGAAATGGTCGCGCTGGGGGAAATGGACGCCAAATATACGAATGTGGACAGCGAGCACTCCGCCTTTGCCGCCGCCATGGGCGCCTCGCTCGGCGGCGAGCGGGTGTTTACCGCCACGGCCGGGCAGGGGCTCTTTTACGCCCACGAGGTGCTTCATGCCATTGCGCACTTCCGGCTGCCCGTAGTGATCGCCAATGTGGGACGGCCTTCCATTCCCTGGAATATCTGGTCCGACCAGTCCGACTCCCTGGCCCAACGGGATACCGGCTGGATCCAGTTTTACGGTGAAAGTTCCCAGGAAGTGCTCGACACGGTCATTCAGGCTTACCTGCTCGCCGAACAACTTAATATCCCGGTCATGGTCGTGCTGGACGCCTTCTACCAAAGTCATACCAGCGAAAACGTCTGGCTGCCCGATATGGATCTCGTCGACGAGTTCCTGCCCCGCCGGGTACCCGGCCCCATGAGCATCGACGTGGACAACCCGAAATCCTTTGGAGGCCTGGTGCCGCCCGAACACTATAATAAAATGAACTACACCTACTGGCGCGACGCCATTCAGGTAGAAGAGCGGGCAGAACAAAACGCTTCGGAATTCGCCCGCCTGTTCGGCCGCGAATACCACAACGTGGAAGCAGTCAATATCGGCCCTAAAACCAAACTGGTACTGGTCACCGTATCGAGTATCACCTCCACGGCGCGCGGCGTGATCCGCAAGTACCCCGATGTGGGGCTGCTCAAGATCCGGCTGTTCAAGCCGTTCCCGAAGGCTTCCGTGCAGGAAGCCCTGAAGGATCTTCCGAAGGATGCCGTCCTGGCGCCCATTGAACGCAATTTCCTGGGCGACCGCGAAGGGGCGCTGTTCCAGGAAATGCAGCGGGCCCTGTACGGGACGCCCTTGCGCATGTACGATTTCTACGCCGGCGCCGGCGGAAAAGACGTACCGCCCGAAACCATTGAAAAAGTCATTCACCTGGCACGCACCGGTCCGAAAGACGTGAACTGGGTCGATATTGCCTAAAAACGATCGTTATGAAACCCGTCAATGATTTTCTCATACAGGATGAACAGGTATTTTCCGGCGCACTGAGCTGCCGCGGCTGCGGCTGGTCGCTGCTCGCACGGCACCTGTCCAGCATCCTGGGTCCCAATACCGTATATGTGCTGCCCGCGTCGTGCTTTTCGATCATTTCTGGGCCGTATCCGCTCAATGAGTTGAAAGCCAGCGTGGTCCATACCCTGTTTGCCGCGGCGCCGGCCACGGCCACCGGCATACGCGCCGCACTCGACCGGCAGGGCCGCAAAGACACCACTGTGTGCATCATGGCCGGCGACGGCGGCACCTTCGACATCGGCTTGCAGGCGCTCTCCGGTGCGGCTGCCCGCGGGGAGAACATCCTCTACATCGTCAACGACAACGGCGCTTACATGAACACCGGCATCCAGACGAGTACCGCCACACCCTACGGCGCCGTCACCACCACCAACCCCGGCGTTGGCTACAAAAAATCCTGGCCCAAGGACCTGATGGGCATCATAGCCGCACACAACCTGCCCTATGCGGCCACCTGCTCCCTGGCTTTCCTGGAAGATTTCCGGGCAAAGGCGACGCGGGCCCGCGACACCGAGGGCTTCCGGCTCCTGATGGTCGACGGACCCTGTCCCCCCGGCCACAAGATCGAGCCGGGCGATTCCATCCACGTCGCCCGCCTGGCCGTAGAGTCCCGGCTGTTCCCCCTGTACGAGATTGAACGCCAGCAGTACAAACTCAGCTATAAACCGGAAACGTATGTACCCGTAGCCGAATGCCTGAAACACCAGGGCCGCTTCCGGCAGCTGTTCCAGAAAGGCAACGAGCGAATGCTCGAGGATATCCAGGAACACGTGGACCGGAACTGGAAGAAACTGCAGGGACTGGAGCAGATGAGCGGAGAGGAGTTGTACGTTTGAGGTGAGGCGAATGCTGAATTCAAACCGTAACGCGAACGGATCCTTACAGGACTACATGGAAAGTTTTGGGCACAAAGACTGCCGGACTGTTGTAATTAGCCACCTCGGCTGAACGGAAAAGCACCAAAATCGGAACATGCGTCATCCCGAATTTTGGAGTGACTCATGTTTTATTTAACGGATTGATAAACAAAGGTGTAGACCGGCCTTATTCAAATCCCGATTTTGCGAAATCGGAGGCGGCTTTTAGCAAAACCATGTTTGAGCGACGACGCAGGAGGAGCGAGTTTGGTTTTGCGCCGCCGGAGATTTCAAGCAAAATCGTAGGATTTGAATACAGCCTTGATCTTTTTGGTTCTTTTTACATCAAGGCAAAAAGAACGAAAGAGGTTCATTACCAGCATTTTACCTTATGGCCGGCAAATAAAAATCCCGAATTTTTCTACCTAGAAAAATCCGGGATAAAACTCATGTTTTGTTATTTATCGGCTGGCCGATGGCCTGACGCCGGCATTTACCTGCGGCGTTTCGATCCGCCGCCACCAAAGGGTTTATCCTTGGTGGAGCGGTCGCGGTCGTCGCGGTCGCGATAGTTCGGCCGGGGTTTCGGAGGGCGGCTTTGTTTTTCAATGGTGGCTACCTCGAGGATGGATGCGAAGCGATTGCGGATAGCCGTAGCGACCTCCTGGCGGGTTGCCTGCGTGTCCGGTTGTTGCTGCTTTTCCGCACGATTCGTCTCGCTGCGCCGGTTATCGCGCTGGCTGGGGCTTTGCCGGCGGTCCGCGGAACGGTTTTCCTCCCGGCGCTGGCCGTTGCCGGCGCCTCTGCGCTCATCCTGACTGCGATTGTTCTGCCGGCCTTGCTGTTCGGCGCCTTGCTGCGAGTTGCGCCGTTCGTTCCGCCTGTCCTGTTCCGGGCGTCTCGACTCCGGACGCTGGGAACCGGGCCTTTGTTCCGGCAGTGGAATGATGTCTTCGCGTTGGGGCGACGGCGCCTTTTGAACAGGCTGCCTGGATGGTCCGGCATTCCGGCGGCTTCCTTTGCCGCGCGGCGGCGGCGGCGGCGGCAGTGCGGGTGCTTTCAGTTCGGCAGCGTAGGGATGTTCTTCCACCACCGGCACGAGTTGTCCCGTCAGTTTCTGAATATCCTTGAGGTACGGCAGTTCTTCTGCTTCGCAAAACGACACGGCAATACCACTCGCGCCGGCCCGGCCTGTGCGTCCGATGCGGTGGACGTACGTTTCGGGGATATTGGGCAGTTCGTAGTTCACCACGTGCGAGAGCTCGTCGATGTCGATGCCCCGCGCTGCGATATCCGTGGCAACCAGCACCCGGGTGCGGCCCGCTTTGAAATTGCTCAAAGCGAGTTGACGGGCATTCTGCGACTTGTTGCCGTGAATGGCCTCGGCAGAAAAACCGGCCTTCACCACATCGGCAGCTACCTTGTTCGCACCATGTTTGGTACGCGTAAACACCAACGCCGAGCGAATGGATTTGTCTTTCAGTAAATGGACCAGCAGGTGTTTTTTGTTTTGTTTCTCCACAAAATATACCGCTTGTTCCACTTTTTCTGCGGTAGAGGACACCGGAGTGACTTCGACGCGCTCCGGATTGGTCAGGATTGAATTGGCCAGACTGGAAATTTCGGAAGGCATGGTCGCCGAGAAAAACAGGGTCTGGCGCTGGCTGGGGAGTTTGGCGATCACCTTTTTTACATCGTGGATGAAGCCCATGTCGAGCATCCGGTCGGCTTCGTCGAGCACAAAGATGCCGATATCGCGAAGGTTGACAAAGCCCTGGTTCATCAGGTCGAGCAAGCGGCCCGGCGTGGCGATGAGCACATCGGTGCCGCGCCGGAGTGCATCGGTCTGGGGTTTTTGGCCTACGCCGCCAAAAATGACGAGGCTGCGAATCGGCAGGTTCCGGCCATAAGCATTGAAGCTTTCACCGATCTGGATAGCCAGTTCGCGGGTGGGGGTCAGGATCAGGGCGCGAATGGGGCGCGTTCCGCCTTTTTGATTCGGTTGGTTGGCTGCCAGGATCTGGAGCATGGGCAAGGCAAACGCAGCGGTTTTTCCCGTGCCGGTTTGTGCGCAACCAAGCAGGTCGCGGCGTGCCAGCACAATAGGGATGGCTTGTTCCTGAATGGGCGTGGGCTGCTCATAGCCCTCGGTTTCCAGCGCGCTAAGCAGCGGCTCGATGAGCGATAATTCTTTGAATAACATGAAAATAATTAGCGTTATCGGAAACGGTTGTTCGCCGGGGTCAGTCTGTTTCAGGTGAAACAAACGGGTACGGACAATATGCAACAGGTTCCAAAAAATTTGGAATGTACTGGTCTCGTGCGCATCGGTGCGTTTCGGTGACGCACCTTCAAGGGGCAAAGTACTGGAAGATGAACAACTGACAATGAGCGGGTTATATTAAAAAAAACGCTCGATGTGCACTCCAAAAACTTCGTTGTCCAGGGCGGACAAAATACCAGAGGTTAAAAAATGTTGGGACAAAGGTAGGTAAAGTTTAAACATCCTGTTGTTTTTTTTGAAAAGTGTAAAAGGAAGCGCCCTCCCGAATAGTCCGGGAGGGCGCCTGCCAAATACGCGTTCAATTGGCTCCTGTAGTTTTCACCGCCTTAATCCTTGATAATTTTGCGCACGGCAAATCCATCGGCGGTTTCAAGGCGTACAAAATAAATTCCTGCTTGCAATCCATTGGTTTGCCAACGCCAGCTGTTCTGTCCCGCCACGGCATCGATTTCCTGTTGTAACAGGATACGACCCAGTGCATCCGAGATGTACACCCGGATATCCTGCCGGCTGCGGCACTGGAACAGCAGTGTCGTCGATTCGCTGAACGGATTGGGCACCACATCGAAGCCGTCGAAGCCGGATAGATCAGCAACCCCGCTGGTCAGCAGCGTGAAGGGTACCGGCGACTGGATGCTGCCCTGGTGCATATCGGGCACAAAGGCAATCAACTCGTTCAGTTCGCTGATCAGTCCGGTCGAGCTGTCGTACAGTTTGAACTCCAGCTGATCGCCCGACGCATTGTTGCCATACGCCGTGAGGAAGAACAGGTTAGCATCCAGCGCCGGAATATACATTGCCGGCACGGCGCCGCGTAATTCGCCATTGACAAAAGCGCCGAGTTCATGGTTGGCACTCGTAACATTTTGTCCCGTATCCGAAAGCATGCCCACCAGCGTCATCGAGTATTCATACTGTGCAGGATCTACATTCCAGTAGCCGGCTGGAAGCGGCTGTTCGTTACCCCGCGATTCGGCGATTCCCCGCCCGTGGAGAGCAGCGGGATAAACGAGCGTACCCGGGGTGCTGATCTTTAACTTATAGCCTTTGGGCGGTTCCATGAACTTCAGGGAGCCCACCCAACCCGTACCGGCGAGGTACTGGGCAAACGCCGTCTGGCTTTTCACAATATCCCCGTTAAGCGGTTGAAGGCTGGCCAGCGCATTATCGACCGGGCGCGCCTGATTGGGCACATAGCCCAGCCAGTTCCAGCCGGCGACCACCGGTATCGCGACCGTATCGGGATTGATCAGGCGTCCGACCATGGTTATGGTGTCGGGCTGATCGGCCCGGAACTGGTACATTTCCTCGTTGCCGAGTGCGGCCAGCGACCCGAGCCAATTGCTGCCAAAGTATTCGGCAAACGAGGTTTGGGCCTTGACCAGGTCGTTTTCCGGGTGTTGCAGGGAGGCCAGCGCCGAATCGAGCGCCGAATTGGGGAATACGAGGTTGAATGATATCCAGTTCCAGCCGGTCTGCAAGGGGATCTCGCGCTGCACCAGGCTGTTGGTGTGCAATACCATTGGGTTGCCGCCACTGCCCACTACCCCATCGACCTGAAAGTTGAACTGTTCTACCAGTTGCCCGTAAAGCAAACAGGCGGAAGCATCCCAAATGGCGAGCTCGACAGGTTTGTCCTGATCGTCGTCGTTGCCGTACACGGTGAGGAAGGCCCGGTAGTCGTTGAGCGCCGGCACATATTCCACATTCGCCGTGCCGCGCAGTTGGCCGTCGATAAAGGCCGCTACGATGTCGGCTTCGTCACTGGACTCCTCTCCTTCGATATCGAGTTTCACCTGGAAGGTCATCGTTTGCGGGAACGCGGCCGGGTTGAAAGTCCAGGCTGGCGCAGGGCACAACACGCGCAGGTTGATGATCACGCGCTCATTGCCTTGTGAATTTTCAAAGTAAATGGTGTCGAGGTAGTTCCCCTGTGGCAAGGTTTCATCAAACGAATAATTAATCGTCACCTGCCCTCCGGGTTGCAGGGAGCCGGCGCTTGGCGTGATGTTCACCCAATTTGGGGCGCCGGTAACTTTAAACGCATTGATACTTCCGCCAATGTTGCGCAGTTTGCGTTGCACCGTCAGGCCCTCGCCCTGAAACATCGTCAAGTCAAGATCGCCACCTTCAAGCCAGAGCGGGCTTCGATCCACAAAGAACTCCCACTCGGTGCCAAGAAATGCGTTGCCTGCCAGGTCCTTGATGTTATTAACCTGTACGCGCAGTACCTCCCCTTCGATCTCCTTTCTGAAGGCTTCATCCGGAACGATTACAATTTTATTACCCAGGCAGGAGATCGTGGCATTGATCAACTTCCCGGTACTGGTATTATACAGCCCCAGGTTATTATTGCCAAATTGATCGGCCTGGAAAATAAGCTGGCAATTTATCTCCTCGTTGAACGAAATACTGATCTCGTCACCCGGAGAGAGTACGCCATCGGCGGGCTCGGGCGTGCCGAGCAACTTGGGCGCCTCCCGCTCCACGCGAAGATTGATAATGGTTGAAATACCCGCGTCCTGATTGCCGCCGAAACATTGGGTCAGCGCACGAAGTTCGTAGGCCCCGTCATTCAGCGTACTCACATCCCAGGGCACCGCAGTGGATATCGGAGTCAACTGGCTTTTCAAATAATCGGATTGTGGCTGAATATTGATCCAGGAGCCATCCCCAAGTTTGGGGCGGTACTGGACGCGCACCAGTTCCAGATCGGGGTCGGACAGGTCGTAGCTGTCCAGGGTGACCGTGATCGTATCCCCCGATGCCGCGGTAATCACTTCATTCTGCATCGGGAAAGCGATATCCACTTCCGAGCAGGGTTCCAAAAATTCCACATCGAGCAGCAGGCTTGCAGAGAAACCGGGCTCGGTACTCGCAGATTCGCAGGGCGCATATAGAATGATCTCAATATTCTGATAGCTGTACGACAGTACGCCGCGCTCGACAGTCAGTTTGACCGGCACACTTTTTTTTGCCGGAATAGTGTACTCCAGTCCGGTGGCAGTTAGTTGAATGCCTTCTGCCTTAATAATTGCGCCCAGCGGATTGGAACCAACACGAAGCGTGTACGTGCGGGTTTCGTCCGTCTCGCTCTGGTTGCCCAGTCGCAGGTCGAACACGGCTGCCGCATTGGAATTCAGATTGACTATGCTGGTCGTGCTGTCCGCCGTCAGGGTGACATAATTTCGCTTTTGTGTGGGCGCCTGCCAGGGGCAGGAGGTTTCGCCGGACACCAGGTCAAACACCGGCGTGCCATAGCGTGCATCGCGTTTTACCGTCACCGAATACAGGTCGCCGATATCGTCGTCGCGCAGGGTGTATCCAACTGTGGTTGAATTGCTTATATTCTGTGAATTCGACTCGCTTTGGGAAAACTTCATCTCAACTTTCATGGTGGTCTTTGTTCCTGTATCATCAATGGTGAGTCCCAATACATTGCCGATAGATTCAGATACCCCTACGTTAAAGGTTTCTTTGTAACTTTCTGTCCGGGAAGTCGTCAGCGACTTTTGGTAATTCACACCGCCTGTGAAAGAAATATTTTCTTCAAAAACAGCAACCTGTTGCAAGGAATCATCCACCGCCAAAATGTGCTGCCACTGATCGATTGCCGCAAGAGAGGCCGAATCGCCGAGCAACTGCAGGTTGGGGATGATCTGATTAATAATATCCCAGCGTTGATACACGTATGTGGTGGCCAGGCCGGTAGGTGCAGCAAATAGGCTTTTTTCAATTTTGAAATCACAGGTTGCGGTATCGAATTTCAAAATATTGTTTACGCCAAAATCAAAATTCAGGGCGCCTCCAACAAAAATATCGGCATCGCGCCCCATCAGCGTGCTCGCATCGTTGGTAGAAATCGTTTCGTTGACGGCCAGGCACAACTCCATACTGTTGTCGATGCTGGTGCCAAGGGTGCCGCTTAATCCAAAAGTCAGATTATCTTCGATACCGATTTTGGTAACCTTGGCTATGCCATAACCAATAACCAACTCTTGCGTATTACCCAGGGCTAACTCGAGTTCATTGGAGCTAGAGGCTGCATCCGAAACATTCATTTCAAACTTGGCGCAGGTACTCGCCCCTTTTGCAATGGTCGCCGAGGAGGCATCACCCGGCGGGTCGCGCAGGATCATCAACGGAATTTGCGGCGCCGTGCTGGCGAATGTCGTTCCGGTTGGCAACTGACCGAGCACTACCGCCTTTAAGTTGAATACGGTGATCTGGCTATCCTGTTGCATGGCGGTCACCGTCATCGTTTTTTGGTACGGATCCGTCAGGTTGGGCTGCCCGGCTTTGAAGGAATAGCCCAGGCTTTTTGCCGTCATGGTTGTATCGTAAGGCGGCGTATCGGCCAAGCCATTGTTGAATCTAAAAAAGGCCGTGTCCAGGTAACAGTTTCCACCTGCATACTCCTGATAAACCTTAAATTTCAGGTTGTACTTTTCCAATTGTTCCAGCATGGCCTGTCCGCAGGCATTGGTGTCCAACGGTTCGACCAGTTCAATTTGAGGCGGCCCAATGTAGATAAACTCCAGAGTGTCGTTTTTCTCGCGCAAGTCCACCGTTTTAGCGCCCTGGTTTTTAAAGTACTCAAATAAATTAGTCGGGTTGGAATACACGATTTTCACGTCCAACTGTCGTGGGGGCAGGTTGTCAAATACGAATTTTTTATCCCCGCCGCCGACGTCGCCCGTCAAGGTAATTTCCCGTTTGAAACATGAAGTTGCACCCGGGCTGGCAACTTGTATCACGATCTCCTGACCGGGTCCGAGCAGACTGAATTTGCAGTCGCCGCCGGCTACAATTCCCTGAATCCGGCGCTTGGTCAGGTCGCGGAACAAAATGCCCGCAACCGGCGCATTCAGTTTTTTCAATTCCCAGGAGGCTGGGGAAAACTGGTGGTTACCAAATTTTGGCGACAGTCGCACAGTGGTACCCGGCTCGAAATCGGCCACAAACTTGCCGTCCTTGTCTGTCCGAATCGGCGGGCTGGCCGAGAGCCCGTTGACCAGTATTTCAATACTATCGGCATAGCAAAGGGTGCCGTCATAGCGCACATATCCCGATACCTGCACCGTGCTGAGATCGGTAAAGTCCACCTGATCCACGCTGGTGTTGGTGCCGTTGAGGGTCAGCAGGCGTTTGTTGGGTTGGAATTCGTGGGCGACAAAATCCTCAATGGCCGTCACCTCGCTCCAGCCGGCTCCGTGAATGGACCCGAATCCGGTACGCCCGGTGCCGATATCCTCCACGGCGTTGCCCTGGCTTTCGTTGAGCGGGAACCAGGAACGCAGGCCGGGGGTTTGGGCTTGCACACCTTTCGCCTGGTGCAACTGGATCTGATCCTGCGTAAGCAGGCTGTCGTAAAAGGCGACCTCGTCGATCAGGCCGCTGAAAAAACGGTCGTTGTTCAGGGCTCCGAGTTGCCAGGCTGCGGGGTCCTGGTGTATGGCAGCTGCTTCATCGGTAAATATACCACCTGCCGGCGCCCCGTTTTTGAATAATACGGTTGGGTTTCCGAATCCGCCCGACCAAAGCACCAGGTGCTGATACCCGGTACCCAGTGGACCGAGATCCTGTTCTGTCGAGCCGATTTTCAGGTGGAGCGAGCCGTTGAGTACAAACAGGTCAAAGCTGCCCGATTGTTTGGCCAGCAAACTGCGCGGCG
>CAYVDV010000080.1:0-5993 GCA_964450465.1 uncultured Saprospiraceae bacterium
GAAATTATTCAGACCGGAGTAGCCCACTTCGTAAGCAATTTCTGAAACGGTCAGGCCGGTCGTTTGCAAGAGATGCCGGGCGTGGCACAGGCGGATGGAACGGATGAACAGGCTGGGCGATTTGCCCGTTAGTGCCTTTACCGCGCATGGTCGAAACGACTGCAATTTTGGCCTTTTTTCTGAAAAGCGGGAAGAATACAGCATAGAAATCGTTCCCTGAACGGCCTGTATATCAACTGCTTAATTGGCTATCAGAAATCTGCCCGAAAAATCCATTTCCCGCATACATGTGGCATGCACAAAGAAAAAGGAGTTACAAGATTGCTCTCGTAACTCCTTGATTTTGAAGTGGGCGCAGAAGGATTCGAACCTCCGACCCCCTGCTTGTAAGGCAGGTGCTCTGAACCAGCTGAGCTATGCGCCCGAATAAACACCCCACTTGCGTGAAGCGGCGGCAAAGATACAGTCTCCCGATTCAAACGGCCAAACCTTTTTTCAAAAAATATTTTCAAAGGATTTGATCTACTTTTGGGGCGCAAAACATACCTGTTCACTCATGCGATCTCTTGCATTGGGCGGCGCGCTGCTGGCGCTGACTATGTGGTCTTGCCTTTTTAATTCAGATCCCACTCCCGAGGAGGTCGTCCGGTTGTGGCAATCCTACATTGATCACAACCAGTTCGATTCCGCCCGGATCTACAGTACCGAACTGGCCCGCTCCTACGTCGATTTCCTGGATGCCCTCACACAAGGCGATACAACGGAGATCTCCCAAACTGCGCTCTTCGACCTGAAATGCGACATCCGCGGCGATTCTGCCGTCTGCCACTACCTGATCGAGGGTGAAATGGGCGACAAGGTGCCCGACACGCTTATCCTGCAACGCATCGGGGGGCGCTGGCTGGTACACCGGGTGGAGGGCTTCCTCGTTATTCCCGTCGATACCCTGCAGTCCGGCGACGAGCAGATCCTTTTTCCCGGCGATTCGTCCGATGTAGAACTGGAGTGAGGGGCTGTTTCCCGATATCCCAACACTGTTCTGCCGCAATTTTTTTGCATACATTAGCCATTTGCACAATATATTTCGGCTAATACCCATTAGAGTATGCAGTAATATGCAAAAACGCAACGCCTCCGCATGAGCAGCAGACCAAACAATACCGGTTTTCAGGCACATGATCAATTGTGCGAACCCGCGGCCAACCCACAGCGCCAGGAACCCGGCCCGGGCTATGGTCCCGCGCGGGAGGTTACCGATGGGGGTGGGGGAGGATTCATTTTGGCTTTGGCCGTACTCTTTCTGCTGTTTCTGCTTTTTCTCTTTTCCTGACTTTTCGGTGCGGCTTTTCGTCCGACGGAACCAAATAGTTGCAGGAGCGGAAGGCCTCGAACCCTCAACCTCCGGTTTTGGAGACCGGCGCTCTTCCAATTGAGCTACACTCCCGTTTTGGGTATTTCATGTAGTGTTTAAGCCGTTGTTGTTGTCCCTGAACGGAGGCATAAACGGAAAGGTTCCGGCGAATGCGATTTGTTGAGATGCCCAAAAAATTGCCTGCATGTTGGAACTATTCCCCCTTGCATGCCGGTTTAACCCCCTGCAGTAGCAAGTTACGTCCGCTGTCCCTTGTTGCGCGGTTCGGTGTGCCGCCATTGTATTGCCTGCGTGCAGCGCGATATTCAGGCGCGGAGCGTGCTTGTTGCATGGATGTTGAAGTCGCGGGTTCGATTCCCGCCTCCCCCTGGGGAGTAGTTCAGTGGCAGAACGCAACATTGGGTTCGATTCCCACCAATTTTGTCGCAATTGGAATGCAAGTGGATTTTGCATTGGCCTTTTAAGCCATCCTTACCAACACCGGAGCCGGGCACTCCCTAAAATGCCCAGGCAGTTGCCCGGGGTTCGGCCTGCCGGAAGCAGTTCCCGGAACGGCTTCCCGAAAGGCAATCGAACGATGCTTTGCAGGGCAGGAACGGAGAAGGCGCGGTTTAAAAAGCGGTCGGTATGATCCGGCGGCCCGGCTTCGAGCCCGGTGGCCGGCAAGAGAACCAACCCATTTTTATACTTGGTCTGATCCCGCCTTGTCCTCCGCAATTGAACGATGAGCCCCGGCCAAACTGTCTTTTGTTTGAAATTTAAAACCAATTAATATGAAACGGGTAATTGTTCCCAACAACTTCGTCGGCCTGGTTTTCCGCAACGAAAACCTGGTGCGGGTGCTCACAGCGGGCACGTACTGGTTGTTTTTTGGGGAAAAAGTCGAGATGTACGACCAGTCGAAACTGTTCCTGCCGGCGCAAAACCTCAACGTCTTGCTGCAGCATGCCGACCTGGCAGCGCTGCTTCAGGTGGCGGAATTGCGCGACCACGAGATCGGCTTGTTGTTCCGCGACAATGTCTTCAGCAACGTGCTGGGACCGGGTAAGTATGCATTCTGGAACGGCGCCACGGTGTTTGCGATGGTAAAGGCCGATACCGGCAATATCCATATCGGCGGCGAGGTGGACAAGGCGCTGCTTGAAAAAGCCCTGTTGCAGCCCTTTGTCCGGAAAGTGGAAGTGGCCTCGCACGAAAAGGGCATCCTGTTTATCGACGGCAAAGCGGGCGACATCCTCGAACCGGGCACGTACTACTGGTGGAAAAACGCCACCACAATCGGGGTGTTGAAGGCCGATATGCGCCGGGTTACAGTGGATGTTCCGGGCCAGGAAGTGCTCACCAAAGACAAGGCGCAGCTGCGCATCAACTTTACGGTGCAGTACCGGGTGACGGATATTCGAAAGGCTCTGATCGACAACCGGGAGTACGAGCGGCAACTGTATGTGCAGATGCAGCTGGTGTTGCGCGAGCTGGTTGGCCGCCTGAGCTTCGACGAGCTGATGGAGAACAAAGCGCAGCTCGCCGGCCAGGTGCTCGCCGAAACAGTGGAGAAGGCGCGGGAGCTGGGTGTCGAACTCATCGCGTTCGGTGTCAAGGATATCATTCTGCCCGGCGATATCCGCGAGATCATGAACCAGGTGTTGGTGGCGGAAAAACGCGCGCAGGCCAATATCATCACCCGGCGCGAGGAAACCGCCTCGACCCGCAGCCTGCTGAACACCGCGAAGCTGATGGAGGAAAACCCTACGCTGATGAAACTCAAGGAAATGGAATACCTCGAGAAAATCGCGGAGAAGTTTCACAGCATCAGCCTCAACGGCGGCGATCAGGTGCTGGATCAGCTGAAGCAACTGTTTGTGCGGTAGCTCAGTCGCTGTTTTTTGGAAAAATGGATGCGGGCCGGTCAGCGCTATGCGCTGCCGGTCCGCATTAATTTTTAGAGAAAAAAAGCAATAATATTCGTTGAAAACCTTACTGAAAACTAGATTGCGGCAATAAATAGGAAAATTAACCACATTAGTACATCACCAAAATTTTATTGCCTGCATGAGAAACATCCAAATGTTCAACTTTGGCCGGCTTAGTTATCCGGTTCTTTTTTCCCTGCTTTTTCCGCTGTACATCAGTGCCCAAAACGATGATCCGGTACCTTTCCAGGACCACCTGGAAAATATGCGCCGCGAAACCAATGCTGCTTTTCTGCAAGCCAAGGCACAGCGCGACAGTGCGCGCTTTGTCCAGGAGCAGGATTCAGCGCATCGCCTGGCTCTTCGCCTGGGCTACCCGGCTTTTAAAACTTCCCGAAACGGGGATTTCGCCCTGCAGGGTTTTGACGACGGTGGACAATTGCAGTACTACGGTACAGACAATGCTATTTCAGCAGCGGCCATCCGAACCAGCGAGCTCTACCCGGGAGGGAATGCCGAATTAAACCTTACGGGCGCCGGCTGGACCTTTGCAGTTTGGGAGATCAGCCGTCCCCGTACCACCCATGTCGAATTCAACAACCGCATCACTCCAGGCGACAATTCCACCCAGAGTATCGGCGACCATGCAACGCATGTCAGTGGAACCCTTATTGCTTCGGGGACCAATTCTGACGCCAGGGGCATGGCATACGAGGCCAACCTGGTTGCATTTGATGCCGACAACGACGTCTCGGAAATGGCTGCTGCAGCCGGAGCGGGTCTCCGGGTATCCAACCATTCCTATGGTTCCATTTCCGGCTGGGAATATGACGATTATTCGGGCCAGCTCGGATGGCACTGGTTTGGCAACACCAGTATCAGCCAGGCCACGGATTACAAGTTTGGGCTATACGACAGCAGGGCCCGGGATTATGATGATGTCGCGTTTAACGCTCCCTTTTATTTGCCGGTAAAGTCGGCAGGCAACGACCGCAACGACACCGGACCTGCTCCCGGCGGGCAACATTGGGTAAAAAACGCTTCCAATCAGTGGGTCAGCAGTTTCACACCGCGAAATCCGGACGGCGGAGCGAACGGCTACGATTGCATCGCTACGTATGGCACGGCTAAAAATGCCCTGACCGTAGGCGCTGTAGAGGCAAGCGCCGGCAGTGGTTTTTTGGTCATCGGCATGGCCGATTTTACCAGCTGGGGCCCTACCGACGACGGACGTATCAAACCCGATATCATGGCCCGGGGGGTGAATGTCTTTTCGCCCGTTGCCGGCAGTAATTTTGCCTATGATAATTATTCCGGCACCTCGATGGCCACCCCCTCCGTGACCGGCTCGCTGACCTTGCTCCTGCAACATTACAGTAACCTGAACCCGGGCTTTACCATTCGCGCCTCGGCATTGAAAGCCCTGGTATTGCATACCGCCAACCAATTTGGAGCCGGACAAGGTCCCAATTATCGCTCCGGCTGGGGATTGATGGATACCCGCGCCGCTGCGGACTTTATTTCCCATTCTTTCATTTCCGAAAGCCGTGACCGTCTGTACTCCCGTGACTCTATTGCCAATGGCGATGTGCGGGAACGCACCTATTACCACGACGGGGAGGTTCCCTTTCAGGCAACGGTGGTTTGGACAGATCCGGCAGGACCCGTTTCTGCCAACACACTTAACCCCACCCAACCCCGGCTTGTAAATGACCTGGACGTACGCCTTGTCCGGGCATCCGACGGGGCCGTTTTTTACCCCTGGCGCCTTGACCCCGCCGCCCCGGCTGCCGCCGCAACAAAAGGCGATAATTTTAGGGACAACGTGGAACAGATCTACGAATCGAATCTGCCTCCCGGCATTTATACCGTTCGGGTTAGTCACAAAGGAGCCTTGCAGGGCGGTGTACAATTTTTTTCCATGATGGTGTCAGGACGTTCTTCCTTATACTACGATTGCAGCGGCACGATCAACGACGGCAGTGGTAGCGGCAATTATCTGAATAACAGTTATTATTCCTGGACCATCAGCCCTCCCAATGCCGCCTCGATAACGCTGAACTTTTCGGCCTTTGATACAGAGTTCGACTACGACTTTGTGCGGGTGTACGACGGCACCAGCAGCAACGATCCTCTGCTGGGCGAATTCAGCGGCAGCACTTTACCTCCGGCTCTGACGGCAAACAGCGGCAGCATGTTTATTGTATTTGATTCGGATGAATCGGTCACAAAGGGCGGTTGGAGCGCGACCTATTCCTGCACGCAGCCGCAGTTGACTGTAAGCCCCGGCAGCCTGAACTTTGGCGCCAACGGTGGTTCCAGTAACGCCAGCCTAACGGCAAACTGTACCTGGTCGGTGGGAAATTTACCCAGTTGGCTGTCCGTTACGCCAAATTCCGGCAGCGCCAATGCCAATCTATCCATCAGTTGTTCCTCCAATATGTCGCAATCCAGCCGGATGGCAACCATTCAGATTACCGGTTGTAACGGTCTTTCACAAACCATCACAGTGAATCAGGCTGGTTGCACGTTGCCCGTTGGACCGGTTATTGTAAATAATGGCGCTTCAACACTGTGCCCGGGGCAAACCGCTTTACTCTCTGCAACGAACGTCTGTTCCGGCTGCACGGTGAGCTGGTCGAACGGACAAACGGGTGCGAGTATTAGCGTCAATTCGGCGGGAACCTACACGGCGCAGTATGCAAACGCCT
>CAYVDV010000080.1:6093-15286 GCA_964450465.1 uncultured Saprospiraceae bacterium
GCACCGGCCAGTCCGTGACCCTTACCGCCACGGATGTCTGTTCCGGCTGCACGGTGAGCTGGTCGAACGGACAAACGGGCGCGAGTATTAGCGTCAATTCGGCGGGAACCTACACGGCGCAGTATGCAAACGCCTGCGGTACGGGTCCGGCCTCGAACGGCATTTCGGTAACAAGCGGAACTGCGCCGGCTGCGCCGGCGATCACAGCGAACGGTTCCACCAGCCTGTGCACCGGCCAGTCCGTGACCCTTACCGCCACGGATGTCTGTTCCGGCTGCACGGTCAGCTGGTCGAACGGGCAAACCGGACCTGTAGTTACGGTCAACACTGCGGGCACCTACACGGCGCAGTACACAAACCTGTGCGGTATGGGACCAGCTTCCAACCCGATAATGATATCGGTAAATCCCGATTTCTCCCCAGTTATTCAGGTAAACAACGGCTGTTACTTGGCCGCGCCCGCAGGCTCCGGTTACCAATGGTATCTGAACGGCAGTGCTATTTCAGATGCAACTGGGCAATTCTGGACGGCACAATTGACCGGCTATTATACCGTCAGCATGCTGAGCCCTGCCGGTTGTCCGGGCGTGTCGCAACCGTTATTTGCCGAGGCATGTGCTTCCGGAACGGCTAACCTTCCGGATGGCGTATCCATGCAATTATTCCCAAACCCCGCGCTGGACCGGATTTGGATGAATCTGGAGAGCGGAACCAGCCTGATCAACGTCCGGTTGGAATTATTCGGGATGGATGGGCGTTTCATCGGTTCGTTATTTCAGGGCGATCTGCCTTCCGGCGAGACGACGATTGAAATAGCATTGCCGATGTTGCCGGCAGGTATTTATATGTATCGGATGATTTCAGAAAAAGGCATTCTGAAAGGGCAATTGGCAATTGGCAGGTAAGCCTTTCTCAAAAGGCCGCATATCGAAAAGTTGTAACATGTGTCATGCAGGTCAGGGGCAAAGTTGAGCGTACCAATCAGAGCGGGTCAAAGGTGATTGATTTCATCTGTTTTGCCTCCGATGCGCATGACGCATGTTTACAGCTTTGGGATATATAACAGCCAACGTCGTGGCTAATCCGACGGCCTGCCAAAAATTTTTCAAAAAAATCCTTTTCCCACCTTACCCCAACCCCTCCAGCGGCAATAACAAGGTGAATAAAACATCCGATCACGTTTTTAAAAATCACCTTGTCATGAAAACAACAGGCTACTGTTCCACTTCCTTTCGTTTTTTCCCGCAGCTGATCCTGCTGCTCCTGTTCAGCATGAGCCTGACGCCGGCGCTTTCAGCGCAAAAAGGCGTTCAGGCAGTGGACCCTTCCGTGTATGAGCGGCTTCTGTGTGTAAAATTTCAAAACGACCTTCCCGTATATGCCGAAAACGGCCGGCTGACCGACCGCGGCGCGCGCATCCTGACCCCGCTGGGCTCTCTGCTCGATGCGGGTGTGTACACCAAACTGATCCAGTTGGAAGATGCCGTTCTGGATGAAATGCGGCACAATGCCGAAGTATTCTGGGCTGAAGAAGCGCGAAAGGACCTGGAACTGGAACCGGGCGTTATGGCCGACCTCAACCGGTACTTTGTCTTGTGCCTGAATGATGGCGTGAACAAGGACGAAATCGTTCGCCTCTTTAAAACAAGCTCCCTGATCGAATACGTCTCCATGATGCCCAAACCCGTGGCGCCTCCAACCCCGGGCAATTATACGAGCCAGCAAACCTATGTAAGTTCAAACTACGGCATCGGCGCCGATCAGGTGTATAGTGCCTATAACAACCGCGGCGCCGGCGTCCGCGTCGTAGACATCGAAGGGGCCTTCAACACCAGCCATGCCGATCTTCCGTATATCCAAAAGGTAAGCGGAACGTATTTTTACAATGATTTTGGTGATGACCACGGGACAGCCGTTCTGGGTGAGATGGTCTCTAAAAATAATGGTTGGGGCACAACTGGGGTTGCATCTTCCAGTACCGCGCTTTTTGCCGGTATCGTAGATGCGTACGGCTATCCCAACCTGCCCAATGCTATCACCCGGGCGGCCAACGCCATCCAACCCGGTGATGTCATCCTGATCGAACAGCATCTGACCGGCCCATACTCCTATAACGGGGGCGGCCAGTATGGCTTTGTGCCTGTGGAATATTACAAGGCCAATTACGACGCCGTAAAAATCGCCGTTGGCAACAAACGCATTGTGGTGGAAGCAGCCGGTAACGGGCACCAAAACCTCGATGACCCAGCCAATTTCCGTGGCTATGAGAGCCACTATCCTTTTACCAGTGCCAATAATTCCGGCGCAATCATGGTGGGCGCCGGTTGCGCAGCCCCGGGTGGCAGCAGCACAGCCCGTAGTCGCCTGGACTTCAGCAACTACGGCTCCCGCCTGGATGTACAGGCATACGGGGAAAAGGTCTGGACAACCGCGTACGGCGATGCCTACAACTCCGAAGGAAAGAATTACTGGTTTACTACACAATTCAGCGGTACTTCCAGTGCCAGCCCCATTGTCGCCGGCGCCTGCTTGTTGATCCAGTCTGCCTATAAAAGCAAGAACAACGGCAATATCCTCTCGCCGCTGCAAATGCGTTCCCTGCTGATCAGCACGGGCAAGGCCCAGCAGAGCGGGAAGTACCCCAGTTCCCAAAAAATCGGGCCGCTGCCGAACGCTTCCGCCGCCATTCAGAGTTTCATGTCCGGCAGCGCCGCCTGCAACGCGCCTTCCACGGCGCAGATATCGGCCAGCAACATAACCTCCAGTACCGTACGCCTGAGCTGTTCCGTTTCCGGCGTACAGGCCTACGACTGGATCTACCGCAAGGTTGGCGCCTCGAGCTGGACGGAATTGCCCGGTGGAACTTCCAATTACAGCAATGTGACCGGACTCGCCTCCAATACACAATACGAGTTCCGCGTAGCCGTGCGCTGCGATGCCAGTACCTGGAGTGACTGGTCGGCGGGTAAAACCTTCACCACAACCGGGGCTTCCCTGTCCAATGATAATCCCTGCGGAGCCATTTCGCTGAATGCCTACAGCAGTTGTTCTACTACAAATGGGACCAATGTGGGGGCAACGGCGACCTTCAGTGGCAGTACCTGTGGCGAAACCTCGCCTCGCGACGTGTGGTTCAAATGCGCGATCCCCGGCAGCGGTTTCGTTACTTTCCGAACCTACGCCGGAACACTCGATGATGCCATGATGGCCGTGTACTGGGGCAGCTGCTCCAACCTGAACTATATTGTTTGTGAAGACGACAACAGCTCCGGGAATACCATGCCGGTCATCGCAATTACCGGTCAGCCCGGCACCATGCTCTACATCCGGATCTGGGGTTACGGCAACGCCACCGGTTCCTTCCGGATCTGTGCGCTGAACTACAATTCGAGCAACATCACCGGCGGCGATGCGCCCGATTCCGATCTGATCGTTTACCATATCGAACAAAATGCGGGTACATCTCCGCTTACTCCGGCAGATGAGCGTACTGCTGAACCTTCTTCCACGGCAGCGTCGGCCGGCAATGTTTATCCCAACCCGGCAGCGGAGATCGCCGTCCTGCCCTATACGCTCAGCACCGGAGGTACGGTCCGGATCACCTTGTGCGATGCCTTGGGCCGCACGGTACAGGTCCGGGAGATGGAGCAGGATGCCGGAGAGTACCGGGAAGAGTTCCATTTACAGGAACTGAACCCCGGCGCATATTATGTGCGTTTCGAGTCTGGCGAGCTGGTCCGGGTGCAACAATTGCGGGTTATGCGGTAGTATACAGCGGAAAGTAATTGGCTTACAAGTCGGGGAGACGCAATTTCTCCCAAAGATTGTGCGTGTGTACCGCGGAGGCGCAAAGATGTGATGTGCCTTCGCGGTATAATTTTGTCCCATGTTTGCGGCTTTGCAAGGTACTTTTACACCGAACCAAAAAAGAAATGAATATGTCCTTCCTTCGCTTTTTCCTCCTTCTTTTTTTCCTGAAAACAGTGCCCGGTGTTGGCCAATCTCCCTCGCCGGAAATTACCGACACTGTTGCCGCCCGGGTTCTGTTCCGGGAAAGCGTAGTATTGACTGATTCAGAGCAATACACTGCGGCCATGCAGCGCCTGAAAGAAGCAACCCGAATGCTGGAGCAAGCCAATGCCCGGGAGTCCGACCTATACGCCACTGTTTTGCATCAAACCGGAAATGTGTACCTCCAGTCCAGACGCCCTGACTCGGCAATTGTGTTTTACACGGCAGCGATCGCACTTCGGGAGCGCCTTTTCGGGTACAATCATGAACTGGTGGCCGCATGCCTGATGAACATAGCGTCGGCCTATGAAGCAAAGTTTCGCTTTCCCCAGGCATTGGAGTACAATGCGAAAGCTCTGGCTATCCTGAAAGCCCTGCCCGGCGGCCGGGAAGCGGAAATTGCCAAAGTGTACAACAACACCGGCAATGTATATGTCCGGATGCAGAACCTTCCCCGGGCAATGGCCTATGCCGATTCGGCGCTATCTATACGGGAAAACCTGTTGCCGTCTGACACTGCCAACCTGGCTTTGTCCTGCAACAATATTGGCAGCCTGCATTGCCTCTCCGGAAATTTTGAGCGGGCGGTAGAATATCTGGAAAGGGCGCTCGAACTCCGGGAATCCGTTTATGGGCCGGAACACCGCGAAACGACTGCAACCCTCTGTAACCTCGGTGCGGCCCTTTACTTTACCGGCGACAACGAGCACTCGCTCAAGTTGCTCCAAAAGGCCCTCGATATCCGGCGCAGGATACTGCCTTCCGACGATATGGAACTCGCCGAGTCCTATGCAAACCTTATGCTGCCCCTCATCCCGCTCGGCGACCCCGATCTGGCTATTGCCTATGGACAACAAGCTCTGGCGATCGGCAAAAAGAACGGTCTGCACGGCATGGCTATCACGGGCAATGTCGAACTGGCCTGGGGCTCAGCTCTCGTTTGCAAGGGTTTGTACACCGAAGCGATCCAACATCTGGAATCAGCGCTCGGCTATTTTGCCCTGATGGGCAATATGGCCCTGGCCGCCGAAGCGCTCAACAATATCGGTGCAGCCTGCGGCGCCATGGGAGATTACAAACAACAAAAGCGGTATTTACAGAAATCGCTGGACCATAAACTGCGCCTGCAACCCGAGCACCCGGCTGTCGCGATCGGTTATGTCAACCTGGGGCTGGCATATCAGAACGCCGGCCAGGCCGACAGTGCAGCAATCACGTTCGACAAAGCGCTTGAGCACCTGTCGCGTACGGCGGGTCCTAAAAGTCCCTATCTGGTCACACTGTTCAATGCCCGGGCACGATTAAAGGCCGGTATTGGGGATTTCGATGGCGCTTTCGCCGACCTGGATGCCGCTAAAACCATCAACGGCTACGAACAACCCGGCAGGTTCCAGTCTGTCGGGCATCTGGATAATCTGCTCACGACCCTGGCAGAAGCGGGCGAGTTTTGGCGTAGCCGGTCAGACGAACTCCCCCATCTTCAAAAAGCCCGGGAAGGGTTCCTGGAGGCCTGGACCTGCGCCGAGCACCTGCGGACAGCACCGCTGGAGGCCGGTTCCAAGGCTGCCCTGAACCAACGGATCTTTCCGCTGCTGGAGGCATTGATCGCCACAGATTGGGCTATCTTCTGCAAAACCGGAGACCAGTCCTTGTGGACAGAAGCATTTCGCTTCTCAGAAGCCCTGAAGAGTTTTAACCTTTATCTCGCTTTTCACAACAGCGGAGCGCATCAGTTCGCCCATATCCCCGCAGATATTCTGATGCAAGAGCAATCTCAGCGTGAAACGCTTTCGCAGATACAGAAAAAGCGGACGGCGCTTGAAAACGCGCGTCAGCCGGACCCGCGTGCAGCGGAGGAATTACAGTCCGCCTGGCTCCGGGAAAACGAGGCGTTCCGCCAATTCCGGGAGTTGCTCCGGGACCAATATCCGGAATACTACCAATTGCAATATACCTACATCCCCGAAACGCCGGAAACCACCCGCCAAGGCCTGCTCCCAAACCAGGCCATGCTGGAATACTTCAGCGGCGACAGCAGTCTTTATCTATTCGTGATCCGCTCCGACACCTTTATCGTAAGGGAAGTAAAGCGCGATTTTCCGCTCGACAATTGGGTCGACTCGCTCCGGCAGGGGTTGTACGGGTTTTATACTGCAGAAAAGCCTGGCCAGACCGACTTATACTATGAATCTGCCTTAAACCGGTATCTGGAATACGCCCCAAAGCTCTACGACAAACTCATCGCACCGGTAGCGCAGTGGTTGCCGGAGAATGTGCTGCTTATTCCGGACGGTCCCTTGCACTATATTCCATTCGACGCTCTGCTGGACAGTGTCCCCCAAGATCCCAACAACTTTAAAGCCTACCCATATCTGCTCCGAAAATATTGCTTCGCCTATGCCTATTCGGCTACTCTGCTTTGGGAAATGCGCGACAAAAAACATCGCCATGAACCATCCCGCGAATTAATCGCCTTCGCACCCTTCTACAACGGCGATGCTACACAGATCAAATCCGGTTCCTCCGGGATGCTCATGCAGAAAGACCGGTCCCTTCTGCCCTATTCAGGCCCGGAGGTGGTCGCAGCAGCAGCACTGATGAAGGGGGAAATAATCCAGGGTGCAGCAGCCACCAGCGCCAGATTTACCCGGGATGCCGGGGCCGGCCGCATCCTGCATCTGGCCACGCACGGCAAAGCCGACAATCGGGTCGGCGACTATGCCTACCTGGTCTTTGCCAAGAGCAGCGACAGCCTGGAAAACGAATTACTGTATGTAAAAGACCTGTACAACATGGAACTCAACGCCGATCTTGTAGTGCTCTCCGCCTGCGAGACCGGTATCGGCAAACTGCAGCGCGGGGAAGGCATCCTCAGCCTCGCGCGCGCCTTTGCCTACGCGGGCGCCAAGAGTATGGTCACGTCACTTTGGCCGGTGAACAATCAAAGCACCTCCGAATTGATGCGCAATTTTTACAACGAATTGCATCGCGGGGAAGACAAGGGCCAATCGCTGCGACAGGCTCGTTTGCGCTATCTGGAGGAGGCCGATGTTTCGGTTTGTCACCCCTTCTTCTGGGCGGCGTTTGTGCCGGTGGGGGATATGAAGGCAGTGCGGTGAGTGTGGGGTAGGGTAGAAGGTATAGCCATGAGGGTAGAGGGAGAATAGAATCATCACCGGATTATGCACTTGTCATCGGATCCGGCAAATAAGATCACGACAGGACAGGCTCTTCTTTAACCTCAATTTTGTGTCAATTCGCTGTTTTTCAGTGATTTAAATACATGGCGTAAAGGTCTTTTAAATAATTCTGCCAAAATTGTTTCGCGGCACCTTACCCGTCCGCTGCCAGCGGCAATAAGAGAGAAACAACGATCACTTAAACAATTTTTGGTATGAAAAAATGGAAGATTATCCTGCGGGTATTCGGAGAGATCCTCTTTTTCTCGATCCCCTTTTTCTGGTCACCGGTTTGGGTGCAATGGACGGCGCCGGTCCTCTTGTCCCTCCTTCTGGAATGGTATCTCAGCCGCCGGCGCAGCAAGCGTTTGCGCGACGCGGTTAACAAAATAGACTTTACAGCACTTCAACAACATCATTTCACCAATTAAAAACGATCTGTCATGCCAGTCATTGAATTTCTCATTGTAAAAGGTTTGGTTGTCGGCGCTAAAGCATTGGCAGCCAAGGGCTTGGCCGCAAAAGCCGGCGCTCTGTTGCTAAAATCGGTCATGACCTGTGGATTAGGTACCACCATAACCACGGTGCTGGTTGCCGGCGCCGTCATCGGCGGTGTGGTGTGGACACAGGAACGCATCCAACTCTTTAACAAAGCCATCCGGGCATTGGAAAACGAGGATGTGGGGAAAGCGGCGATGTGTTTTGGCAAGCTGGTGGTCACCACACCAGGTTTGACTGTGCACACTCTGCCGGATACCATAACTTCGGTTGCACTCAAAGCCGGTATTCAGAGTGGCAAGGCCATTGAATTGGCCAACCTGATACGCAGTATGGAGGGATACATTGCCGCTGCTGTTCGCAGTTTGCGTTAGGCCGCTCCAAAAGGAGAACCCGTAAAAAGTCTGTTTTTCACGTTTAAACTATCTGTCATGTATACCATAAGCATCATTATCGGCCAGCAAAGGCACGGCCTGAACGTCGATCCGGGTAATACGCCGGCCCAGGTACTTGAATACTTTAAAAATGCGGGCGTTATTTCGCGTTTCCAGGGGCAATATAGTCTGCAGTTCAATGGGCGGACATTGCCGGCGCAAGAACCGCTTGGCCACTCGGGGGTTGGGCCGGGGGCGACGCTACAGGTTCATTCGTACACAGGCCCCGGGTTTGGCGGTGGGGGCAAGGAAAGCCTGCTCCGGAATATTTTGAACGGATTTACCAAAACCAAATAGTGATGGAACACATCTTTTCTTCCTTACCGGAAGCATGGCTGGGTTGGGGTCAGGCGACTATTGCCCTGGCTGGGGCGGTGGTTGCCTGGCTGCTCAGCCGGGCGCAATCGCTGGGCGAGATCCGGAAAATGCAGGCGGAACTGGTTTCCCTGCGGGTTAGCCAATTCGAAAAGATCATCGCACTCGATGAAAAACAACGCGCCATTACTGCCCGTATGTACGAGCAGCTGCGCCAGCTGCTCCAGGCCTTGCATGCCGGCGATGCATCTGCGGCGCTTAAAAGCAGGGAGGTGCTCCAGCAAATGTTTTTTCTGGAATACATCGGCTCGTATTTCCATTATGCCAGTTTGGGGCGCTGGGTTTTCCCGGAAGCCCGGTATGAACTGGTCGATGATGAGATCATCCCGTTTTTGGACACATCAGCCTTGCTGCTCGAAGCCCTTAACCAATCAGATGTATTGGCCCTGACCGGGCAGGAGCCAATTTCGGTCAATGATTTTGATTTTAATTTTGCCTTTCGGTTTGCGAGAAAGCATACCCGTTTCTGGGAAATTGAACGAAAACGAAGAATTGACCGCCTGGAAGCCCGCTTGTTACAAAACGAGGGTCAGTCAAATCCCGCCGACGCGGATTCAGCCGGGTCAGCAAAGGCGGCATGAACCCTGATTTTTTTCAAAAACGGTTGTCAAACAGGCAATTCACTGTATTTTTAGGCTTCTTTGCCATATAGCCGGCAGTTGAATCGTAACGAACTACCCGTCCTGATATGATCCA
>CAYVDV010000081.1:0-14965 GCA_964450465.1 uncultured Saprospiraceae bacterium
CGTAATACCAGAGCTGGGAGCCTGCATTCGTAAGCGCACCGACTCCGTAAGCGTCGCAGTAAACGATTTCACAATTGCCGTCTTTGTCGAGGTCGGCAATCACTGCCGGGGCGCCCACGTAGAACTGGGCCTGATAGTTCCATGCGATACTGCCATCTTCTCCGTTCAGGGCGTACACCTTTCCGTCGTAGGCGCCGATTACCAATTCGGGTTTCATGTCGTTGTCAAGGTCGGCAACGGCGCTGCCATGGTACATCACATCCGGGATGGAGCGTTTCCAAAGCAAGGTATGGTTGTCGCCGCGGTAGGCGTGCACCCGGCTGGTATCGGATCCAAAGGCCCAGGTGGCAGCCACAAAATCGACTTGCCCGTTGCCATCGAGGTCGACGATGGTGGGCGCCGTTTGCACCCAGGAATTGGCGTTGAGGGTAACGGTCCAGGCCACCGTGCCGTTTTCGGCATTGATGCACATGACCTTGCCGTCGAAACCGCCATGAAGCAGTTCGGGCTTGCCGTCACCGTCGAGATCGGCAATGGCAGGCGGGGAATCGCTGCCTGCGGTAGGCGTAGACCATTTTACCTGTCCGCTTGCCCCCCGGAAGCAAAAAGTGCGCGGGTTGCATGAGCTGGGCACGATCACCTCCACACTGTCGTCCATGTCCACATCGTAGAGGATGGGCGCCACATCGTTGCAGCCTTCGAAGGAGGACGAGTGGGTGTTGTATTTCCAGAGCAGGGAACCGTCTTCCGCGTTCAGGACGTACACCATGCTGTCGTTCCGGTAGCAGCCGAAGACGATTTCCGGTTTGCCGTCCTTGTCGATGTCGCCCGAGGCGGATTGCCCGAAAGAGGAGTCGTTAGTATCGAACCACCATTTTATTTGAGGGAATTGGGCAAAGGCTCCGGAAACTATCAAATAAAAGAACAGGAACAGGGATTGTTTCTTCATTCCTAAACAGAAACCTTCCGCATGACCGCTATAGCCTGTTCGATCATAGCGGCCGTGACATCGAGGTGGGTAACGAAACGGATCGTCTGGGGTCCAAATGCAGACGCTTTCACCCCGTTTTTATGCAAAAAATCGAGAAAGACAGCCGGCGTGAGCGGGGGCACGAGGTCGAAGATGGCGATATTGGTTTGTACAGGCCGGATATTGGCGACCCAGGGAAATTCAGCCAGGGCGGCTGCCAGTCTGCGCGCGTTGGCGTGATCCTCGCGCAGGCGTTCCACGTGGTTGTCCAGGGCGTAAATGCCGGCGGCGGCCAGGTAGCCGGCCTGCCGCATACCGCCGCCCATTACCTTGCGCACCCGGCGCGCTTCGGCGATAAAATCGCGGGTGCCGGTAAGCACCGAACCGACCGGCGCGCCCAGACCCTTGGAAAGACAAATGCTAATGCTGTCCACCGTGGCGCCGATGGCGGCCGGGGTGTCGCCGCTTTCCACCAGGGCATTGAACAGGCGGGCGCCGTCGAGGTGCAGAGCCATGCCGTGTTTGCGGCAAACGCCGCGGATCTCTTTGATCGCTTCCAGGCTGTACAGGCTGCCGCCGCCTTTGTTGCAGGTGTTTTCCACCACAACCAGGGTGCTGCGGGGCAGCCAATCGTACCGGGGTTTTATGGCAGCCTCCACGGCTGCCGCATCCAGGATACCGTTTTCCGTGCGGATAAGGTTGACGCCAATGCCGCTGTTGTAGGCGTAGCCACCCACCTCGTACTGGTAGATATGGCTCATTTCATCGCAGATCACCTCGTCGAGCGGCCGGGTATGTACTTTGAGCGCAATCTGGTTGGTCATGGTACCGCTGGGGCAAAACAGGGCCGCCTCATGACCGGTCAGTCCCGCACATTTTTCCTCCAGCGCGTTGACGGTCGGATCTTCGCGAAATACATCGTCGCCCACCTCGGCAGCCATCATGGCTTTAAGCATGCCCGGCGTGGGCTTGGTTACGGTGTCGGAAAGCAGGTTGATCATGGACATAGGGACGCCTTATTTTTTCTTTGCGCGTTGCTCCTGTACCCGTTGTTGTTCTTTCATGGCCGCTTCGAAGCGATCGCGCCAGCCGCCTGATTTTTTAGGTTTGTTCTTGTTGGCTTCCAATTGCAATTTAATCTTGTCGTGGTTGATCAGGTATTGCTTGGTCACCACCGTCTGGCCGATATTCAGGATATTACTGAAACAAAGGTACAGCGTCAGACCGGACGCAAAGCTGTTGAAAAAGAACATGAACATGACCGGCATGCCGTATTGCATGTATTTCATGATCTTCATTTGCTCGTTGCCGGTCATGGCCGAACTGTCCATTTGTTTCATCGAGTACCAGGTGTACCACAGGGTAGTGGCGACCCAAATGAGGGTAAAGGCGCTGATATGGTTGCCGAAGCCCCAGACATGGGTGGGCAGGTGGAACGCCACATCGTAGCTGGACAGGTCGGCTGCCCACAGGAAGCTGGCTTGCCGGAATTCGATAGCGGCAGGGAAGAAACGGTACAGGGCAAACCAGATCGGCATTTGCGCGAAAATAGGCAGACAGCCGCCCAGGGGATTCACCTTGAACTCGCTGTACATCTTCATCGTCTCCACTGACATGGCCTGCTGATCGTTGCCAAATTTTTTGCGCAGCTCGTCGATCTTGGGCTTCAGGGCCGACATTTTAGCCTGGCTGTACACCATCTTGTAGGTGAGCGGGTACAGCAGCAGCTTCACCAGCAGGGTAAGGGTCAGGATAACAATACCGGCGCTGCCGATAAAGCGGGAGAGAAATTCAAATATCGGGTGTATGAGCCAGCGGTTGATTGCGCCGAACAGGCTGGAACCAAAGGGAATGATGTCCTCCAGCGAAACTTTGTAGGAACGCAGGCGGTCGAATTCGTTCGGGCCGCTGTAAATAGTCATGGTCGCCTTGCCCTTGTCCAGTGGAACAAGCGCCGTTGCGCGGAGGATTTTCAGGTCCGGGTCTGCATCGGTTTGCATGATGGTTTCCCCGGTGAATTCCCGGAAGGTAAAATCCCGGGCAATGATCGAGGTGTTGAAAAACTGGTTGGAATGGCTAAACCATTGCACCGGTGTTTCCCCCAGGCTTTCGGAGTCATTTTTACGGCAATCGCAGTAGTCCGGGCCATCGTCGCTGGGTTTGTAGTACACCGACGACATATTGCGCTCGTATTGCTGGTTGCGTTCCAGTTTGCCCAGGTGGTTGACCCAGTTGAGGCGCAACGCATTTTTACCCGGCGCCATCGCGGATTGCAGGCTTTGTCCCCCAATTTGGTAGGATAGTTCGTACTTATCCGCCTGCAGGGTGTAGCTTTGCTCCAGATAGGCGCCGGTGCTGGTGGGCGCCCGGAAGGTAACGGTGTTGCCGTTTTTGCTGGTTTCAAAGAAAAGGTCGCTGGAGCTGATCTCCGCGGGTGCGTTGGCAGCCGGGATCAGGTATTCGAAGCGGTTTTTGGCGTCTTCCAGCAAGCGCACCGGACTCTTGATGTCATTGCCGGCACTGTCGGTATTGAATTTATCGTACTGCTTCAGGAAAACCTCCTTGATCCGCCCGCCTTTATTGGTAAAGGTGACGCGGATCAGTTCATTTTCCAGGGTGGTAAACTGCTCGGTACCGCTGGCTGCCGGAGCAAACACGCCAAAACGGGCAGCCTGGGCGGATTGTTGGGCAGAATCGCCAAGCGCTGCCGGTGCAGCCACCGGTGCGGCCGTATTCGCTGCGGGTGTTTGGGTTTGGACCGAGTCTGTGGTCTGCGGCGTTTGGGTTTCGGGCTTTTCCGGAGCCGAATATTGCATCCACAGGTACAGGATCAAAAAGATCAGGCCAATGCCAATGACCGTATTGAGATTATTTTGTTTCTCTTCCATTAATTTGTCGATAAATGAAAATGATGGGGCGCCGGGGCTAAAGTCAGCCTTTCCGGCAACGCATCTTTAAGCGCCGCAAAAGTATGTCAAAACCCTGGGTCGTACTAACAAGCGTGGAAGATTCTCTGCCCGGACTCGACCGGAGGCTAGTTACAGCCTACATACGGACAATTTACCGGATCCTGGATCCGGCATTTGACGTCGCGATCGGGCCCCTTTTGCCGGCGCTGGAGCGCTGGCTGCTCGAGCGCGATCTGGATACATTTGCATTTATTACGGCAGAAAATCCGGGCTCGCGGTTGTTGTCTGCGCATGAAAATGCCCGGCGGCAGGCGGCTCTGCAGAAAGCATTGTTGCCCCTGGTTCCGGTGGAGCCGCGGAGGGCAGTGCATATCAGCGCTTCGGGCGAGTGGCCGCCCGAAAACAGTTGGTGGGCGCCCGGCTTGCCGCCGGAGGAAGCAGTGGCCCTGGGGCGAGCGTTTGCACAAAACGCCCTGGTGTTCTGGCAACGGGGTAGGGGGGCAGCGCTGTGGTGGTTGTGATTTTTTTTCAATTTTCCGGTTCGTCATCCAGCTTTTTCCGTCTTTTGTGTCCGTTATGGATATCGCTAAAATACCATCCCCTTGCTTCGTCCTCGATGAAGCCTTGCTGCGCAAAAACCTGGAACTGATCGACGGCGTACAGCGCGAGGCCGGCGTGCAGATCATTCTGGCCTTCAAAGGCTTTGCCATGTGGAGCGCTTTCCCGCTGGTGCGCGCATACCTGAGCGGCGCCACGGCGTCGTCGCTGCATGAGGCGCGCCTTTGTTTTGAGGAAATGAAGACCAGGGCGCACACCTATGCCGTGGCGTACCTGCCGCGGGAATTCGGGCAGATCATGAAATATTCCAGCCACATCACCTTCAATTCGCTGTCGCAGTACCGGCGCTACCGCAAGCGGCTGGAAAAGCACCCGGATAAGATCAGCCCGGGTATCCGGGTCAACCCCGGATGGTCGCCGGTTGGTACCGCCCTGTACAACCCGGCATCGCCCGGCTCGCGACTGGGGGAAGTGGTCGAAAACTTTAAGGGCAAACTGCCGGAAGGCGTGGAAGGACTGCATTTTCACACCTTATGTGAAAGTACCAGTTACGACCTGGAGCAAACGCTGGGCTATTTCGAGGAGCGCTTTGGCCGCTTTTTGCCGCAATTGAAATGGGTGAACTTTGGCGGCGGGCACCTCATGACCCGGGCGGGTTACGATGTGGCACATCTGGTCGGGGTACTCCGCGCGTTCCGGGCCCGTTACCCGCAGCTGCAGGTGATCCTGGAGCCGGGAAGCGCCATTGCCTGGGATACCGGCGTGCTGGTGGCCACCGTGCTCGATATTGTACAAAACAAAGGCGTGAAAACAGCTATTCTGGACGTATCTTTTACGGCCCACATGCCCGATACGCTCGAAATGCCCTACCGGCCCCGGGTGCGTGATGCGAACGCCGACCCGGAACCCTCCGACAAGCACCAGTATCGCCTGGGCGGGGTGAGTTGCCTGAGCGGTGATTTTATGACCGAATACGCCTTTCCAGCGCCGTTGAAGATCGGCCAGAAGATCGTATTCGAGGATATGATCCACTATACCATGGTAAAAACCACCACGTTCAATGGCGTAACCCATCCTTCCATCGCAATATGGCGCGAGGATGGCCACCTGGATGTCGTGCGGAAATTCAATTACCGGGACTACCGAAACCGCTTGTCCTGATCAACCGGCAAAGATGAAATACATCAGCACCATCAGGGCTACCGTGGCAATGGCTACGATAGTCAGAAACTTGCGCATTTCTTCGCGATCCTTGGTACTCCGTTGTTGTTTGGTTGTTTTATGTCTGCTTGCCATAACGGATGATATTTTATCTTTATCAAAAAGATCAGTCTCCTGAGGCCCGGGCAAATTTAAGGCATCCTTTGAATTTTTCACCGGCGTTGAAAAAGAGCCTTGCCCCGGAATCTGCAATAGTTGCACCGACCGTACAAAACAGCCTTTTGCTCCGGCCCCTAGCTCAGTCCCTGTTCCCGGAAAATCCGGTTTAGCCAGCGCAACATGAGGAACAAGGCAAGGGCCGCCACGGCCAGCAAGCCGAAATTGACCCAGAAAAAATCGGCTTTGTTGTCGTACCGGTCCCAGAGTGTTGCCAGGATGCCGCTGAGTTTGTTGCCAATGGAAGTGGCCAGCTGCCAGCCGCCCATCATCAGGCCGGTCATGCGGGCCGGCGCCATTTTGGAAACCATCGAAAGCCCCATCGGACTGAGACACAACTCGCCAACCGTTACCACCCCATAGGTGCCGATCAGCCACCACACCGAAGCCTTCTCCGCGCCGTTATGACAGGCGATCACCGCGCCTATGGTAACCAGGGTGGACAAGGCCGTGATGACCAGTCCCCATCCGATCTTGCCGGGTGTGGTCGGCTCCCGTTTCCGTTTGCGCAACCAGCCAAAAAACCAGACTACCAATGGCGTAAGCACGATCACAAAAAACGGATTTACCGATTGATAAATCTCGGTGGAGACCAGTTTGACCGCCGCTGCGGCGCCTTGCGCCGGACGCTCCTGTTCCGGAATATTCTGAAAGTACGGGGGTACTGTGACGCCCATGGCGATCTCTCCGGTGGCCGGATCCTTATGTGTCCTGAACTGCGCGTCGTAGAGCGGGAAGGTATCCGGTTCGTAAACGATTTCCTGGGTCATGCCCATGAATTTGGCCGGGGATTCCAGCCACGCGGGCATGGACCGGTCGGTGTAAAATTCAGCCCAGGTGGTGAGCGCCGTACCGTTTTGTTTGAAAACAGCCCAGAAAACGATCACGACTGCATAAATCGCCAGCAGCGACTTGATACGGGGTTTCTCTGCAGGTGTCGCCTTCCAAAGGATCCACAGGAAGAACCCAACCACGGGCAGGGAACCGAAGATAAATGCGTCGGTGGAATCGCTGCCCAGCAGGTTGCCCGGAATATTCCAGGCCAGCAGCCCGGTAACGATGGCCGGTACCAGCACAGAGGTCAGGAGGGTGCCCACTCCTGCTTCGGCGGGGTTGGCTTCCTTGCGCACATCGGCATGGGCCACATGCCGGGAGCCGGACAGGAAAATGATCACCCCGACGAACATTCCGATCCCTGCGGCGGCAAACGCATAGCCCCAGCCGTAGGTATTCCGTAAATAAGCCGCAACGAAGTTGCAGACCAGGGCGCCGATGTTGATGCCCATGTAAAAGATATTGTAGCCGTCGTCCTTTCGGGCGCGATACTGTTCTTCGTTGTAAAGATTGCCCAGCAGGGTGGAAATATTGGGTTTGAAAAAGCCATTGCCCAGGATCATCAACCCCAACGCAGTGTAAAAGGTGGTCATATTGTTGGGCACCGCCAGCAGCAGATAGCCCAATCCCATCAAGATCCCTCCCAAAACGATGCTCCGGCGAAAACCCAGGATGCGGTCGGCCAGCATCCCGCCGATAAAGGGGGTTACATAAACCAGCGCGATGAACGTACCGTAAATATCCGATGCGTTTGCGCGCTCAAAACCGAGTCCGCCGGCCTTGGTGTCCGTCATGTACAGGAAAAAGATCCCGATCATGAGATAATAGCCGAAACGTTCCCACATCTCGGTGAAAAAAAGGTATGGCAGGGCAATAGGATGTTTACGCATAGGAAAAGGCTCTGGTAGTGAACAGGAACAGGTCGCGGCAAAATTAGGCGCAAATCAAAGTTCTGCAAGAATTGCGGCAAAAGAATTACCCGCGGCAAATAATTGTCGGACAAAACCGGCATCTCCCGCAAAAAAGTCCCCGTATCGGAGCATAGGTCGATACGTTGCACCTTGCAAGGGCATATATTTGCGCCCTCCATTTTTCAATTTTGCCTTTTCACGTATGAAGAAAAAAATAGTAACCCTGTTGTTTTTGCTTTTTACAGGCCTGCTCCCGGGCCTGCTCCTCGCCCAGCAGCCGGCCGGCAACCCGGTGCCCAGCTCGCCGGGGCCACCGTTCGAACCGCAGGCTATTCCCGTCAAGGATAGCGTAATGGTGACGGTTATCCTGAAACATCAGCAGGACAAAAACCTGCAGGAGATCCGGCGGGTGCTGGAAGCGCAGGGTTTCTGGGATATGTTCCCGCCGCAGGATGCGCGTATTATCTCCTGGACCATAGCGATGGGATTCGGCCATGTCATTGTACTCCAGTTGCCGGCAACGGCCGTGCGCAGGCTCAATCTGGCCATTGAAAACGGGGCCTGGGGCGCGTTTGATTCGGATATTTACCTGTCGTACGATTACCGCTCGATTTGGGAAGATTATATCGAGAAGCGGGAGGAAGCCAGGGCGGATCGCAGGGAATGACCGGGCGGTTATTTTTCCGCAGGAACAAAACGGATCGACAGGGAATTCACGCAGTGCCGTGTATTCTTGGGCGTCATCCGTTCGCCCGAGAATACATGCCCCAGGTGACCGCCGCAATTGGCACAGGTGATCTCCGTGCGCCGCATGCCCAACGATCGGTCTTCTTCCCGGAGAACTGCTCCGGGAATTTCATCGTCAAATGACGGCCAGCCGCAACCGCTGTCGAACTTGTCCGACGACCGGTAGAGCGGCGCATTGCAGCGGCGGCAAATAAACATGCCGTTCCCTTTGTGGTTCCAGTACTCCCCCGAAAAGGCCCGCTCCGTACCTTTTTGGGCAATGACGTATTCTTCCTCCGGGGTGAGTTCATTCCAATGCTCCGGGCGATTTTCCATGTGTGTTGTTATTTTAAGCAAGTATATTGTTTAACAAGCGTTCGGCAGGTTTTGCTGTTGGCGAGGTCACCGACCGCGATATTTCAAAGATTGTATCAACAAATATCGCTGTAAAAAGGATGAGGAAAGCTGTTATTTTGCGGCAAAATTCCCTCCTCCGATGCGCAATCCACTTCTTCTCTCCCTCTTGCTGGCGGCAACGTCCTGGCTTTCCGCTGCACAGGCCCCTGATTTTTCCATTACCGATTCCGATGGAAATACCCGTCATTTATATGCCGACTATGTTAACCAGGGCAAGGTAGTGGTGCTGGAAGTGTTTTTCACGACCTGCCCGCCTTGTGCTACCCATGCTCCCTATTGGCAAAGTTTATACGAAACCGTCAAAAACCAGTACCCGGGACAGCTGGAATTTTTTATGCTCAGTGACAAAAGCGCCGACCTTAATACGGCGGTAGCCCAATATAAAACCTCGAAGAGCCTGACCATGCCAGCCGCAGGATCGGACGGCGGCAGTCTGTCTGCCGTTCAGCCGTATAAATCCGGGCAATTCGGCCCCTTTTACGGTACGCCTACTTTTATCGTGATCAAACCCGGTTCCGGAGAAGTGGTTTTTGATATTCGCGGCAATAATCCGGCCGGCACCATGGATCTGATCCGGCAGGAAATAGACCAAATGTTGGTTTCCGGTTGCCGTATTGAAACGTTCCAGGGCGACACCCTGCAAAATTACGGACTGAAAGTGCAGGTGCCGGGCGGTGGGGCAGCCGTCAATTATCCGGTTACCGGTGGCTCTTATTCGCTGGAGAGTATTACCGGTTTGCCGGCCTTGCCCTTTTTTGAAGTGCTCCCCTTTAAAAACGACGACCCGCTCAACGGGGTCAGCACCTTCGACCTCTTGCAGATTAACAAACAAATCCTGGGGGTTGAGTTGTTTCAGGAGCCCTGGCAATTTGTTGCAGCGGACGCCAATAATTCCGGCACGGTCAGCACCTTTGATATCGTCGAATTGCGCAAGCTGATCCTGGGTATTTACGACACCCTGCCCGATGCGCCTTCCTGGGTATTTTCTCCGCCTATGGATACGCTGAGCCCGCTGGACTGCCCCCTGATCCACGCCATCAAAAAAGGCGATGTGAACGGCAATGCCGATCCGGCGGGTTTGCTGGCTGCCGATGACCGGGACGCCGATCCCTGGACCTTATTGCTTGAAAACCGGCCGATACCGTCGGGTGAACGTTTTATACTTCCGGTCAGGGCAGGGCAAACCGCCCTTTTGCAGGGCCTGCAATTTGCGCTGCGGCTCGACCCCTCCGCTCTGGAAGTACTGAGCGTTCGTGGCGCTGCACTGCCGGGGCTGGACGTTGCCAACTGGCATTGTACGGGGGAAAGCCTTCGCCTGAGCTGGTTTGCCGCCCCTGCGGTGGAAGTGCGGGCAGGCGAGACCCTGTTGTGGCTGGAACTCCGCGCCCGGCGCGATCTTGTGCTGGCGGACGCAATACATGCCGAACCCGCACTGTTGCGCGGGGAAGGCTATGATGCCGGCAACGGGACGCATCCGCTTGCCTGGCGTTTTTTGCCGGAATCCTCCACATCCGCAACTATTTTCCCCAATCCGGCCCGGCAACAGTTTGTGTTGCGCATGGAAAGCAAGGCGCCCGAAGCCACGACCCTGCGGCTGATCAACGCGCAGGGCCGGGTGGCCTGGGAACAGCCGCTGTGGCTGAATGCCGGTACAGCGCTGTACGAAATACGGCCGGGTAATCTTCCGGGCGGCCTCTACACCGTGTGGGCAGCCGGGAAACCACAGGGCAAACTGCTCTGGCTGGATTGATAGCCAAATCAAATTCTCTCAAAATGGTACCTGCGTGCCGGTTTCCCAAATTACCTTTGCCCCAATGTGGTTTTTGGCGCAAATCGTATTTTGGTGCAGTGTGCTGGCCCTGGCGCACAGTTACCTGTTTTATCCCTTGCTGATGCGGTTTTTAGCGCGCGGGCGGCGGCTTGACCCCGATGTCTATGCACCGGACGATCCGGAACTGCCCCTGGTGTCGGTCTTAATGTCGGTGTATAACGAAGAGCAGGTGATCGCCGAGAAACTGGACAGCCTGCGCAATTTGCAGTATCCTGCCGGAAAATTACAGATCTATATCGGCTCTGATTGTTCCGACGACCGCACCAACGGCATCGTCGACGCAGCGCAGGCAAAATTCCCAACCGGGAATCTCCATTTTTACCCTTTTCCACAACGCCGGGGGAAACCGCCGGTGATCAATGACCTTGCGCATACAGCGCTGTCTGCGGCGCAGCGTGTACCAAATCATCTGTTCCTTTTGACCGATGCCAGCGTCATGCTGGAACCGGACACCCTGTACCGGCTGGTCCGGCATTTTAAAAATCCCCGTATCGGCGTAGTGGATGCGCACATGCGCAGCAAGGGCTTGCGCGCGGAAGGGATCAGCCGGAGCGAGCAACAATACCTGAGCGGGGAAGTGCTGCTGAAACACTGGGAAGGCCTGGCCTGGGGAATGATGATCGGCCCCTTCGGCGGTTGCTACGCCTTGCGCGCCGGGCTGTTCGAGCCCATCCCGCCGCGCTCCCTCGTCGATGACTTTTGGCTCGTTTTCCGCGTATTGGAGCGGGGTTATGCGGCGGTCAACGATCTGGAAGCGGTTTGCTTTGAAGGCGCCACGCATCGCGTATCCGACGAATACCGCCGGAAAAAACGCATCGCTGCCGGGAGTTTTCAGAACCTGGCCCGGTTCCGCCGCTGGGTGCTGCCCCCGCAGACCCGGCTGGGCTTCGCGTTTTTTTCCCACAAGGTGCTGCGCTGGTTTGGCGGTTTCTTTTTGGTTCTGATCTACTTGTCCGCCGGGTTGGCCGGGCTTGAAAACCAAATTTTCCGCTACTTGTTCTGGCTGTTGGTGCTGGGGCTTGCCGCAGTTTTAGGCCTCAATTACGTGCAAAATAAATTGCCCCGGAAGCCCTTGCCCCTGATCAAAAACATTGCTTACTTCCTGGCCATGAACGTCGCGCTCATGGACGGTTTTTTTAAATGGCTGCGCGGGATCCGGGAGAACACCTGGCAACGCACGGCGAGAGATAATTGATTCCTGACCAGTAACCCATAGTTTATCATGTCCGAACTGAATACCATAGAAGAAGCGCTTATCGACCTGCGTGCCGGCAAGGTCATCATTGTAGTGGATGATGAAGATCGCGAAAACGAGGGCGACTTTATCTGTATTGCCGAACTCGTGACCCCGGAGATCATCAATTTTATGGCCATGCACGGCCGCGGACTCATCTGCACGCCCCTGGAGGAAAAACGGGCCGAAGAACTGGACCTCCCGCTGATGGTCAACGCCAACACCGCCCTGCATGAAACGGCATTCACCGTCTCGATCGACCTGATCGGCAACGGCTGCACCACCGGTATCAGCGCCTACGACCGCGCTACCGGCATTCGCCACCTCACCAACCCCGGCGCCAAGCCCAGCGATTTTGCCCGCCCGGGCCATATCTTTCCCCTTCGGGCCAAAACCGGCGGTGTGTTGCGCCGTACCGGCCATACCGAAGCCGCTGTGGATCTGGCCCGCCTGGCCGGTTTTCACCCCACCGGCGTGCTGGTCGAGATCCTGAATGCCGACGGCACCATGGCGCGGCTGCCGCAACTGATGGAAGTGGCCCGGCAGTTCGACCTGAAAATTATCTCCATCGACGACCTCGTGGCCTACCGCATGCGCACCGAGCGGCTGGTGCGCCGGGAGATGGAAACAACCATGAAGACCATCTACGGCGATTTTGAAGCCATTATCTATACCGATGCTTCCTGTGGCGATTGCCACCTGGTGCTGACAAAAGGCGAATGGACGGAAGACGAACCGGTACTGGTACGGGTGCACTCCTGGTCGGAAACCGGAGGCATCCTCGGGAACCTGTTGTCCGACTACGGTTCCCAGATCCAGTTTGCGCTCAGCAAGATCAACGAAGCCGGTAAAGGCGCCTTCGTGTACCTGCGCCAGGGCGACAAGGCCAATCTCATGGCCCGGCTGAAGATCTACAAACAACTGATGGAAGCCGGCGAACCCGAAAAGTTCGAACTGCATACGAGCATGGGCAAAAAGGATTTCGGCGTGGGCGCCCAAATCCTCCGCGACCTCAACATCAGCAAGATCCGGCTCCTGACCAACCACCCCCGCCCCCGCACCGGTTTTATCGGGTACGGGCTGGAGATTGTGGAGAATGTGGAAATGGGGTAGAGGGTTAGAGGGTTTCTGGTTAGAAGGTTAGAGGGTTTCTGGTTGCGTCGCTAAGGGCGCCCTTTGTGACGCAACCTGTTGTTGATGTTTTTCTTGTTAGGTATTATTGGTTGGGCACTGCCGCTGGCGTGAAGTCTTCTTGTCCTGCCCTCCGGAGGCCGGTACCAAAAATAAGTAGAGAAAGTTGAATATCGTAACTTTCACACTTAAATGAAGTACCATGCGAAAAAGCAGATTCAATGCCAGCCAGCGGCAGGCGATTTTGGACAGTTACCTCAAGGGCAGCAAAACCGTGGAAGCGCTCTGCGAAGAGCACCAAATCAGTCCAGCGACGTTTTACAAATGGAAGAACGAGGTGGAAACGGAAAAGAACGATGACAAGCGGCGGCTCAAGGAATTGGAATTGGAAAATTTGCGGTTAAAGAAGATGTATGCGGAGGCATTGCTCAAACAAGAAGTCTTAAGCGATGCGGTGGACATCCTAAAAAAGATGAAGGCTCAAAGGAAAAGGCGGACCTGATGAGCCAAATTCAAATCCGGCATGAACGTTTGAGTAAGCGGCGTGTGTGTCGGTGGCTACGCCTGAGGCGCTCGACGATCTATGCAATCAAGGTGTGTCGAAGAGAAGCATCTACAAGTATTCGTCCGGATGGTTTTATTATCGACTTGATGAAGAAAGTCCGGCAGACACATCGGGCTTGGGGTTTCCGCCTGATCTTTGCTTATTTGCGCAACCAGGGCGAGCGAATCGGCAAACGGCGTGCCCATCGGTTGTATATGGCGGCAAAACTCAGTCTGCACCGCAATCCTAAAAAGCCCCGAATCAAACGGGTGTTTGAAAAACTATTGCCACCAGAGCGCATCAATGAAGGTTGGGCGATGGATTTTCTGAGCGAATGGGTTATCGGAGAAAAACAACAAAGCGTTCGAATTATAAACGTTGTGGACGAGTGTTCCAGAAAAGACCTCTGGGTGGAGGCTGCCTATAGTATTACGGCCGCCAAATTGGTAGAGGTGCTCAATACAATTGGCGAAATGCGCGGTTGGCCCCGATATATTCGTTGTGATAACGGCCCTGAATTTATCAGCTATAAACTTCAGGAATGGGCAACCGACAAAAAAATCAAAATTAAATTTATTCAACCCGGCAAACCAACCCAAAATGGCATCATCGAACGGCTCAACGGAACTGTACGCAAGGAATGCCTCAACTTGCACTGGTTCTATTCTCTGGAAGAAATAAATGACCTGCTGGGACAGTGGTTTAAAACCTATAACTTTGATCGACCACACTCTTGCTTGAAGTACCAAACACCATCGGCCTTTGAAAACCTAAATCGGAATCTCTACTTTAGAATGGTACCGGGGTAAGGGGGGCAGGACACATGGAAACGCACCGGCGCGAACTGCCGCAGGAGGATGTGGACAAAATCAAAGACTTTGCCGGCTAGTTCGCGCACAGACTTCGCGTCCAAGACTTCGGAAATTTGAAAAATTTCCGAAGTCTATTAGGAGACACCGTACATACCCATATCCTCAACGCCAAGGAAAATCTCGGCATGAGCCGGAGCACGGAACTGGTGCGATACGCGGCGGAGAATAGGTTGTGTGGGGGGTAGAGTTCAGGCCGCATTATTTCTCCCAAATCATCAACCCTTTTTTATTGATGCGAAAGCGTTCCCCGAATTGATATACCCATGCCCTTCCTTCAGCATCGAAAGGAGTCGCGGCATCGTACCGGCAGGGTATCATCGTCTTGCCGCTGTGATCTACCCAGCCCCATTTGCCGTTTTTCATGACCATAACCCACTCGTCGTGGATTTGAGCGATTTCTTCGTACTCGCAAGGGATATAGGTACCTTCATTAACGAATAGCAGACCTCGCTTGTTATTTGCGTATAGCGCGATTTTGCCTTTGGCACTGTAGTGATATTTATCAAGAAAAGGCGGTACCAATACTGTTGTTTTTGAGGTTAACCCTAACTTACCTCCTTTCTTTACCCAAGCCACTCCGTCAAAAAACTCATCGATGTCGTCAAATTCTGGATTGATGAGGAAGTTGCCTGATTTGTCAATTAGGCCCCA
>CAYVDV010000082.1:0-14956 GCA_964450465.1 uncultured Saprospiraceae bacterium
CATGGCCAAAAGCGGCAAGAAAATCATGTTCGTGGCTACGAAAAAACAAGCCCGCGACATCGTGCAAAAAGCAGCCGAAAGCGTGGGTATGCCCTTCGTGACCGAACGCTGGCTCGGCGGCATGATGACCAACTTCATGACCATCCGCAAGTCGGTCAAGAAAATGAACAACATCGAACGCATGCTTGCCGATACCACGCTGACCAGCATCACCAAGAAGGAACGCCTGACGCTGAGCCGGGAGCACGCCAAGATGCACAAGCAACTCGGCGGTATCGCCAACCTCAACCGCCTGCCTTCTGCTGTGTTTATTGTGGACATCCACCACGAACACCTGGCCCTGGCGGAATCCCGCAAACTGGGTATCAAAACCATCGGTATGGTCGATACCAACTCTGACCCGACCCTCGTGGACTTTGCCATCCCCAGCAATGACGATGCCTCCAAGGCTATCGCCTACATCACCAACTACCTCACGGAAGCGATCCGCGAAGGCCTGGAAGAGCGCAAAGCCATTAAAGGCGAAGAAAAAGAAGGCGCAGAGGCTTAATCAATCAACCACTCAACTACTCAATCACCCACTGAAATGAGCGAAGTAAAAATTTCAGCATCAGATATCCAAAAACTCCGTGAAATGACGGGCGCCGGCATGATGGATTGCAAAAAAGCACTCCAGGAAGCCGATGGCGACTTTGAAGGCGCTATTGACGCCCTCCGCAAAAAAGGTATCGCCAAGGCCGCCAAACGCGAAGACCGCGAAACCAAAGAAGGTGTGGTCATCGCACAAACCAACAGCGACCAAACCCGCGGTATCATCGTGGCCCTGCAATGTGAAACCGACTTCGTTGCCCGCAACGACGGCTACATTGCCATGACCCAGAAAATGGCCGACATCGCCCTGGCCAATTTCCCCGCCAACCTGGAAGAACTCCTGAACCTGCCGTACGAAAACGGCGTCAGCATCGGGGAAAAAGTCGGCGAACAAAACGGCGTGATCGGGGAGAAAATCGAACTGGGCCGCTACGAACGCATCGAAGGCGCTCAGGTACTCACCTACAACCACTCCAATAACAAGCGCTCGGTACTGGTCGCCCTGAACAAAGGCGGCCACGATGAGGCCGGCCGCAACGTAGCCATGCAGGTCGCCGCCATGAACCCGGTATCCGTCAGCAAAGACGACGTGGACCCGAAAGTGGTGGAGAAAGAGATCGAGATCGGCAAAGAACTGGCTCGCAACGAAGGCAAGGCAGAAGACATGCTCGAAAAGATCGCTATGGGCCGTCTGAACAAATTCTTCGCGGAAAATACGCTGCTGAGCCAGAAATATGTGAAGAACAACGACCAAACCGTACAGCAATACCTCCAGAGCGAGGAGAAAGACCTGACGGTTACGGGCTTTAAAATGGTGTCGCTCTAAGACCAGCGCCGCAACTTCGCGGAACTATCAACGCAATACCTGTCCATCCCGGATTTTCACTTTCCTGAAAATCCGGGATTTTTGTTTTCCGTATCTTTGTTCAAAACATACGGATATGGCAGACCCGGTTTTCGAATATTACCAACATCTGGCCATCCAATACGACAAGGCGCGCTTTACCAGCGCCTATGCCCGCTATGTCCACCGGCAGGAATTCCAGTTTCTGAGCCGGCATCTCGAAAACATCCCGCCCGCCCAAACACTCGACCTCGCCTGCGGCACCGGACGTTTGCTCGCCTTCGCCGATACCGGACTTGATTTCAGCCCCAATATGCTGGCCGTTGCCCGCAAAAAATGGCCCGGCAAAGAGCTGCTCTGCGCCGATGCCCAAGCGCTCCCTTTCCCCGGCGAATCCTTCCGGGCAGTGATCGCCCTCAACTTTTTCATGCACCTGCCCGAAGCCCAGGCCCGGCAGGTGCTGCGTGAAATATACCGGGTGCTGCGGCCCGGCGGCCTGCTCCTCTGCAATTTCCCTTCGGCCAAACGGCGTCAACTCACGGGCCATAAAACAAGCAGCTGGTATGCCGCATCGGCCTATTCCCTGGCGAGCTGGCAAGCCCTTACAACACCGCACTGGCAACTGCTCGACTGGCGCGGCACGCTGTTCTTTCCCATCCATCGCCTTCCCCTGCGCCTGCGCTGGCCCCTCCGCCGAACCGATGACTGGCTTTGCCTCACCGTGTTCAAGGAATACGCTTCCTTTATACTGGTCGCCATGCAAAAAAATGCGAGCTAAGGCATGCCGGGTTTCTCTCACCATATTTTATTGCCTCCACGCCCTGCCAGGTGTTGTCACCAGACAATCCTCACCCTTTCCTGTATATTCCTGCTCATTTTGGTATAGTGCGGCTCAGGCAGACTAGAACGCCGAAATAGGTCCGTTTGGTGAAAGCACCAAGTGGGGCGGCAATGTGCAGAGGGGCCGTTTTTTTACCCTGCGCAAAATCATCGGACCCGGTGACAACGCTCATCAAACTGCGCAACCCCGGTTTCGAAATTTGCCGCACTGAAACATCTAAAACCTTATTTTGTCCTATGAAGTTTGAATACAACTTGTCGATGGCAGAGATCATTGTTTCTTATCTGCTCATGATGGCTGTCATCATCATCGGTATCTTTAGTGGTCAGGCGTGGCTGTGCATTCTGGGCCTTCCGCTTTTTCTGCGGGGGCTGATGGGCTGGTGCCCGTTGAAAAGCATGTTACGCGGCAACTCGGCTGCTTAGTTGATTGCAAAATGAAAGGGAAGATCATGGCTGCTTTAACCATTCGCGTTGAAGCAGCCAATCTTTTTTAAGGGTTTTCGAAAATATACTATATAGAATCAGAATATATTATATTTTTTTTTCACCTTCGCAGAATTAGAAATAATCTCTTCTCGTGAAAGTCTTATTTGGTCTGTTAATTGCAGGATGCATCCTGGGTCATGCGTTTGTTCGCACGGCATTTGTGTTGCACTACCAATTGAGAAAAGCAGATTATGTACGGTCTTGCGAGAACAAATACAAACCTTCACTCCACTGCGAGGGCAAATGCCAGTTGAAGAAGCGACTGGAGCGATCTGATCCCACCCGTTCGCAGACGCCCGGTTTACCGGATTGCTTTTTTACCATCAAAGAGATCCTCTTATATTGGGAACCGGTAGCCGCCTTTACGGCGACTGTTTCGGCGCTCAAAAAGCAGGCTTTATTCCCGCCCTGCAACTTTTTCTATTCCGGTGAGGGGATATATTCCTTATTCCGCCCTCCAATCTTTCGGAGTGCGTAACGCCCAGCAGATTTTGCCCCGGGCTGCATATTCCGGGCATGCTAATGGCGGCCGTTCCGCTGTAACAACACCATTTCCTACATCTTAAATACTTTTTATCATGCGATCACTGATCCTAGTGGCGGTGTTGCTGTTATGCAGCATCGGGGCACAGGCGTGCGACGTTTGTGGCTGCTCTATTGGCGGCAACTATTTTGGCATTCTCCCTGGTTTCCAGCGGCATTTTATCGGACTACGCTGGTTTTCCGAATCGTCTAATACAGCACTGAGTTCCAAGGCGCTGCAGGCAGGTGATTTTCACTCCTCCGAGCAATTCCAGAGCCTCGACCTGATGGCCCGGTTCAACCCCTCTCATCGCTGGCAGGCCCTTTTGGTCGCTCCATACCGAAACTACCGGCAAACCGATTCCGGCAATAGCTCCCAATCGAAAGGCCTTGGGGATGTTTCCCTGATGGCCAACTACATTCTGTTTAATACCGGAGACAGCATAAAATACCGCTGGCGCCAAACGCTCAGCGTTGGCGGAGGTATAAAATTGCCAACCGGCCAAAACAAGATAGCGGCCAGCGATGGCGCCTTGCTCCACCCGAACCTGCAACCCGGTACAGGAAGCACGGATTTTCTGCTTTCAGCCGCCTATACGTTGCGCAGAAAAGGTTGGGGTGGTACTGCCGATATGCTCCTCCGGTTGAACACGGCAAACAAACAATCCTATTTATTCGGCAATCACCTGAGCGGGTCGGTCAAGCTGTTTTACTGGACCAACCTGGGCCAGGTCGCCTTGCTGCCCAACGCCGGCATTTTTATGGATGCCGCTCAAGCCAACCGCGACAACAACGTGCGGATCGATGGCAGCGAAGGAATTTCCAATTTCGCCACCCTGGGGCTGGACGCCTATTTCGGACATTTCTCCGCAGGCGCCAATTTTCAACCGCCGGTCTGGCAAAGCAGAACCACCGTACAAACGAAAGCCCGGTGGATGTTTACCCTGAATTTTATTTTCTAAACACAAACAACGGTTTTTTACATTATGAAAAATGTTACCCTCGGCCTGTTGGCCCTCCTCCTCCTTTCCATCTTTACCCCGGCCTGCAAAAAAACGGAGGACGACCTGACCGGCTTTGCCGATGTGGAAGTCGAGTTCGATAATCGCGCCGGAGATGCATCCCTGGTCTTTGGCACCGAATATACCACTACCATGGGTGAAAAAGTCACCTTCAGCGCTTTCAACTATTTCGTCAGCAACTTTGTACTCGTAAAAGACGACGGTACGGAATTCGTGGTGCCGAAAGACGAGTGCTACTTCCTTTGCAAACACGAAGATGCGGACAGCCGCAGCGTGCTGCTGAAAAACGTCCCTGCCGGTGATTACACCGGCCTGAAGTTCATAATTGGGGTGGACAGTGCAAAGAGCGTTAGCCCGGTCACAGAACGCACCGGCGTGCTTGATCCGGCTGCCGGCGCCAGCGGTATGTACTGGAGCTGGAATGCCGGTTATATCTTTGTAAAGGTAGAAGGTACTTCCCCGCAGGCGCCCCTCGATGCCAATACCGGCGCGCATACGATCGAGTACCACACCGGCCTGTTCGGCGGCAAGGACAGCCCCACTCTGAACAACATTAAACAGGTGAATCTGGAAACCGAAGCCGGCGAACCGGCCATGGTGCGCAACGGCAAGGCCCCGCATTTTCACCTGTACGTCGATGTACTTGAAATGTTCACCAACCCGACCAATATCAGCGTAGCAGCGAATCCAACCTCGCATGCCGGCCCCTTCTCCAAAACGGTGGCCGACAACTACGCCGATATGATCACGCTGAATCACGTACATAACCCGTAAGCGCAGCAATAACCATTACATTAACCGGGCTTTCCGGGAACCGCCAAAGGCCGGGACATTTCGGAATAGGTAAAATACTGCCTATTCCGGATCGCTCCCGTGCCTTGGCGGTCTCCTGACCAGGCCCGCAAAAGAAGACCTTTGAAAACCGGGAGGAACAAACAAAATGGAACGGGTTGTCGGGAATTGAACGTCAACCTAATTAGTACGCTGTTGTTGTATCTTGAAACGCAGATAAACAAATAAGCACGCTATGAAATCCGTCTTTTTTGCCGTGGCTATTGCGATGATCGCTGCGAACTGCCGCCCGGCGCCTCCCGAAACGATTCCGTTGCCCACAGAGATTTGTGTCAGCACCCAGCATCATGGCTGGCCCATTCCCGATGCCACGGTCTATGTCAAATACAACGCCGACAGTTTCCCCGGATACCTGCAACCGGCCGCGTATTTTGATGCCGTTTTTAAAACCGGCAAGGACGCCCGGGGCTGCCTGGCGCCGGTTCCGGAAGGCAGCCATTGGTTGGTGGCACTGGGATACGACAGTATCCACTATCCGCATGAAGTGATGGGGAATATGCCGGTAACAATTTCTCTGGATGGGATCGCCAAGTTTGACACCATCATTTATGTTTCAGAAAAACACTGATTCCCGTTATGAGAAATATCTTTTTCTACATACTCCTCTTCGCGCTGCTGGCTGCCGGATGCCGGAAAAACGAACCCGCCCAAGCGTTTGAAGGACCTTCTCTTCCCGCAAATTTTCCTGTGCCCGCCTATGACCTGAGCCTCAACCCCGTTACGGAAGCCGGTTTTACACTGGGCAAAAAACTGTTTTACGACCCCCTGCTCAGCCGCGACAAAACGATCTCCTGCGCCGATTGCCATATTTCCTATGCCGCGTTCAGCCATCCCGACCACGCGACCAGCCACGGCATTGACGGGCTCTTTGGCCGGCGCAATGCCCTGCCGGTTCAAAACATGCTCTGGAAAACTGGTTTCTTCTGGGACGGCGGCGTACCCCTCCTCGACCTGGTTCCACTAAATGCAATCCAAAGCCCTGTGGAAATGGATGAATCGCCGGCTAACATTCTCGAAAAATTACGCACACACCCGCAATACCCCGCGCAATTCAAAGCCGCTTTCGGCACCGACGAAATTACTACAGCCCGTTTCCTGCAGGCGCTGTCGCAGTTCATGGTCATGCTGGTAAGTGCAAACAGTCCCTACGACCATTATGTGCGCAACGAACCCGGCGGCTCGCTCACCGCAGAAGAACTGGAAGGCCTGGCGCTGTTCAGGCAAAAATGTGCAACCTGCCACGCCACCGATCTTTTTACCGATCAGACTTACCGCAACAACGGCATCATCAACGACTTCAACCTTGATAAAGGCCGCCACGAAGTCAGCACACGCACCGAAGATATCGGTAAATTCCGGGTACCTTCCCTGCGCAACGTTGCCGCTACCGCTCCGTATATGCACAACGGCAAATTCAAAACGCTGGAATCCGTGCTCGATCATTATGCCGCCGGGGTAAAGGACAGCCCTACACTTGACTCCCTCCTCCGGCAACCCGACGGGTCCCTGGGTATTCCTCTCAGCGCCGATGATAAAAGCAAGATCATCGCTTTCCTCAAAACACTTACGGATGAGGAATTTTTGCGCGATGCCCGGTTTGCACAGTAAAAAACTACCGCTTTTCGTCGCTATATCCTTCCACCATACCCAAAACCCGGTAAACCGCCAGGGAAAGCAAACCCAGCGATACGATCAACAGCCAGTTATTGATGGAAGAAAGCCCATGCCGGATAGCCATATAAAGATCAACACCGGCATTAAGCACAACAAGCAACCCGATAACCCACTTTCGATTCAGCATTTTTGAGGATAAAAATACCCTCCCTTAATCCGGAACGCCGATGACGCCCGACAGCAGGAACACAGATTTTTACCCGGCACTTTTTTGGACAGATGTTCGCGTTTGCGGGCAAATCGCCGTTTCTTTGCAGCCGGATCAGTAAACTACCCGTCCCTACTGTCATGCAACATAATGTACATACAGGATTTCTCCTGAAATAAAACAGCTCCTCCAGACGATTAAAGCGTTTGGGGGATTTTTTTTATCTACTCATCTCCTGCCCGGATTATGTCAGACTTTCAGCAATCAACTCATTCAACAATGACGCGCAAGTACAAACGCATTCTCCTCAAACTCTCCGGCGAGAGTCTCATGGGCAAACAAAAATATGGAATATCCGCCGACATGCTACAGCATTATGCCCGGCAGATCAAGGAGTTGCACGACATGGGCGTGGAAGTGGCAGTCGTGATTGGAGGCGGCAATATCTTCCGGGGAATCCAGTCGGAAGGCTCCGGTATCGAACCGGTAACCGGCGACTACATGGGCATGCTGGCCACGGTTATCAACGGGCTGGCCCTGCAAAGCGCCCTGGAAAGCGTGGGCGTGTACACCCGCCTGATGACCGCCCTGAAAATGGAAAACATCGCCGAACCCTATATCCGCCGCCGCGCCATCCGCCACCTGGAAAAGGGCCGCGTGGTCATCTGCGCCGCCGGCACCGGCAACCCCTACTTCACTACCGACAGCGCTGCCGCCCTCCGCGCCAATGAGATTGCCGCCGACGTGATCCTCAAAGGAACCCGGGTGGACGGGATCTACACCGCCGACCCGGAAAAAGATCCCCTCGCCGTCAAATTCGATAAACTCAGCTTCGCCAAGGTCATCAGCCTGGGACTCGAAGTCATGGACATGACGGCCTTTACTCTCTGCCGCCAGAACAACATGCCCATTATCGTTTTCGACATCAATTCTCCCGATAACCTGCGCCGGATCGTGACCGGCGAAGAGGTAGGCACCCTGGTGGAAGGATAGAATTCCGTAAAATATGGTCAGTATTATCTCTTACAACGTCAACGGCCTGCGATCGGCTATTTCCAAGAGTTTTCTGGAATGGTTGAAACAGGAACAATGTGATATCGTCTGCCTGCAGGAAACCAAGGCACAACCGGAAGACATTCCCCTCCTGGAAATCGAAGCGCTGGGATACCGCCACTACTGGCACTCCGCCGAAAAAAAAGGCTACAGCGGTGTGGCGACCTGGAGCAAACGCGAGCCGGACAACGTGGTCGCCGGCTGCGGCATGGAAAAATACGACCGGGAAGGCCGCATACTGCGCACCGACTTCGGCGACTGGTCCGTACTCAACTGCTACTTCCCTTCCGGCACCACGGGTGAGGAACGGCAGGCGTTTAAAATGGTCTTTCTGGACGACTTTTTCCGCTGGGTGGAAGAACTGAAAAAAGAACGCCCCAAACTCATCGTCGTCGGCGACTATAACATCGCCCACACCGAACAGGATATCCACGACCCCAAAGGCAACAAAAAGTCCAGCGGCTTCCTGCCCGAAGAGCGCGCCTGGATGACGCAATGGTTTGACAACGGATTCACCGATGCCTTCCGCTACAAACACCCTGAACTGGTAGAATACAGCTGGTGGAGCTTCCGGGCCGCCGCACGGAGTAAGAACAAAGGCTGGCGGATCGACTACCAGTCTGTCACCGACAACCTCGCCGGCCGCATCGCCGACGTGCGCCAACTCACCTCGGTCGTTCATTCAGACCACTGCCCGGTCCGGATGAACATAGAATTATGACCGAATACAGACTTTCCGGCGAATGAGCGCCACTATTTTGTTTACCTTTGCCGAACTTTTCAAAAAACCGTATTTTTTCATCATCTGCCCATTTCGCTTCCGACATGGACATCACGGCCGCACAACTCGCCCACCTGCTTAACGGTACCCTGGAAGGAAACCCCGATGCTACCGTTCGGCAGCCGGCCCGCATAGAGGAGGCCCGGGAGGGCGACTTCGCTTTTTTGGACAATCCCAGGTATGAATCCTATGCGTATTCCACCAAAGCATCGATCCTTTTGGTCAACAAAACGTTTCAGCCCACGCAGGCGATCCGGGCTACGTTGATCCGGGTAGATGATGTGCGCAGCAGCCTGGCGTTTTTGCTGGAACGGTTCAACGATATTGTTTCGCCTAACGGCGCGCCGGCACAGGTTGCCGATAATGCCTCTGTGCATCCCGATGTGCAAATCGGCGTTCAAACAGCCATTGGAGCCTTCACCGTAGTGGAAGCCGGGGCCAGTATCGGCGAAAGCTGTACCATCTACCCGCAGGTATTTATCGGTCGAAATGTACGTATCGGCAACAACTGCAAGGTGTACCCCGGTGTGCGCATCCACCACAACTGCATCATTGGCGACAATTGCGTGCTGCACGCCAATGCCGTGATTGGCGCCGACGGGTTCGGATTCGCACCACAGGAAGATAAAAGCTGGAAAAAAGTACCCCATGTGGGCAATGTCATCCTGGAAAACAATGTCGAGGTCGGCGCCAATGCCTGTATCGACCGGGCTGCGCTCGGCAGCACCGTCCTGCGCGAAGGCGTCAAAATTGACAACCTCGTGCATATCGCACACAACGTGGAAGTCGGTAAAAATTCCGTGATGGCCGCACAGGTAGGCGTGGCCGGAAGCACCAAAATCGGTGAAAATGTACAATTAGGCGGTCAGACGGGTATCGCCGGCCACCTGACGATCGCCGACGGCACCCGGGTACAGGCCCAAAGCGGTATAGCCTCCTCGGTGAAGGAGCCCAACCAGGCGCTGTTTGGCGCACCCGCCATCGACTACAACGACTATGTGCGCGCTTATGTCGTGTTTAAAAACTTGCCCGATCTGCAGAAGAAAGTACGGGCTCTGGAGCGCATGCTTAAAGAAATGCAGCAAAACCAGCCGTAGCGCCCCTTTTCAACTTATTTCGGAAAGTCCAGAATGGCGTTGCGGTTATAAAGCATCAGAACCAGCGCCGTGAACAGGAACAGGAACATCAGAATATAGAGGATGCAATAACCTTTGCCGCGCGAATTGGTGATATTGGACATACGTCGTTTGAATTGATGTAATGCTAAAAGTGCGGCAAAAATAAAAAGAGCAGGTGAACTACGCACTCCCTCGCCTGTTTTTTTGGCACGGCACCGACTTCCCGGATACCGGCGCAGGTTTTTTCCACCCGCATCGCAGGGGAGCCGGCACAGAGATTTCTCCAAAACAGGCAAAAATGGCGTATCTTTGCACACCCGGCGCCAGTTATACCCAAACACAGATTGGAGGCCCACCAGACCCTCCGCCAGGCGCCGGCACAGAACTATGACGAATGTAATCCAGTTATTGCCGGAAAGTGTGGCGAACCAGATTGCCGCAGGAGAGGTGGTGCAACGACCCTCCTCGGTGGTAAAGGAACTGATGGAAAACGCCATCGACGCCGGCGCAACGCAGATCAAGCTCATTGTCCGCGATGCGGGTAAAACGCTTATTCAAGTGGTTGATGACGGCTGCGGCATGTCGGAAACCGATGCCCGCATGTGCTTTGAACGGCATGCGACTTCCAAAATCCGCGAGGCCAAAGACCTGTTCGCCATCCATACCATGGGCTTCCGGGGCGAAGCGATGGCATCCATTGCAGCCGTCGCACAGGTAGAACTGCGCACCCGCCGGGCCATCGACGAACTGGGTACCCGCGTGGTGGTGGAAGCATCCACACTTAAAGTCCATGAACCCTGCCAAACACCCACCGGCACCAGTATTGCCGTAAAAAACCTGTTTTTCAACGTTCCCGCCCGCCGCAATTTCCTCAAAAGCGACCCGGTGGAAATGCGCCATGTGCTCGACGAATTCCAGCGGATCGCCATGGCAAACCCCGACATCTTCTTTTCCCTGCACCACAACGACCAGGAAATGTTCCACCTGCCGCCGGGCAACCTGCGGCAACGGATTGTCAAAATTTTCGGCGAAGCCGTCAATAAAAAACTCGTACCGGTCCAGGAAGAAACGGATATCCTGAAGATCGGCGGCTTTGTAGGCAAGCCGGATTATTTCAAAAAAGCGCGCGGCGAACAGATCTTCTTCGTCAACAAACGCTTTATTAAAAGCAATTACCTCCAGCACGCCGTCGTCAGCGCTTACGAAGAACTGCTTCCGCCCGATACCTACCCCCTGTTCGTGCTTTTCCTGGAGATCGCACCCGACCGCATCGACATCAATGTGCATCCGACCAAACAGGAGATCAAGTTCGACGACGAAAAACTGGTGTACAACTACCTGAAAGTAACCGTACGGCATGCCCTGGGCGCACACGCGATCACCCCAACGCTCGATTTCGAACAGGAGCCGGCATTCCAGGCCAGACCAACCCGCACACCGGCAATGCCCTCCGGCGGCAGCGAACGCACGGGGTCCGTACGCGATTATCCCCCCAAGACACAGGACCGCCTGGCCGACGATAACCTGCGCAACTGGCAGCGGCTTTACGAAGGCCTGGACCTTCTGGAGTCCAAATCGTCGGGCGAAGAAGAAACGCCCAGCGCCATTCTGACTTCCGGCGCTTCGGCCGATTTCCCGCCGGGCAATATTGAAGTGCGCTCCGGGGCCGGCCCCACCGAAATGGACGACGATGGGGGCTCCTTTTCCAAAGGCCAGAAAGAACCCTATCAGATCCACGGCCAGTATATCGTCAGCCAGATCAAATCGGGTTTTATGCTGATCGATCAGCAGGCGGCCAGCGAACGCATTCGCTACGAGCGTTACCTGGATGCCCTGCGCCAGCAGCCGGTTAGTACCCAGCAGGCCCTGTTTCCCAAAAACATCGAACTGGCGCCCGCCGATGCCGCATTGTTGCGCGATATCCTGCCGGAGGTGAACCACCTGGGCTTCGACATCGCCGAATTTGGCGGCAATACCTTCATCGTACACGGCGCCCCCTCGGATATGGGCTCCGGCCAAACGGAAGAAATGTTGCTCGAACGGCTCCTCACCCAGTATAAAAACAACCTGGAACTCGAACTCGGCGTACAGGAAAACCTGGCGCGTTCCATGGCCCGCAGTGCCGCGCTCAAACGCGGACAGTTGCTCAGCGTCCTGGAAATGCAGGATCTGATCGACCAGCTGTTTGCCTGCGCTTCGCCATACCGAAGTCCATCCGGCCGCACCTGCTTTATTACCTTTGAACTGGATGAACTGCAAAAGCGCTTCAGTTCCTGATATCCTGATTCCTAAATTCTCATAGCAACAGGCACATGTCCCACTTTCAGTTTTATCAGCCTTTCAGCGGCGTTGTCAAACACCTGATCATTCTGAACGCGTTGATGTTTTTTGGCTCCTACGCCGTCCTGGGTGGCGAGGCCTGGAATGCCACAACCTACGAATATACCAACCTGGGCCGCCTGATCCTGGCTGTGTACATGCCGGGTTCGGAGAACTTCCGGCCCTTCCAGATCGTTACGCACATGTTCATGCACGGCGATCTCGGGCACCTGGCATTCAACATGTTTTCCCTGTATATTTTCGGACCCATGGTGGAAATGGCCTGGGGACACAAGCGCTTTTTGTTTTACTACCTGTTTTGCGGCCTGGGCGCACTGACGCTGCACATGGGGGTACAATGGTGGGAGCTGAGCCGGGAAGGCTTTGACCCCCGCAGCTGGAACGGCGCCATGCTGGGCGCTTCGGGCGCTATTTTCGGCGTGTACGTGGCATTTGCCTATTTATTCCCCAACCAGGTCATCAGCCTGTTGTTCCCGCCAATTTCCCTCAAAGCCAAATACTTTGTCCTGATCATGGCCGTTGCAGAACTGTTCTACGGTATCCGCGGAGCCTCCACCGGGATTGCCCATTTCGCACACATCGGCGGCGCCCTGTTCGGGTTTGGTCTGATCATGTACTGGTACCGGTTCCGGTTCCGGTAACCCGCTAAGCAGAAACCTTTTAACCAAAAAAAATGGCATTATTCGGATCAATATGGGATGACATCCGGCATACGTTCCGGATTGGAAATATGGTGACGCGGCTCGTCATCATCAATTTCGGGATCTTTATCCTGGTCAATCTGGTGTACCTGGTACTCCTGATCGTTAAAGGCCCCGCAGATGCCTCCACCAGCCTGTGGGATGGCCTGCAATGGCTGTGTATGCCGGCTTCGGGGCGCACCCTGCTGTTCCAGCCCTGGTCGCCCATCACCCACATGTTCCTGCACGAAAACTTCTGGCACGTGCTGAACAACATTATCGGCCTGTACCTCTTCGGCGTGATCGTCGGCGACCTCGTCGGCGACCGGCGCGTGCTGCCTATCTATTTGCTGGGCGGACTCTTTGGTGGCTTTGTATTTATGCTTTCGGCCCAGGTAATGCCCTACGTCGGTTCGTATGCCCTGGGCGCCTCTGGCGCCGTGATGGCGCTGGCCGGCGCAGCCCTGGTGATGGCGCCCGACTACCGGGTGCGCCTGTTCCTGCTGGGAGAGATAAAAGTGAAGTATATCGTACTGGTGCTTTTGTTGTTCGATCTGATCGGCGTGGCCAATAAGTACAACTCCGGCGGCCATGTGGCCCACCTTGCCGGATTTGCCATGGGCTGCTTTTTCGTCTATCGCCTCCGCGACGGACACGACTGGGCCGAACCGGTCAACCGCGCGCTCGATCAGGTGGTTCGCTGGCTTTCCCTCAGCCCGAAACCGGCGCCCCGCAACCCGCGCAAGGCAAGCAAAGCCCAGTTCAGCCGCTTTACCGCCACCCGCGGTGGCCGGGCGCCACAGGACGAACCATCCCACCAGGAACGCCTCGACACTATCCTGGACAAGATCAAGCAAAGCGGTTACGAAAGCCTGACACCCGAGGAAAAGGAGTTTCTGTACCACGCGAGTAAGAAATAGCCGTCATGCGCCTGCTGAAACATTCCGTAAAAATACTCAGCGCGGGAGTCATCGTACTGACCTTCCTCTCCTACCTGTCGCCCTACATAAACCCGGCCTTGTTCCGCTGGCTGGCATTCATCGGCACGGCGTTTCCCTGGCTGCTCCTGGCCAACCTGCTGCTGCTGGTGCTTTGGGGAGTCAAACTGCACCGCTTTGCCCTCTACCACCTGGGCATGATCATCTTCGGCTGGCAATACGTCAGCGGATTTGTCGGCACAAACCCGGGCCGCGACCTGGCGCCCGAAAACGCCATTACTATCATTACGCATAACCTGGGCGGCCTGTTCCGCGGCATCCACCACGACGACGATGTCTGGGACCAGATCTATTCGGATTATATCCGCTTTTTGAAAGACAACGGCAACCCCAACATCCTGTGCGTACAGGAAACCGGGTTCAAGTTTTTTCGCAAACTGGCCCAGAAAATGAACTACCCCTACGTGCTCGACCTCAACCGCGGCGGCACGGCTATTCTCAGCCGCTACCCCCTGCTGCGCGGCGGACAGGTGCCGTTCGGGCAACCGGAAAACGGATCGGTCTGGGCCGACTTGCAGATCGGCCAACGCGTGGTACGCGTGTACAACGTACACCTCCAATCCAACAAAGTGACCTACGATACCGAGCGCGTCATCGATGACGCCAACCTGAAAAAAGAAGAAACCTGGAGAGGCATCAAAAAAGTGCTTCGCAAAGTGGGCGGCGCTACCAGCCTTCGCGCCGGGCAGGCCCAAAAACTCCGCGACCTCATCGCCGCAAGCCCTTACCCCGTGATCCTCTGCGGCGACTTCAACGATACCCCAAACTCCTTTGTGTACAACGAACTCGCCGAAACCATGACGGATACCTTCCGCGAAAAAGGGTTCGGACTCGGCAGCACCTTCGCCGGCCGGCTGCCTTTCCTCCGCATCGACTACATCCTCACCGATCCCACCGTAGTCCCCTATACCTGCCATGTCGTCCGGAGCCAGACCGTATCGGACCATTATCCGGTGGTAGCGACGGTGGGGTTTTGACGAAGAATCGGGTAGAGAGCGCCAAGG
>CAYVDV010000083.1:0-14659 GCA_964450465.1 uncultured Saprospiraceae bacterium
AAGGCGCCGATCTGTCGGTGACCAATAACAAGGAGCCGGGCGATGGTGGCAACCTGAGCGCAATCTTCTCTGTCGGCACCCATACGGTCATCTTTACGGCCACAGATATCTCCGGTAATTCGGCTACCTACTCTGTTCAGGGTGTCGTGAAGGACGGTACGCCCCCGACTGCTGTTTGCATCAACGGGGTAAGCGCCGCCCTGCAGCCTTCCGGAACGGTAGTGGTCAATGTCGCCCAGTTTAACAACAACAGCAGCGATAACTGTACGCCTTCCGGCAGCCTGGATCTGAAAATCCAGCGCCTGGACCTGGATACGCTGAAAACGCCGACCAACACGCTTACATACGATTGCAAAGACGCCGATGGTGTGACGAAACACCCGGTCAAGCTCTTTGTGAAAGATGCGGCCGGCAATATGTCGATGTGTGAAACGTATATCGTTATCCAGGACAATGTGGATCCGACAATAACCCTTTGCCCGGCAGATCAAACCGTGCTGTGTTCCGATACTCTTTCGACGCAGACGTACGGTACTGCCCTGGCTAACGACAACTGCCCGAACAACCTGTCGATCAGCTACGCAGACACACTGGTCACAGATACCGCCAGCCAGTACTGCTACAAGATAGAACGCAGTTGGACCGCGATTGACCTCGCCGGCAACACGGCAGTTTGTGTACAAACTTTTAATGTAATTGACACCGTACCGCCGGTACTGTCGCAGTATCCCGTGAACGACACGATCTCCTGCAGTCAGAACCTGTCTGATCCGCTTAACATCACTGCAACCGACAACTGTTCGGACAGTGTGATGGTCGTTCTTGTACAGGATACGATTGATATCGCACCAGGCCTCTGCGGAAAATACAGTTATACGATTTCCCGTACCCGTACGGCGATGGACGCCTGCGGGAATGTGGAGACGCACACGAACAACATCACGGTTGTAGACAACGAAGCGCCGAAATTCCCCGGCATGCCGGATACCATCACAGTGTTGTCGGCCAACTTCCCGGCCAACAATAACTGCCTGGTGCCCGTCACCCTGAATGTGGCGCAATACATAGTTGACTGTGCGCCGGTGAGTGAACTGCTGGTGCTGAATGATGCACCGTATGGCAACGACTCTCTCGATGCCAGCGGCAACTACGAGGTAGGTTCCTACATGATCCATTTTACGGCCCTTGACCCCTGCGGCAATATGGGTCAGGATTCTGTCCTGGTAATCGTAAAAGACAACAGCAAACCCACTGCTATCTGCAACAACAATGTAGTGATCTCGCTGGGTACCGACGGCACGGCTACTATCGAGCCCGATGACATTAACCTGGGCAGCACCGACAACTGCGGTATCGATACCATGTTCCTGAACACGGCTACCTTCGATTGCTCTGATCTCGGTGTCCAGCCGGTAACACTGACAGTAGTTGACCCGTACGGCAACTCGAATACCTGTACGGTGAATGTCGAAGTGACCCTGGGCAACGGCGCCGGCTTTACGCTGGTCGCCACCGGTACGCCGGAGACCTTCTTCGGCGCCGACAACGGTTCGGCCAATGCAGTAGCTACCGGCGGTTCCGGCAATTTCTCCTTTATCTGGAATAACGGCGCCGACACGTCCATAGTGAATAACCTTAGCGCCGGCGTATACACTGTTACCGTTACGGACAACGGCACCGGCTGTATCCAGACGGATACCGCTGTTGTTCAACCGGGTGTAAAACTGATGGTAAAAGCCGGCACGGCCAGCGGCTCGCAAGGCCAGATCGTGAAGGTTCCCATTACCGTGGACAATTTCCATGACATGCGGGGCTTCTCCTTCAGCCTCAATGTGACCAATAATCTGGTGGGCACGATCGTGGGCGCTTCCGATACCCTTGCGACCCTGAGCGGCCTCGGCTTGAACGTGGTGGGCAGCAGCCTTACCATTTTCTGGGCGGGCGCAACGCCGGTATCTTTGCCGAACGGCACGGTATTGTTCAACCTCAATGTACAACTGGGCACCGCACCCATAGGCTCTACTAGCCCCGTCACTATCGATGGAACGCCGACCGTGCTGAGCTTCCAGCAAGATTCTTTGGGCGCAGTGGTACCCACGATGGCTAACCTGACAAACGGCATGGTTATGATTGACAGCCTGGCTGTTGATGACCTGACCATCGCCGGCGTATTTAAAACCTGGTCAGGCGCCGGTACCCCGGTACCGGGTGTGGAAGTTGCCCTGAGTGGTGGTGTGAACAGTACCCAAACCACACCGGTGGCGGGAACCTACTCGTTCATGGTGCCGCCGGCAACCAATACAACGGTAGTCGGTAGCAAAACCGTTACCTCGAACTTCAGCCAGGGGATCAACGTAGGCGACTTGCTGGCCATCCAGAACCATGCAGCTTCGGTTACCCTGCTTTCCAGCCCATACCAGTATGTGGCGGGCGACGTGAACGGCAATAACAAGGTGGACCTTCCGGACTATCTCCTGGTACAGCAACTGATCCTGGGTACGGTGCAGCATTATTCGAATGGCGCGCCCGACTGGAAGTTTATCCCCTCGTCCTATATGTTCCCGACACCGCCGCTGAGCGCTCCGTATCCGCAGAGCATTACGCATACGCCGGCAAATACGGACTTCCTGACCGATGATTTCACGGCTGTTCGCATGGGCGATGTTACCGGTAACGCGCCGGTGAACAACATTATCAGCGATGCTCAGGATCGCACGGGAGGCACCTTCCGTTTCCGGATTGATGAGCAGGCGGTACGTGCCGGCGAGATTATTTCGATACCGTTCAAAGCCAGTGACTTCACGCTGCGCCAGGCTTATCAGATGACGATCGGCTTCGATCCTAACGTGCTCGAACTGACCGATATCCAGCCGGGTGTGCTGCCCAACCTGGGCAACAGCAACTTCGGAACGGCGCATCTGGCCGACGGCTTCCTGACGACCCTCTGGGTAAGTACGGATCCACTGACGCTGGCCGACGGCGACGTGCTCTTTACCCTGAGCTTCCGGGCTCTGGATAACAGTGCATTCTTGTCGGATATTCTGCGTCCGGGCTCACAAGTCACGTTTGCCGAAGCACTGGATGCCGACGGCAATTCGATGGATATCGATTTTGTCTTTACCCAGGCACTGAGCAATACAGATGTTGATCGCAGTTCGTTTGCCTTGTACCAGAACCAGCCGAACCCGTTCCGGGAACAAACGACCATCGGCTTCCGCCTTCCGCAGGCAGGCCGCGCTGTTCTGCGTGTGTACAGCACAGATGGCCGGATGGTCAAAATGGTAGTCGGCAACTTTGCGCAAGGCTTCAACACGGTCAACTTCCGCAACGACGAATTGGGTGCGCCGGGTGTGTACTGGTACGAACTGGAAACAGCCACCCACAGCGATCGCAAGAAGATGATCTTGCTTGATTGATGAAGCTTGGAGGGTTTCCGGTTTCCGCTTAGCAGGTTTGGTGTCTCCTTCTGGAGGAAACCCCAAAACCTGCCAACCGGAAACCGGAGACCCTCTCTATCCAAAAACCGGAAACCCTCCAACCTTAGTAACCACGCTCTCTCATAGCATGACAATTGAAACCATGAGAAATAAACTACTAATTTTAATCGTACTGGCAGCGCTGTTTGTGCCTGCCGCAATGAAAGCCCAGTCGGTGCTCCTGAAAGCTGATTCCGTCACGGTGCAATGCCATGCGGTGGATACTTTCCTGATCCCGGTACGCTTGTTCAACTTCAATAATGTAGCCGGTTTACAGTTTACCCAAGCCTGGAATCCGGCCCATCTGGATTATGCCTATATTACGGATATTAACCCGGCATTTTCCGGTATCGGCTTTGATACCACCAGTTTTATCAATCAGGGAAAATTTACTTTTTCCTGGACGACTATTGGCGGTCTGACCCTCCCGGATACCACGATCCTGTTCAAGATTGCCTTTGCGCGCATCGGCGGTCCGGCCACGCTGGTCGAATTCTCCGACAGCCCGACAGCCATTGCGGCAATTGATCCCATGGGCAACGATCTGATGGTGGCCACTGTGCCTGGTCAGATCAATCCTGTGGACACGGAGCCCCCGACAATTGTTTGCCCCGGCAACGTAAGCATGGAAGTATTTGGCCCTACAGCGGTAAACGGAATTGCTCCGGCGTCTCTGCTCGACAATTGCTCGCTGGAAAACATCGGTTGGAGCGCTACGGGCGCTACGGCTGCAAATTTCCCGAATGACCCGGATGCCAGTGGCGCTGTTTTCAACATTGGACAGTCCACCGTAACGTACCTCGCCACGGATGTAGGCGGCAACACGGCTTCCTGCAGTTTTCTGGTTGACCTTCAGCTGGCGCCCAGCGACTCGCTCACTATTATTGCTTCCAATGGCGCCGCTTCCTGCAGCCAAACGGTTACCATCAATATCACAGCGCTCAACTTCGATTCGATCAGCGGGCTGCAGTTCTCCCTCGGATGGGATACTGCCGTACTGTCGTATTCGAGTGTGGGTAACTTCAACCCATCTCTTGTGTTGAACGCCGGCAACTTCGGCACCACCCAAACCGGCAACGGCTACCTTGGTTTTGCCTGGACGAGCAGCCTGTCAAACGGCACCAGCCTGTCGAACGGGTCTGTGCTGTTTTCCATCACGTTCAACGTCGCGGCAACGGGCAACAGCAATACCGGAATTGTATTCGGCAGTTTTCCAACGGATCTGGTCGCTTTTTCCAGCGCTACCTTGCCCCCCGAAGAGATCGGTTTTATTACCGTCAACGGCCTGGCTACTATTGCTGATACGGAACCGCCCTCGATCCAATGCCCGGCCAATGTCTCCGTCATGGCGCCCATCGGCAGCATTTCAGCGCCCGTAAGTGGTCTGGAGCCCTTATCGCTTTCCGATAATTGCGGCGGCTCTGTAAGCCAGACGTACCAGCAATCCGGCGCTACTACCGGTCAGGGTGCCGGCCCTGCCAATGGCACCTACAATGCCGGTACCACCAATGTGGTGTACACTGCCACCGATGCCGCCGGCAATACGGCTACCTGTGCTTTTACGGTAACCATAGATGCCGGTACGCCACTTACCCTGATCCTGGATACGGTTGCTACAGATTGCCAGGCGAATGGTGGAAAGGTAGCCGTCAATCTTTCTGTACAAGATTTTGTCGACATTATCGGCTTACAGTTTAATGTCAGCTGGGATACTGCCGTGTTGAAGTTTGACTCTGTCGGCAACCAATACCCCGGTTTGAACCTGTCGCCTACGATGTTTTTCAATTATACATCACCGCAAAACGGCGGCCCGCTCCAGTTTTTCGGCGGCAATGCCGGCGGATGGCCGCAATTGCCCAATGACAGTGTCTTCTTCACGATTTACTTCACCGTGCTGAATGCCAATGCCTTCAGCAATATCAATTTTACCGGAACCATCGATGCCGTCAATACGGGCTTCAATTCTGTACCGGTCAATCTGATCAACGGCTATTTCGAAAGTACGGACCTGACACCGCCTGTTGTTACTTGCCCCGCGGATACGCTGGCCATGGCCATGGGAAATGAATGCAATGCCAATGTGACGATCGATACCGCCCAGGCAACAGATGCCTGCAGCGGGATCATGAGTATCACGCCGGATAAAACCGACGATGTCTATCCCTCCGGGGCGACTATCGTGACCTTTACTGCGGTGGATCTTGCCGGCAATTCGGCCACCTGCTCGATGACGGTAACGGTACAGGACAGCCTGCCGCCGCAGTTATCCAACTGCCCGGCTGATACCGTGGTGGCGGCCCCTAACCCGGGTTGCCAGGCCAAGGTGAGCTGGGCTGCTCCCGAGGCTTTTGATCCCTGTACCAGCACAGTGCCCATGCTGATCGCCTCCGATTCCTCGGGCACGGTGTTTCCGTTGGGTGACAGTGTGGTTGTTTATACCGCAATAGACATTTTCGGCGATTCTGCCACTTGTTCCTTTACAGTGACTGTGCGCGACACGGTTGCGCCAAACATACTTTGCCCGGATAATTTCCAGGTATTTTCCACCGATACTACCTGCTCGGCCGTAGTTGACTACTCGGTGCCGATGGCATTCGACAATTGTGATCAGACGCTGGAGCTCGTCAATATGGACAGCCTGTATTTGCCCGGCGATACCTTCCCCGCCGGCACGACGGTGGTGACCTATATGGCAACGGATGATTACGGCAATACTGCAAGTTGTTCTTTCGCTGTGACTGTGGCAGACCTCAATCCGCCGGTGCTCGATACCTGTCCGGCAAATATCTCCTTGGTGGCTTTACCGGATACATGTGGCGCATTCGCCACCTGGACGCCGCCGGGCGCCACGGATGATTGTACGCAGGACGTCAGCATTACTTCCACCTATTCCCCCGGCGCTTTCTTCCCGGTTGGGACAACGGTGGTGGAATATGAAGCGCAGGACAACGGCGCCAACTCCGCAACCTGCTCCTTTACCGTGACCGTCACGGAAACGGTGCCTCCGGTGATCAGCAACTGTCCGCTGGGTTTTGTTTTTGAAATGCCCTCCGACAAATGCGATACCCTCGTCACCTGGACGCCGCCGACGGCTACCGACAACTGTGCACTCGACACCCTGATCGCCTCGACCAACCCGGGCACAGTGTTCCCCACGGGGGTACATACCGTTACCTATACTGCCTATGACAACTCGGGCAACAGTACGGAATGCTCCTTTTTGATCGCGGTGAACGACAACGAGCCTCCGGTATTTACCAGCTGCCCCGACGATATTACGGTTTCCCCTGCAAGCCCCTGCGGCGAAATCGTCGATTGGATATTCCCGATGGCAACGGACAACTGTCAGCTGGATACGATCACCGCCACCAAGCAACCGACCGACCTGATCAAGGACCAGGTGACCAATGTGGTCATTCGGGCGGTGGATGCCAGCGGCAATGCCGATACCTGTGCATTTACCATAACGCTGGATGTGGTGATCATACCGCCGGCATTCGACAGTTTTCCTGCTGATATTACGATCAACGGTTGCCCGCAGGCGGTGAACTGGACCGTTCCCGTGGCCGGCGCCGGTTTCTGCGATGACCCGCTGATCGTTGCCATTCCCGATACTGCGATGCCCGGCGATACTTTCCCGGTAGGTACCTCACAGATCGTTTACCTGGCGCTGGATCCTGTTACCCTTCAACCGGTTCTGCGGGACACCTTTACCATCACAATCGTGGAGGATGTGCCTCCGGTGATCGCCTGCCCCTCCGGTGATGTGCTCGTACACGTGGGCGGCGTGATTTTATCCGATCCGGGTGAGTTTATCAATACGATCGATACCGTTTCCTCTTGTGATGCCGTTTTGCTGACGTTCAGTACTCCGACGGCCACCGACAACTGCAGTACCCCGGATGTAGTCCAATCCACAGGCCAGTTGTCGGGCATGTTGTTTGCTGCCGATTCGGTGCATACGCTGACCTTCATCGCAACTGATGCCGCCGGCAATACTGCCGATTGCGTTATCCATATCGAAGTGCAGTCGCTGCAGCCGCTTACACCGCTGGTTGACCCGCTGGTGGCCTGCCCGGGCGATGATGTGATCGTGATGGTTGATGCTTTCCCGGGGGCGGTCTATACCTGGACGGGACCCAATCAGTCGTATCCGATGACCAGCCAGATCACTGTTATCGCAAGCCCTGCCAATGCGGGGACCTATACCGTGTTTGCCGATATCAACGGCTGCCTGACTCCTGTAAGCTCGGCGGAAGTCATGCTCGCTTCCAATCCCAGCGCTATGGATGATGTGGGCTACATGGTGGACCCGGGCCAGAGTATTGACAGCATAAATGTGCTGCTGAACGACGTGTTCTCACCGCCTTCTGACTTTACGGTTAGTTTTGATTCGCTGCCTGCCGGCGTGAGTTATCTGGGCAACGGAATATTCTCCTTTGAAGGAGGCACCCAACCGGGAACGATTTCCTTCTTCTACGAACTGTGCTCCAACTCTTGTCCGGATTTTTGCGACATGGCTACGGTAACGATCCGGGTCAAGAATACCGACTGCACCCTGATCCCGAATATTATCACACCGAACGGAGACGGGGTAAACGACTACTTCACTATTCCCTGCCTGGAATCTGAACTGTTCCGGAACAACTCCATTGTGATCTACAATCAGTGGGGCGACAAGGTGTTCGAGGCGGCGCCCTACGGCAATGACCCCTTGACAGCCTGGAACGGCACGCTGAACGGCGAAACGGGGAAAGACCTTCCTGATGGCGTTTACTTTTATATTTTTAAACCCGGTCCGAATGATCCGCCGCAAAACGGGTTCGTCCAGATTAATCGTTAAAAAATCCAATCATGAAGAAAATCGTTCTCCTTCTAAGTATACTGCTTGCTGTCCTGGCAAATGGCCTGGCGCAACAAGAGGCCCAGTTTACCCAGTTTATGTACAATAAACTGCCGGTGAATCCGGCTTATGCCGGGGCCCGCGGTGTTCCCTTTGTCACCGCCATCTATCGCAACCAATGGATGGGATTTGACGGGGCGCCCAAATCGGTGCTGGCTTCTTTTAACTCGCCGTTCATGACGCCGCGCGTAGGCGTGGGCGTAACGATCGCGCATACGCAGATCGGTTTGAATAAAGACTTTTCTGCTGCCCTGGCATATTCCTATGACCTGATCCCGGACGATAATATATCGCTGCGGGCCGGTATTATGGGTTCGCTGCGCTCGCTGAGTACGGATTTTTCCAAAGCAGTGACTGCCGACCCCTCCGGTCCGGGTGGTGATAATTCCCTGGATCCCGGCAAGGTGAGTTCTGTTTTCGGCAATGTGGGGGCTGGTCTTTATTTTACCTACGACGACCGGTTTTATGCCGGGTTTTCCGTGCCCCGTATCTACTCGAATACGATCGGCATAAACGAAAATCCTTTACCTTCCGGTTTTCAGACGGCCAAGGAATACCAGCACTTTTACGGCATGGCCGGTGCAATTATTGAGCTGAGTGAAGACATCAACCTGATGCCTTCGATATTGACCAAGTATGTAAAAAACGCACCGTTTGATGTGGACGTGAACGTCAATGTAGAGATCAAGGAGAAAGTGGTCGCCGGCCTTTCGTACCGCGCAGGCGGTGAAGGGGCGGGCGATTCCATGGATTTGTTGTTATTTTGGCAGGCGCATCCGCAGTTTGGCGTCGGCGTAGCCTATGATTTCTCCCTTTCTGAGGTGAAGGATTATTCATCGGGTTCGATCGAATTGTTGTTCCAGGCTGACCTGAAGCGTATTAGTAAAAATAAAAAGATGTCCAATCCGCGTTTCTTTATGTAAACCGGTGCGTCTTAACCATCGTTACCTAATCTGTTTACCTTTCCAAACACGGAATATGAATGCCTGTAAGCATGTAGCTTTGCTAATCTGTCTGTCACTCACCATGTTTTCCCTGGAAGCCCAAACGGTACCAGGCAATCCATTGCCGGTGACGGTCGATGTAAAGAACGAAGCGGCCGTGAATACCGAGGGTCTGGATTTCAGCCCTACATTTTACGAAGACGGAATTGTTTTTATATCGACAAACACAGCCGGTCTGAAAAAGCGGACCGACGAAAAACTGAAACTTCCGGCCATGTCTATCCTGCGCTCCCGGCGCAGCGATGGCGGCGCCTTGCTGGCCCCGGAACCCTTTGCCAAGGAACTTTCCTCCCTGTATCACGAAGGGCCGGTGTGTTTCGACCGCACGGCGGAGACGATCTACTTCTCCCGGAACGCTGTGATTGGCGGCAGGGTGAAGATCGCCAAGGACGATATCCAGAAAATGAGGCTCTATTCTTCCCACAAGGAAGGTGCCGTCTGGAGCGAACCACAGCCGCTGCCCTTCAACAACAACGAGTTCGACGATTGCCATCCGGCGATCAGTATTGATGGCGACAAACTGTTTTTCGCCTCAAACCGGCCCGGAGGCTTTGGCGGCATGGATATTTGGGTATCCTATCGCGTCGGCGACTCCTGGAGCGAACCCGTAAACCTGGGCGCCGGCGTCAATTCAAAAGGAAATGAAGCATTTCCGTTTATTCACGCCGACAATACCCTTTACTACGCCTCGGACGGGATGGAAGGGAAAGGCGGACTCGACCTGTACTACGTCATTCCCGAAGGATCGGAATGGACAAAGCCGGTGAACATGGGCGAGCCCTTTAATACCAGTGGGGATGATTTCGGCCTCATCGTGGACCTCAACAAGATCAACGGGTATTTCTCCACCAACGGTCAAACCAGCAAAGGCGGCGATGACATTTTCAGTTTCCATACCGAAAACGGTAATCTGGATGATTACCTGCTGCAAAACCAGCGGGTACCTGACCGCAACCTGGATCTGAAAGTAACGGTGATCGACAAACTGAGCGGCGCCCCGCTTGGAACGGCCGAAGTGCGGGTATTGAATTACGATGCCAATACGGTTATCGGGCGCGACGAAAACGGCAACCTGATCACGATCCAGAAAGTAAACGGGCAGGATGTCATGGTTGCCCTGCCTCCGGACAAAGGCATTGCCGGTGAGTCGGATAACCAGGGTAATTTCTCCACAGAGGTCAAACCCGGCAATTATGTCGTGATCGTATCCAAGGAGGAGTATCAGACCAAGCAACTCCGGCTGGCTATTTCCAAGCCCGGCAATGAACTGACCGCGGCACTGGAAAAATCGGCGTTTTCCGGAAAAGTGCGCTGGAACGCTTCCGTATTCAACTATGTGACCAATGCGCCGCTCGCCGGCGCCATGCTGGTCCTGACCGACCAGACTAAAAATACCAAGGATACCGTCATCGCCGATGCCAATGGTCTGATCGACCACCACCTGGAGCGCAATACCAAGTACAAGATCGATCTGTTCCAGGCCGGCCGGCATATCGGCAGCACCGATATCAACACGGAAGGCTGGAGCCTGCCGAATCAGCTTATGATGCAGAACTTCTCCGTAGCGCCGCTCCTGCCGGGCACGGTGATCGAATTGCCCAATATTTACTACAACTTTAACGATGCCACCCTGCGGCCCGATGCCCGAAAGGACCTCGACCTGCTGGTATCGCTCCTGAAACAGCAACCTTCGATCACGATCGAACTGGCCAGCCATACCGACTGTCGTGGCACATCCCGGTACAATCAGGATCTTAGCCAGCGCCGTGCCGATGGCGTAGTGGAATATCTGGTGCAAAAAGGGATCAGCCGGGACCGGCTGCGCCCGGTTGGTTATGGCGAAAGCGAACCCCGCAACCAGTGCGTCGACGGCGCGAGCTGCACCGAGCAGGAACACGCCCGCAATCGTCGCACGGAGGTCCGCATTCTGACCGGTATCCAGGGGGCTTCCATGGTGTATGTGGATGGCAAGGCATCTTATGGAACAGATAATGCCAATCCCAACACTTCTACTGCCGGCGCCCCGGCGCAACCACCTGCCAAAACCAATGTGAATACTGCTCCGCCACCGGCATCCAATCCGGTTTCGGTAAGCAGTGGCGATTTGGATCAGTACTTCGTGGTTGCCGGTTCTTTTCTGGAAGAGGAGCGCGCCAACAACCATATGCAAACGCTGATCGCGGCCGGATACAGCAACGTTCAGATTGTGCGCTTTCCGAACTCCCCCTACCATTCGGTATGCGTGGATAAGTTCAGTACCCGCAAGGATGCGGATGCCCTGAAACGCAAACTGGACCGGGATAAGGTGGATGCATTTGTTCGGGCTGTGCCGAAAGCACAATAAAAAGTGAATGTTTTTATCTTTGCCCGGTAAAACTTAATCGGTAAACGAATTGTTACCCGGACAAAAGATCCTGAGTAGTTATGGCTATTATTATTACAGACGAATGCATTAATTGTGGCGCTTGCGAACCGGAATGCCCCAACAACGCTATATATGAAGGAGGCGTGGAATGGGCTGTCTCGGATGGAAATACCGTGGACGGAGCGTATAAACTGGAAAACGGAACCGTGGTGGATGCGCATGCTAAAAACGCGCCCATATCGGACGACTTGTACTACATTGTGCCGGATAAATGCACGGAATGTGTAGGGTTTCACGAAGAGCCGCAATGCGCGGCCGTATGCCCTGTTGACTGTTGCGTGCCGGACCCGGACAGACGGGAATCGGAAGAGGTGTTACTTACAAAAAAAGAACGGCTGCATCTTTGACTGCACCCGCAGGGAAAACCTGCAGCTGATAAGAGTTTTCATGGTTCTAATGAATTGCCTGCTGCCGGTTTCGGTCAGCGGGCAGTTTTTTTCAGGCCGCTGCCGTTTTACGACTCAACTTGCTGTTGCGAAATCCGTATCCGAAATAGATTACCAGCCCGGCCACCAGCCAAATCAAAAAACCGAACCAGCTCCTGGCCGGTATCTGGGCCATCATATAAAAACAGGATACCAAACCCAGCATGGGGATCAGGGAAAGATTGTGCCGGAACCCCAGTACGATCAGCACCAGGCAGGTTAGGGCAAACAACCACATGGGGATCTTGTGGCGGAATAATGCCCAACCGGACTCATACCGCAGCGCGGTATCCAGGGGCATTGCCGCTACGGTCGCCGCATAATCATCGGGAGACAGGCTGCCCAGATAGGCGGCCAGATCCTTGCCGGCGCCGGCAAACCCTGTACTATCCCGGCTGCTGATCTGTGCAATCACGGTCTGCGCCTGTGCGTGGTCCATTTTGCTGAGCAGTGTCTCTTCGTCCAGTGCCACCGGGTCGTTTCGCACCCAGGCTTTGGTAGCGTCCGGATGTTGCAGGAACAGGTAGGACAGACAGCCTGCGACGAGTAAGGGAAAGATCCATTTGCCGTTGATGTAAGGGGTTCGGAATTTGCCCCTCGGCGTATCGGGCGTCATCTGTAGTTTGAGCACGCCGGCACATACGAGTACAAAGGCAAACAAGGTTCCCATACTGCACAAATCGAGCACGGTATCGCTGGGAATAAACAGCATTGGAACTACAACGAACAAACCGGTCACGATCGTGGCAAACGCCGGTGTATGGAAACGCGGGTGGATCCGGGAAAACGGCTTGGGCAACAAGCCATCGCGGCTCATGGTCATCCAGATGCGCGGTTGGCCGAGTTGAAACACCAAAAACACCCCGGCCATTGCCACCACTGCGCTGACGGCAATGATCCCGGAAAACCATTTCAGGTGCAGTTTTTCAAAAACATACGACAAGGGGTCGTGCACATCCAGCTCCTTGTAACTGATCATGCCTGTCAGCACGAGAGCGATCAAGATGTACAACACGGTACAAATAATGATCGCATACACCATGGCGCGCGGAAGGTCGCGCTGGGGGTCTTTGCATTCTTCGGCGGTAGTGGAAAGGGCGTCGAAACCGATATAGGCAAAAAATACCGACGACACGCCGGCCATCACGCCCCCAAAGCCGTTGGGGACAAAGGGGTGCCAGTTGGCCGTATCCACGTAAAAAGCGCCAACAAGAATGACCAGGAATACAACGATCAGTTTAAGCGCCACCATGATGTTGCCGGCCGTTTTGGATTCCCGCATCCCGATGTACACCAGCGCTGTGATCAGGATGGACATGACCATGGCAGGAATATCCAGGATCAGGCGCAGGCTGCCAAGCATCGGCGCCTGCGTCCAGGCCAGCCAGGTTTCCCGTTGGCTATCCGTCAGGTTATCCAGGACTGCCCCGCCTTTGAGCAGGCCGTCCGTAACCAAAAAGCCGTCGCGTGCCGATACATAATCGATCTGCGCCCACTCCGGCACATGCCAGCCCGCGCTGTCGCACAGACTGGTGAAATAGCCCGACCAGGACACCGCCACCGTGATATTGCCAACAGCGTATTCCATGATCAACGCCCATCCGATGATCCACGCGATCAGCTCGCCAAAAGCCACATAGGAATAGGTGTATGCACTGCCGGATACCGGGAGCAGCGATGCAAACTCCGCATAGGCAAAAGCGGCAAACCCGCAGGCAAAAGCGGTAAAGATGAACAGGAAAACGACGGCCGGCCCCCCGTTAAAACTGGCAGAACCGATCGTACTGAAAATGCCGGCGCCGATGATGGCGGCAATGCCGAAAGCCGTCAGATCAAACACACCCAGGTGCCGTTCAAGTTTTCCGGAGGATTCGCCGGTTTCACTGTGAGCTGTGGCAATAGCATCCGGGACGGACTTTTTGCGGAAAAGATCGCTGAGCAAGGACATAGGACAGGATGGATCGCGCGGTGGTGGTGCAACGATGTGGGGTCGAATGTCTGCATTTTTCGCGTATCCTTCCTAAAACAGCGTGTTTTTTAGGCTGAAACGCCCAGGTTCAGCTTTTCACCGCCCGGAGTGAATACACCATGGGAATTTTGTCCTCCAATCCCTGGATGCGGAAGTTTCCATCAGCCCCGCGCACGGTCTTGTCAAAACAATCGTACGGCGAGTAGGGATATTCGTTCAGGAATTCCAGCCGGAGCCCCGGGGCCGTCGGCTCCTGGGCGGCCCCGGCGACGGCCAGGACGGCGAGCGCCATCCCCCGGACCGAGCCGAGGGCGGCCCTCCGGGGCGGGGCGTCGGAAGCCACCGAGTCCGGCACGAACAAGGGGCCCGGGTACACCAGTATCTGAAAATTCGGCTTGCCGTTCAGCCGGTCGACCGGGTCCGGCGCCTTTGGATCGCCTGCACCCGTCGTATAGGC
>CAYVDV010000084.1:0-14587 GCA_964450465.1 uncultured Saprospiraceae bacterium
CACGACCTCCTGGGCCTACTTTCTGGAAGGCAACAACGGTACAACGTATTATGCCCAGCCCGACCAGGCGGTATTGTACAAGGCGGAAACCTCCAGCTCCGAATTCCTCGACTACCTGGAAGTGCCCGCCATCGGCCTTCCGCACTCCCTCACCACGGATGAAGCGCAAGCGCTCCGGAATGCCAGCGCCAGCGCTTCGCTTTCCTTCCCCCTCTTGCCTTATGGAAATGTGGATCCGGGCAGTCTTACCGATATGCTGTATCTGGAGAATCTCCTGATCAATACCTTCCGCTACAGCCGGATACGGGCGATCAGCAAGGCGAGTGGCCATAAAACCCCGTTAAAGAATTTGAGCCGTTTGGTCGGGACTACCCCGCAGGGGCTTATTGCCACCTATTCCCCGGACAATAAATTTCCGAATGCCCTGAAAATCGAGACCCTGCAATTAGCCCGGAATAAGGACAAGGGTAACAAGGAACGCCTGGTCCAGATGGTCAATATCCCCCATGATTCGTCCTTCAAGGCGGTGCTTCAATCCAATCAACTTTTCATGGTGATCACCGATCCGGATGCCCTTAAAGATTTCTTCTCTACGGATGCTTTGAAGGGCCTGACGGGGGTAAGCAGTCAAATTGATATTGAAAACTGGCTTTTTGAACTTGGAACCGATCATTGGGACAAGAACGGCACCATCCTGGTGTTCAAGTTTCACGATAAACCGCTCATGGAACTCGCTTCCAGACCGGAACTGTGGTCGCTTCCCAATGACTTCAACCGGAATACGGGAATGGCGCGGTCGGGGCTGCAGGAACTGGTGGATAACGCGCTGAAAAACGGGACAAGCGCGGACCCCAAGCAACGAAAGAAATACGCAGCCATTTTGCCGGCTATCACCCAGGCCAACTGGACCGGCATCCTGGCTTTCAATGTAGATGTGCCGCCGGGCAACATGCCGGATGATTTAAAAGCACTGATCGGCGGCATGGACCCGGATCTATTTTACGCCCAGTATGTGGGCATTGAAGTAACACCGGTCGAATCGACGGAGACCGCGCTCGTGTCCAAGCCTTCCTCCTTCTTTGCCCTGATCGATTATCAAAATAACATCATTCCACCGGCGGATCTCTCCGGCTACAATTTTCATGTACCCTATCTGACGGTTGTGTTCCGGAATTCCCTGGTCACGGATTTTTCCGCAGAGGTCCAGCTCTTCCTGGAGTATTTGTTTCACGAAGAAGCCTACCTCGCGGGCAGTCCGGATGGCCGGAATATGATCAGCCTCAAAGGTTCGGCGGAAAAGCACAACGGCAAAACAACCTATGCCTTTGGCTTCAGCGGAGCCAACCGCTTTGAATTATCGGGAAATGCCTTGCAGGAAATTGAGATTATTAAAGCCCAGTTTGCCACCGATCCCCTGCCGGCCGACAAGCCGGAGCCCCTCCCGGTTACCGGGCGCTTTTCGCTGTGGGGTCGTATCCGGTTTGCCCATATCGAAGCGTTTGATGTGCTTTCCTTTGGGGCAGAACCCACTTCTGTGACTCCATCGGAAGCGGACTACCTGAGCATGAGCAACCTGCAGGTCACTATGTCCTTTAATCTGCATGCGGAAAAACCCGGGCCGCCGAAAGCGCCTGGCAAGATCACCGACAAGCATTTTGAGTTCAAGCCCCAGCAAATGGCCTTCGACCTCAAGCAGAGCGGATGGCGCAAGCAAAGCCTGTACGAAAAATTTCCGCTGAAGTTCAAGGGCTTCAAAACCGTTATCGGCAATCCCGAGGCGCTTCGCAGCAGTGGCTACATGCCGGTCAGCTCACCCCTGAAAACAGCTCAGTTGGGTGATATCTGGTACGGACTGGAATACGACCTGAACCTGGGAAGCGCGGGCGCCCTGGCCGGCAGTGCAGGGCTGGTGGCAGGCATCCTGGCGGCCTGGAACCCCGGGGAAGAAGGCATTTACCTGGGGTTGAAACTTCCGGGATCCACCGGCGGGAAAAAGGAGATCGCCATCCAGGGCATGCTTAAGATCGCCTTTAAAAGCATCCGGTTTGAGCAGTACAGCGACCCGAATCCGGACGCTCCCGACAACGTCGGCTACCTGCTGAAGCTGAAAAACATTGTGCTAAAATTCATGGTCGCATCCTTTCCGCCGAGCGGCCAAACGGAGATCATCCTGTTTGGAGACCCCCGGCCGCCGGAGCAGCGCAAGGACAAATTGCTGGGCTGGTATGCATCCTACATTAAAAAATGAAAGCGGTTCTGCTGAATCGACTAAAATAAAGTAGAATCAAGCGTATGGAAAAAGGATTAGGGTTGCTGTTAGAACGGTCGGGCCGGGAATTCTCGGTTTCCACAGGCTCCACGGAGCAGGTGAGCTCTGTTGTAGCCCGGTTTGCCAACAAAACAGGGGAGGATATCGACCTGGTTACCGGCTTGATCAACCTGCTGGCGGACGAGGAGGATCAACTGGGTGAAGATGCCCTGAAGGGCTGGACTACGCTTACGCTGTACGAACTGCAAATACGATACGACCGCTTTAAGAATCCGGTGAAAAAGCAATACGGCATCCAGGCAAGGGTTGCCTGGAAACCGAAAATTGATTTGGGGGCCGGCGAGCACGAGTTGAACGTCGGCGCCAGCCTGGATCTCCGGAAGATGACCGGCGAAAAAGTCACCGGTGAGATCTGCGGCGTGGTCCAAACGCCTATCGAGGGGATCGAGTTTCTCCGACTGGGCGCTTGTTTGCGTATGCAGAAAGGTGCGGTAGTAAATGGGAAAGCCACCGTCGATAACAATATTTTCTTCTTCATTCAAATGGGGCGGGTCACGTTTGAGGCGGCATACAGTAAGCCCGGGGGGAACCTGCATCTGGATTTTAAAATAAAAATTGCCGGCGAACTGACCCTGGGAGACGTGGTCACCTTCTTTGCCTCGCTGGTGGATCCCTCTATTGAGGAATACGAATTTGATCCGCCCTGGGATTTTATTTCCCGGGTTAAACTCAATAGCCTGTTGGAGAACTTGACTTTTAGCTTCGAGTCAAGCGCTGACAAGAAAAAATCCTTCGGGTTCCGAATTACAGATGTTTCCGGTCTGTTCCCGTCTGAGATACAACCCTTCCTCTCCATCGCCTCGTTCGGGCTTAAATTCACCAGTTCGCCAAAAAGCACCGGCAGTAAACAAAGCAGGCGGAAAACCGAAATTCAGATCGCGGGTACCTTTCTCGGCAAAACCTTTACGCAGGACGACCCCCTGAAATGGGATCCGGTGGATGGCAAAGCGCCCGAGGTGCCTGGAAAGGGAGCAGCGGTTTTTGATCTCCGCTACCTTGGCCTGGGGCAACACGTGGCCTTTACCAAGGCCGCCAGCGTCAACTCCATTAAGGAGGTTATGGATGCCTTGCGGGGCACACTGGAGGATAATCAGGCCAAATTAGTGGAGGACCGCAGCCTCAGTATGGGCAGCCCGCAAAACTCGTTCCTGGCAGCCGGCGGCCCCATCGCGTTCAGCGCCGAAAGCGAGTGGTTGATCGGCCTGGATGTTTCCCTGCTGAAAATGCTGAACCTCAGTATCATTTTCAACGACCCGCTTATTTACGGCCTGCGGATCGAGCTCTATGGGGAAGCAGCCAAGAATTTCAAGGGCTTTGTTTTTGAGATCCTGTACACCAAAGTCAGCGACACCATCGGCAAATACCATGGCGAGCTGGTACTGCCCGATTTGTTCCGCCGGATGGATTTCGGGTCGGTCACGGTCATTCTGCCCGGCATTATCGTCGATGTCTATACCAATGGCGATTTTGCGGTGGACCTCGGCTTTCCCCGGAACTTCAATTTTACGCTCTCCTTCGCTATGGAGCTATTCCCCTTCGTCGGGGCGGGCGGGTTTTATTTCCGGAAACTCTCTGCAGAAACGGCCACAAGTACGCCCAAACTGCACGCTAACGACAAAGGCGTTTTTACCCCGGTCTACGAGTTTGGCCTCGGCCTCAAACTGGGGCTGGGGAAATCGTTTAACAAAGGCCCGCTGAAGGCAGAGATCAGTATAACCCTTCAGGGAATTATCGAAGGCGTGATTTCCTGGTACAGGCCGGCTGACGGCAGTGAGGAGACTGCGTATTACAAGCTGCAGGGAGGCGTCCGGATTGTAGGACGACTCTATGGGGCAGTGGATTTTGTGATTATTGCCGTCGAAATAGAGGTGGTTGCCCAGGCGACCATACTGTTTGTATTTGAAGTCTATAAGGACATACAGATCCTGCTTTCGGCCAGCGTCTCCGTTTCAGCGACGGTCAAAGTGGCCTTTATCAAAATAAGAAAGCACTTCGAGATGACTGTGGAACAGCATTTCACCATTGATTCCCCCACCGGGCATGATACACCCTGGCTTGTTGGATGATTAAATGCGTAAAAACGATGCCTAGTTTCGATTTCACTATAAAACTTGCCGGCCTGCCGGATTCCGGGAAAAAAAGTCTGGATATATATTTCCAACCGGCCCTGGCCTGGACGGAGGAGGGGGTAAATGGCGTAGCCATGCTATTCCTGGAAAACAACCCGGCTTCCGGAAAAACGGAGGACCAGGATTTCCGGGAAATGGTAAAGATCCTGGTCCGCTGGATCTGGGCAGCTGTTGGCAAATCGGATACGGATATTGCAACAAAGACTGAGCTGGAAGACGTATTTGAAGCTTTTGCCCTGGAATCTCTCAGCTACCAGACATTGGAAAGATTTTTGGCCACCCATTTCAACTTCCGTATTCAGGAATACCATAAAGGCACCACAGAACTCGAAGCGACGGTCTTTCCCATGTTCCCGCACCTCCATCTGCAGGTTGGCGACACGGATCTCGGCAGTTTTTCACCGGAAAAGAAAAAACTGGACAGCAATAAAATCAAACAACTCAAGCAATTTAACGAACAATTCAAATCCCGCTTTGATCCCGAGGCTCAAAACCCAAGCGCTATCACAGCAGATTACCTTCCGGAGTTCATTTTCACCGGCTATTTCAGAATGCTGATCCGCAGCGGCCTGCAGGAACTCATCAGTGCAGACGGGCAGGATAGGCTCAGCGTTATGCTTGATAAGCTCCCGGATGAACGTTACCAGAATATTGCGGGCATGGCCTCCACTTTTCTCCTGAACGGATTCCGGGTGCCGGAAAAGATATTCGACGCCGATTCGCTGTCACAAGGGCTCTATGAAGCGAGCGGGCAGCAATTTACCTTCGAGGGCGCCAGAATAGAAGAGACCAGGACTACTATTGTCGATAATAAGGAGGTAACCGTAACGATCATCCGCTACTTCATTACCCTCCATAACCCGGAGAAATTACCTTACCTGCTGGAAACACCATCCGGAGCTGCTTTCGCGAAAATAACCTATATCGTAGACACCGACCCGGCAGCCCACAGCTACCCCCTGTACCAACTCGCCCAGGACTTGAAGGCGGTGACCTGGAAAAGTTTTCCTGAAAGTCAACCCGATCTCATCGAATTCTACAAGGCGCAAGAGATGAATTTTGCCCTGCGGCAGGCCATCAACTGGAAAAAGAGCGCAACCGACACCGACCTGTTGCTTCCGTTTCCCGGCAGCCTGCGATCCTATGTTCGAACGATAGAAAATCCCAGAACCGCTAATTCCAAAAACCTCACGCTGCATGTATGGCCGCAGGGCGACCACAAGGTTGAAAAACAGATTGCACCACAAAACTTCAACTGGGTGAGCATGGTCCGGTTTATGGTCAGGCGGATACCCAATGCGAACGGCGACGGCTTCCTGGCCAATACCTATGAGATTACGGAAGGCAGCGACGACGACCTGAACCTGCTGGAAGAAATCTTCCTTTTTCTCAACCGGAACACCGAAACCAACCCGATCGACCTGTATCTTGCCTATGCCCCCGGTGGCGACGGCTCGGCCGACCTGATAAGCCTGGAGCCCTCGTCCGATGGCCCGCCCCCGCGAATCTTCCGGTCCAATCTTTCCACCAACACCCCGGCTACGGTGCATTCCGACTTTTCCGCCAGCCTGGGCCGGGGAACCGATAATAAGGCGCAGGACACGCAATTCCTGCAACTGATCTGGGAAGGCTGCACCGTAGCCACGGGCGGCTACTACCTGCATGTACAGCACAACGACACCAAGGTGGATGAATCCTGGTTCAAGGCCGGATCGACCGCTGCGCTCCATCTGATCATCAAATTTATGAAAGACGATGATCCGGTCCACCGTTTTAATAATGCAGTTTCACTGGCGCCTTTACTGCAGCCGCAGTACCCGGTCAATACAGAAACCGATCTGGTCCTGGCCCGCAGTTCGACACTGGCGCCTGTACTGGTCATTCCTCCGGGCCATATCGGGTTCCGGTTGTTGCGGAATATTCCGAAAGAACCCGGTAAACCCGATGCGATATACGAGGCAACCAACCTGTATCACATGCTGGGTTTCGGCTTGAAAGACAACCCGCAAACCCGGTCGGGCATACCCATCGGGCCGACTGCTGTATATGACAATTCAGAGCCGCCCAAGCCGGTTAACTGGCTCTACGAGCGCCTGTTGCCGGCATTTTCCCTGTTGTCACCCCAAAATTCAGACCCCTACCTCGGGATCCAAAAGCAGGAAGCCTTGCCGGTGGAATGCTGGTGGCAGGATATTTACGGTAACCAATTGCTCCGGAAAAAAGCGTCCGCTCCCTTTCAGATCGGCTACACCGATCCGCTGATCGGCCTCAACCAATGGCCATCCGTGAACGAAAATTTCCGTTTCCGGAAAGTGGATAAGGAAAATATCGCCCTTGATGTGGAGCTTTCCTTCGATAGCAACCTCTATTTGCCTCCGGCGCCACCAGACCCGGAGCAGTACAAAAATGATCCGGATAAGTTGGAGAAAGCCAGGGATGCGTTCAACAAGGAGCTGGAAAAACGAACGAAACGCATCAGCGCAGACCGGCTCAGCTTCCAAAAGGTGTATGATCAACTCAATCAGGAGGATGTCGTGTTTTCCATGGCTACCACAGTTGGCAACCCCTGGAATATCGGAGTGACGGATGGACTGGACAAACAAAGTTTCACCGGATTTGTAAAAAGCATAATCATCTATCTGTCCGATTTGGCCAAAGGGAAGACCGCGACTCCGCCAGCTGCCTTGCAAAAAGCCTTTAAACGCAAGGCAGCTGCGATCGCCCTGCCCGATCAGTTCATTTTTGAAGTAATCGTCAGCTTAACGATCAGCCGGAAGGAAGATTTAGTGCACGATAGTCTGCGAGAGGACAAAACCGACCACAAAAGCGAAGTCAGGGAGGAGCACCGGGACGTATGCACGAACACCGCCTACCTGACCCCTAAAGTCCTGATGACGAATGACGACCCTGCGACTACCATTCAGGGTTTTGCGCTTGACTTCGAAAAAGCCTTTCCCGACCTGCGCCTGGCCATAAGTGAGGACCGGCTCAAGAAGAAGCAGGCTGCGGATACCGGACGCCCTTATTTTGCCGTCCGGCTGGGCACCGAAAAGGGTATCAGCTACAACATCTCGGAAGAAAATCCCGCCTACTTTGCACTGCCGCCCCTGGCCAACACGCTGCTCGCAGGGAAAGTACCCGTGGACAATTATCCGGGATGGAAAGGGAAAAATCCGGCTCCGACCGACTATGACCCCGCTACCGAAGAAAAACTGTTCGAAACGATCGACCTCAATGTGCTGGCGAGAGATTTTCTGGTGGCCATGGAAAGCTTCCTGGAACCGGAAAGCCTGGTCGGAGCCATGCAACTGGATGAAGAAAAAACAAAGGCCATATTGACCATCAAATCCGACCTGGCAACCGCGATCAGCAGTTCCCTGGATTATATTCTGGTTGAAGATCAGGGGACCGCCATACTTCAGGACGCCGTAAATGCCATCAAGCAGGAGTTACTGGTCCATCTGGTCAAAGGCTACGACATCGAAACGGCGGTGCAGTTTCCGGTGACGATAACGGTCGGTTCCAGCTCAGTTACCAAAGACTGGGAGTCCGGGAAGATGCCGCGCGTCAGGGGGACTGCCGTGGTAAAAAACGTTTGGTTTGGCGAAGACCCGGCGGCACTGATCCTGGCCAAGCAAAAAGAGCTCGATTTTTCCATTTCCAGTGGCCGGATTGATTTGCGAAAAAGTACCGGCCAGTCCAGCCTCACCTATTTATTCGATACCAAAACCCCGGAAAAATTTGCGTCGGTTCATCTGGAGCTCGTATTCCGGGTAACCGAGATTGAATATGCCATCGAAGAGGTCTCCGGTATTACCGGCTTCCAGGCCTCCAATTGGTTGAGCCTTGTTTTGCCGGAGAGAGCGAACGAAGTGCCCGGAGCAAGCAATCCCAATTATATGGGAAAAAGCCCGGTGCCAATCCCGCTGCGGGATTATCCGGCGCCCCCCTCTTTGATCTATCAGGGCGCCGAAGTGGACGAAAGCAGCCGTACCGATCTGGACGATATTCGCCAATGGAAATACACCATCATTTACGAACACGAGAATATCGCCCAGGACAGCATCGATTGCCTGATCCAGTTAAACACCCTGCCTGCTGTGGAAAAAGCCGCAGCATCGCGCTCCCTGACCGGTCCTGACGGCTCCTCCCGTCCGGCGCGCGATCTGTTCCAGGCGCTCGTAAATTTCAACCAAACATACCCTGCCATCGCCAAAGATCTGGCTTTGCTGCGGGACGATCAGCTGTTCAAGAGCGGACGGGATACCGACAAAGCACTGGCAAAACTGGCCTTGCAGGCGTTTGTGCAACTTGCTTCGGAAGCCTCCGGTGCCTGGAAGAAATGGGTCCCTGTGCTAAGCGATCCCCTGAGCCTTACTAAAGCCGGCGATGTCCATTATGTGATCAGTGAAGAACCCTATGGCGTGGAAAATGACCTGAAGCGAAAGCAGGGCTTTATCTACCCGCAAGGTGTGCAGCTCAAATCCAAACTCGGAGGAGACGACCCAGAGCCCTTGCTCGCCCTGCCCCGATACCAGCAACAGGGGGATCCGGTCTGGAATGATGACTTCACCCAAAAAACCTATACGTTCCTGGAAGATCCCGATGATCAGACCACTTTTGGGGACTCCTTCATCCCTGACCGCAAATTCAGTATGGAAAATCTGGATGTGATCGAGCACCAAAATGCCTGGGCAGCGATCTGGCTGAGCCGCAACAAGATCCTGCTGGCCGGCCATGCCACCAATCCGAAATTCATTTTTCAAACCCCCGCGGTGCGCTTTACCAATCAGGTAACTCCGTTCATCACCAACGATGAGCCCTGGGACCTGGCGACGCTGCACACCCCCGGGGCGCAAGCCGAAAACAAGACCTTGATCGAACACATGCAACGCATGCTGGAATTGATCGCACCCGCCATCGACGACAACGCTGTCAACTACGAAGTCCGCATCAGCTGCCGCTATGCCTTTGCGCTGGCCTCGGGTACCGGCCTTAACGCAGACCTGGTTTCCACCCTGCCCGTTCTGTTGGGCTTGCGGCTCAACCCCAGGGATGAAGTGGAACCCGGAAAAAAACTGCTGGCCGCCTACCCGAAAATGCTGCGCGATGAGCTGAACTTATGGCTTGGCCAGAACAACCCTTCCCGGCAAAACGCCTCGTTTATCTTCAGCGTCGATCTTTTTTCCAAACTGGACCCAAACAGTCTGACCAGCCTGCCGATGCTGCGGATCAAGCATCTGGAGCTAAAACTGAAAAATATTTCAGGATAAAAACAGCCTTATGAGCAATACAGCGACAAATGCCGGAGCCGACCTGGGCATGGAAAGTATCCGGAATTTTTTAAATGATATAAGAGCGTCCAGGGATGATATCATCGCCAACACTACAGGTATCGAGCGCATGCTGGAAACAGGGCTTTCCCAAATCCTGGAAGCAGACCGCTTAAAGGATTTGAAAGAATTCTTTCATAATCTTTTTGAGGAATTTATAGAGCAGCCGGAATTCTGGAGCCCGGATTCACTGGATACGATTATCGGGAATGTGAAGGAAATGTTCCAGCAAACCTTCGGCGAAGTGCCTTCCCCGGACCTGGACATGAAACAGGTACTGCAGTTACTTAAAAAGATCCTGCCGGAAAATCTGGGCGATATTGACACAACGGAGATCAGAAAAAAAATAGATCCTCTTTTGGACACCCTGTCTGACCTGGACTTTCGGTTTTTAAACGACAACCCGGCCCTGACCGCGATGCTCGGGAACCCGGCCGGCGCCCAGTCCGGAAAAACAGCAATCCGGGACCGCGGGAACAGCAGCCCGCAAACGGGTGCGCAGGAAGGAAAACTCGACCAATTACTGGGCAGTTTCTTCACCTCGCCAACGGTGACAAATGCCCTGAGCGGCCTTCCCGACAAATTTGACAAAGCGATCAACAAGTCTGGTATTGTGCTGGGTCTGGAGGACCAGCTGCTTGCACTCAGGGATGTGTTAACGAGTTCCGACCAGCCCCTGAACTTTGACCTGCTTATGAGTGCACTGGCAGATATGGCAAAAGCGATCGGCCCGGCGGCAAAAACCTTAGTGGCGGAAATTGTACAGATCATTCTCGATACGATCAAATCGATCTATGAAGCGATCAGTGCTATTGGAACGGACATCAGCAATGAAATAAGCACGCTGCTTGATATGCTCGATCTTGGGATGACCGAGCCCCCGGGCATTTTTACTTTACCGGCGACATTGATCGCTATCCCGCTTACCCTGGTTCGGAAAATTGCCGGCAAGACCGGTCCAATGGATTTCCCTCCTAAAATTGCGCTTGCCAACGATGTATATGACTTCTTTACAGATCGCTGGATTTATGCGGGCTCCCAAGTTGCCGACGGCCTTTCAGCCTTGGCGTTTGGTATTGCAGAGAATAGAAACAAGGATTTGGAAGAAAAGAAATATTATATAGTTTTAAAAGGCTTTACTGAAATCAGTATAAACACCATAGGGCAATTAACCAATGTTCCGGAAAAGTACCACCGTACAACCAACCCGGAGGAAGAACCCCAAAACAGGTGGATTCTCGAAACCTCCATGTGGTGGTATCAATGGGCCTTTGGCGTCATCTGGCCTTTCCTTAACATGGCCTTGTCTTTATCCTTAAACAAAGACCGTTCGAAAAAATGGGAGTTTGTAGATGCTTCTGTAAAATCGGTCATCGGAATGGCCAATCTGGTGCTCGCCCTGGTAATGGTAATCAAAGACCAAAACGATACGGAGCCTAAAAGCGATAAACGGCTGGAGGTGGCCTCTGTTCTCGATGCGGTACCGGGTTTGATCGATGCAGTATGTTCGCTGATCACTATGGGCACCGAGCCCTTTAGCAATCCCCTAAACCAGAGTGAAGCCATCATTGAAACTACGGTCAGCATTTTAGAAGTGGAAAAGGGCGAAGAAACGATTATGCATAGCGCCCTGAATACCATAATAAAAAATCCATTTCTTGACAGCACAGCAGTCACACAAGCGGATATATCAGCGCATTTTGACCCCACTACGGTGAATTTCTTTAGCCGTCTGGTGCTGTTTAATAAAGAGGTCTATGTGCTCAAATCAGCGGATGATAACTATCCTGAGGTTTTGAAAGGCTGCCAGGATTTGCAAAAACAATATCAGGCGGAATGGGCCGGGCTCAAGGAAATAGCGGACAAAGTCCTGGGAGCCAAGCTGATAGGCGAGTTTACGGATGCCGATTCCGCCGCTGTAATTGCAAGCAAAAAAACGATACGCGATGCTATAGATAAAATTGAAAAAAAATTGGATTCTATAGAAAGTGGAATGAAAAAGTTGATGCTAATCAATAACAAAAAAACGACAAGAAAGAAAAAGGAGGATAACAAGATATTAACCTACCTGCCTATAATTTCCTCCGTGCTGTGCAAAGGGACTTGCGCTACCCTGAATTTTATGGCTGCGGCCAACCCGGCACCCGAAATCGAATCCTTAAAAACAGACCCTGCTGATTCTGCTAAATTGATTGTAACCATGAAGTCCATTAAGGGCGAGTTTAATACCGCCGTAAATATCGTCTGGGAGAAGAAAGAGGATGGAAAATGGAAGCCCCTGGACAATAGTAACGCGGATAAAAAAACGATTACCCTGAAGTCAGAAGAATTAACCCAAAGCATCCGTGTCAAGTGCAAGTATACCTTTGGCTACGCCACCAGGGAATATACGCACACGGCTTAGTTCGACTTTAGCCCTTTGAAACAAAAAGAGATCAACTGCGCACAAACATGCACCATCAGGATTGCTCTGCCTTGCCGGCAAGCCCGGAAATACTGCATACGACCGAAGTCCTCATTGGTCACCTGGACACCGGCGTAAGCATTGAGCATCCTGCCCTCCGGGGAAAAATCGCTCACTTTTTATCCATTGACCGAAACGGGATCGCCATTCCCAAAGAACAGGGCCGGGCTTCAAACCCCCACGGTACCCACACCGCCGGCATTCTATGCGGGAATCCGGAAGCGGGCGTCCCGGGCATCGCGCCGCAGGCCAGGCTCTGTGTGGTCGCCGTCTCTTCAGCCGGGAAAACCCTGCTCCAGCTCCTCGGCGGTCTCGACGAGCTGCTGTCTTTCGATATCCGGATCGCCTGCATGGCCATCGGCATTCGCCGGCAAACGCCGGTATTTGCGCCTTTCCTTCGTGCCTTTCAGGCAAAAGGTATCCTGCCCATCCTGCCCATTGGCAACGCCGGCGAAGGGACGGGTTTTTCACCGGGCTGCTATCCCTGGGCACTTTCGGTCGGTGCGGTAAACGAACACGGCGAAGTAGCCCCGTTTTCCGGGAGCTACGGCAGCGGCTCCTCCCGCAAACCCGATCTCATGGCCCCCGGGGTCAATATTCTCTCGGCCATGCCCAAGGACAAAACCCTGCGAAAAAGCGGCACCTCCATGGCCTGCGCATACGTGGCCGGGGTAGCCGCCCGGCTCCTGCAGGCCCGGCCGGACGCGACTGCTTCCGAGATCCGGCATGCCTTGCTCCATACATCCGAGCCGCTCTCCCGGGCCCAGCAACACCGTTGCCGTTACGGGATCGTAAACATGGAAGCTGCTATTGCAGCGATTGTTCCACCGGTGGCGCCCCTCCCGGAGCCTGCGGAAGAACAACTGCCTGCCTTTTTTCAAACCAGGTATATCGATCCGCGCTTTCAGGCCCATTATGCGCATGCCCGGATGGATCAGGTACTGGAAGCCATCCTTATACCACAGGCAGGATCTTGGGAAAAAGGCAAGCGCCCCCCTGTACCCGAAGCAAGTCGCACCTTGATCGAAGACGTGGCCCGGCAAAGCGGGCAATTCCCTTCCCATACCCGGTATTTCCGGCACGCTGATGTTGCCCATGTACGAGCCGGGCGGTCCTTCTTCGCTGTCCTGCTGGAGCATCCGGACCTGTTGGCCTGCAGCGCGGTTGATTTGGATATTTTTGAAATGTGAGCGATCGTTTGTCTTCCTTCCGGCCCAACGTTTTTTGACATTAGAACAGACAGAAAGCCCCGCTCACTCAAACCGCTCCTTCAACTGTTTCTTTAGCGCCAGCATTTCATCGCGCAGCTGCGCCGCGGTAATAAAATCCAGGTCTTTGGCCGCTTTTTTCATGCGCGACTCGGTTTCCGCCACCATCTTTTCCAGCTGACTTCGGTTGGCGAAAGCCACAATAGGTTCGGCGGCGAGGGTGGCCTCTTCCGGTTCGACGTAGTAGGCAGTCTGCCCCACGTCGCGGATGTCGAGTATGCTGCGCTGGGCCAGGATCTCTTCGCGGGTTTTGGTGACGGTAGTCGGTGTGATGCCGTGCTCCTCGTTGTAGGCAAGCTGGATCAACCGGCGCCGGTTGGTTTCATCGATGGTGTTGCGCATGGAGTCGGTGATCTTGTCGGCGTAAAAAAGCACCAGACCGTTGGCATTCCGGGCGGCGCGGCCGGCAGTTTGGGTGAGCGAGCGCATGTTGCGCAGAAAGCCCTCCTTGTCGGCATCGAGAATGGCCACCAGCGAGACCTCCGGCATATCGAGGCCTTCGCGCAAAAGGTTCACACCCACGAGCACGTCGTATTCGCCCAGGCGAAGGTCGCGGATGATCTCCACGCGTTCCAGGGTTTCTACTTCGGAGTGGATGTACCGGCAGCGGATATTGAGGCGCAGCAAGTAGGCCGTGAGTTCTTCGGCCATGCGCTTGGTGAGCGTGGTCACCAGGGTGCGTTCGTTGAGCGCCACGCGTTTTCGGATCTCCTCCATGAGGTCGTCGATCTGGTTCATCGAGGGCCGCACTTCGATGGGCGGGTCGAGCAGACCCGTGGGGCGCACGAGCTGCTCCACCACGACGCCTTCGGTTTGCTCCAGCTCGTAGTCGGCCGGCGTAGCGCTGACAAAAACGACCTGGTTGATCAGGCTTTCGAATTCGGCGAAGCTCTGTGGCCGGTTGTCGATGGCGGAGGGCAGGCGAAAACCGTAGTTGACCAGCATCTGCTTTCGCGCCCGGTCACCGCCCCACATGCCGCGCACCTGCGGGATAGTCACGTGGCTTTCGTCCACGATCATCAGGTAATCGTCCGGGAAATAATCGAGCAGGCAAAAGGGGCGGG
>CAYVDV010000085.1:0-12466 GCA_964450465.1 uncultured Saprospiraceae bacterium
GACAGCATTGCTGCCAGGTCCAAAAAACAGCGAAGGCGCAGGGACAAAGCCCCCGCGCCTTCGCAACACACACAAACTACACAATCAATAATTCGGGTTCTGCGTCAGATTCCCTTCCGTCAGGTCAATTTCCGACTGGGGTATAGGCAGCAGTTCGTGTTTTCCCGCCATAAAATTCACCTTCCCCACGGCCTGCATCACCTGGGCGGTGCGGCCCCAGCGCGCGAGGTCAAACCAGCGGTGCTGTTCCATGGCCAGCTCCACGCGGCGCTCCTTGTAGATCCTTTCGCGCAGTTGCGCCTGATCGGTCACCGTTACATCGGGCAGGATGAAGTTGTTGGTACCGCGGGCACGCTTGCGCACCTGATTGAGGTACTTCAGCGCCTCGGTAGGTTTGTTGTCCTCGTTCAACGCTTCCGCGGCCAGCAGCAGGATGTCGGCATAGCGCAGGATGCGAATGTTGCCGGGACCGTTGTCCTGAAGACCCGAATGCGCCGGTACCCAGGCCTTTTGGTTGTAGCGTTCGCCAATGATCTCCGGGTTGTCCTGCACCTGTGTAAGTCCGTCGGGCAGCACCTCACCGACATAGATCACTGTGGCTTCCCGGCGGGGATCGCCGTTTTCGTACGCCGCCACCAGATTGTCGGAGGGGCGGTTGAAGCCCCAGCCGAGATTGGGGACACCCCGCACCCCCTGGACCATGTTGTACGGCGTGGCGCCCGGACCGGCAACAACGGCCGGCAGTGCCACTGCGCCAACCTCAAAAACCGACTCCGCGCCGTTCTCGCCTACCGGCAGGAAATTATCCGCGTATTTGGGCAGCAGGCTGTACACGTTGGAGTTGATGATTTCCAGACAGTATTTTTCTGCATTGACGAAGTCTTTTTTCACCATATACAGTTTGGCAAGCATACCCTTTGCCGCGCCCTTGGTCGCCCGGCCAAGATCAGCGCTGGCGTAGCCGGTCTTTTCCGGCAGCACGTCAATGGCGTCCAGAAAATCGCGTTCGATCTGGTCGTACACCACGGCTACCGGCTGGCGGGTCTGCGTGTAGTATTCGGCGTCGGTAAGCGGTTCCGTGATGACCGGCACGGAACCGAACCACTGCACCAGCAACAGGTAGGCATAGCCGCGCAGGAACTTGCACTCCCCGAGCAGGCGGTCGCGCAGATTGCGGTCCATGTCCACATTCGGGATTTGCTGGATGGCCAGGTTTGCCCGGGCGATCACGCGGTAATAACCTCGCCAGACCGCTGAAAAGTTGCTGTTGGAAGGATCGAAGGTAAAATTATCCAGTTCGGCCAGCGATGGCCCATCATTCGGTGTGGAGCCTTTATCAGCGTCGTCACTTAGGATATCCGTGCAGCCGAGGTAACTCAGGCTTACGCAATCCCAGGCCCGGAGCTGGTTATACACGGCATTCGTGGCCTGAACAGCCTGGTCTGCCGTCTGGAAGAAGTTTTCGTACGTCAGCTGACCAAGCGGTTTGCGGTCGAGGAATTCCTTTTGACAACTATTGGCTATGAGCAGCACCAACAGTGCAGGCAGGAATATTTTTTTAGCGTGGGAAAAATGATTCTTATTCATAGTATTCAGTTGTTTAGAATGTAATTTCCAGACCAGCCAGAATAGTTTTGGCAACAGGATACGAGCCGTAGTCGACGCCGGCGCTGAACACGCTGCCGCCCGCAAATTCGGGGGAATAGCCGGTGTATTGCTGTTTGGTCCAAAGGTTTGTGCCGTTGCCGTAGATGCGGGCCCGTTCAATTCCAATGCGTTGGGTGAGCGTGTGCGGAAGGGTAAAACCGAGCACCAGGCTGCGCAGGCGGAAGAAGGAACCATCCTGCACATAGAAGTCGGACATCCGGTAGTTGTGCCCGCCGTTGGTCACGCGGGGCACGGTATTGCTGGTGCCTTCGCCGGTCCAGCGGCCGTCGTAGTACAGGCGTTCCCAGTTGTACACCCCGTACCGGGCCATGGAGCGGGCATTGACCACCTTGTTGCCGCTCACGCCGAAGAAATCGGCCGCGAAGTCGAAACCGTACGCCTCCAGACCGAGGGTAAACCCGTAGGTAAGTTTCGGTATCGGACTGCCGAGGTAAACTTTGTCCGCTTCACTGATCACCCCGTCCCCGTTGGTATCCTGATAGCGGAAATCGCCGGGTTTTTCACTGCCCAGTTTGGGCAGGGTGGCTACTTCGTCGGCGTTTTGAAAGATGCCCGCCACTTTGTAGCCGTAAAACTCGCCGATAGAGCGGCCCACTTCGGTTCGGGTAGCGTAATCGCCGGTAGCAGTTCCGGCGCCCAGCACTTCCGATTTGCGTTTATCCAGCTGGGTCACTTCGTTGTTTACCGTCGAAAGAATACCGGTCAGGTTGTAGGTGAGTTTGTTGCGGGTTTCGCGCCAGTTGAGCGTAAGATCCACGCCGCGGTTGCGCACGTCGGCTACGTTCACCACGGGGTTGCCGGCCGAACCGACATAGTCCGGAATCGGCAACTCATACAGGATATCGTAGGTAACGCGATTGTACCAGTCAATTTCGGCAGACAGGCGGCCGCTCAGCACCGCGGCTTCCAGGCCGACATCCGTTTGAGTCGCTTCTTCCCAGCGCACGTTGGGGTTCGACAGGGAGGTAAGCGTAGCGCCGGTGTTCAGGGTTTCGCCCGGGCCGAAAATAGCGTACAGGTTGCCCTGGATTACGCCGAAGGAAGGGTACAACTGTGTCTTGTCGTTGCCCACCACGCCCCAGGAACTGCGGAGTTTCAGGCGGTCAAACAGGCGTTGATTGGCCATAAAAGGCTCCTGAGCGATGTTCCAGCCAAAAGCAAACGAGGGAAAGTAGCCCCAGCGGTTGTCGGCGGCAAAGCGAGAGGAGCCATCTGCCCGCAGCGATGCGGTAAACAGGTAGCGGTCAAACAGGGTGTAATTGATCCGGCCCAGATAGCTGACCATAGCCCAGTCGCCGGCGCCGCCGTAGTTCATCTGGGTAGTGTCGTTGCCCGCCGAGAGGTACAGGAGCTCATCCTGCCCGGAGGGGAAGTTGCTGCGGCTGGCACCGAAATACTCGAAACGGTTTTCCTGTGCGGTATAACCAGCCAGTACGTTGATCCGCGATCGTTTCCACTCTTTGTCGAAATTCAGGGTGTTTTCCCAAAGCCAGGAATTGTTTTCGTTGAACCCGATCTCCAGCCGGTCGTTCTTATTGCGCTGCGACACGGAAACCTCGTAGATCGGCTCGAAATACTTGCTTTTGCTGTTGGAGTAATCCAGACCGAAATTGGACCGGAACGTAAAGTATTTCAGCAGTTTGATGTCCGCAAAGACGGTGCCGACCAGGCGCTTAGCTTTGGAGTGGCTGTTGTTTTTGTAATAAAGATCGGCGGCGGGGTTGCCGATGGCCGTTCCGAAAAAGGTCGGGTCGGAAAAATTGCCCAGTGAATCGCGCTCGGCAAACACCGGGGGCATATTCAGCGTTGAGGTCAGCACACCCGGTGGATTTTGGCTGTTACTGTTGGCAAAAGCCAGATTGCTGCCCACACGCAGGGCCTTGTTCAACTGGTATTCGGTATTGAAGCGCACGGTCACACGTTCAAACTCCGATTCCCGCAAGATACCCGACTGGTTGAAGTAGTTGCCGGAAATATTGTACAGGAATTTGTCCGAACCGCCGTTTGCGCTCAGCTGAACATTGGCCATGGGCGCATCGCGATACACCACATCCTGCCAGTTGGTGCCGGCGCCCAGGGCAGCGGGGTCTGTGAAATAGGTCTTCCCGGTGAGTTCATTATACATCTGGGCATACTCCGCAGCCGTGGCCATCGGTATCTGGCGGGTCAGGGCCTGCGTACCGTAATAGGAACTCAGGTTTACGGTAGCCTTTTCGCCTTTTTTACCGCGCTTGGTCGTTATGATGATGACCCCGTTGGCGCCCCGGTTGCCGTAAATGGCGGTAGCCGAAGCATCTTTCAGGACTTCGATCGACTCCACATCCTGCGGGTTTACGAAAGCGGCATCGTCGAGCAGCATCCCGTCCACCACATACAGCGGGTTGGCGTTGTTCAGGGTGCCGGTACCCCGGATGCGGATCACGGCGCCTGCTCCGGGCTGACCGCTGGCGGGCGTTACATACACTCCGGCGATCTTGCCCTGTAGCGCCTGATCGATGGATGCCGTCGGTATCCGTTCGATCTCCTTGGTTTTGATGGAGCCAATGGAGCCGGTCAGGTCGCTCTTTTTCTGGGTGCCGTACCCGATTATGACAGTCTCCTCGAGTAGGTTCTGCGACATGTTCAGTTGTACGTCGAGCGTTGTGCGTCCGCCCAGAAGAATTTCCCGGGTTTCATAACCGGTGTAAGAAAAGGCAAGCAGTGCATTGGCATCCGGGGCAGTTAGTGTGTATGCGCCGTTATAGTCTGTGATGGCGCCGGTGGTAGAACCTTTCACGGCAATGCTCACCCCAATGAGCCCTTCGCCCGTGGTTGCATCTGTTACCGTGCCGGAAACCCGGAGCTGCGCCTGGAGTACCAGCGCACTAAAGAGCAGAAAAATGGTCAGGTATTGCTTCATACGTCAGTTGATTTTTCAAATGAACTATTTGATCATGGTTACCCGTACTTTTTTCAGATCGGCAGAACTTCCTCCGACCATCAGCTCGAAATCGCCGGGCTCAGAGCCGAACGACATATCCCTGCCGTAAAATCGCAGGTCTCTGTCTGAAATCGTAAATTCAGCGGTAAACGAGGCGCCCGGGGCCAGCGTGACCTTTTGGAATCCTTTCAACTCTTTAACCGGCCGGGTGACACTGCCGACGAGGTCGCGGATATAGAGCTGGATTGTTTCCTCGCCTGCGTACTTGCCGGTATTCCGCACATTGACCCGCAGTCGCAGCCGGTCCCCTTGTTTGAACGTCGTTTTATCCACTTCCGGATCAGAATATTCAAAAGTCGTGTAGCTCAATCCGTAGCCGAAAGGGAACAGCGGAGCATTCGGCGTGTCGATATACTTGCTCGTCCATTTGCTGTTTGGGTCAAAAGGACGGCCGGTGCTTTTTTCGTTGTAATAAACAGGAACCTGTCCTACGGTGTAGGGAAAGCTCATGGGCAATTTACCCGAAGGATTGTACGCCCCGAAGAGAATATCAGCCAGGGCATTGCCGGTTTCGGTGCCCAGCCACCAGGCTTCCAACAGAGCAGTGGATGCAGCGGTCAGCTCCGGAATTGCCAGGGGGCGGCCGTTCATAAGCACCACCACAACCGGTTTTCCGGTAGCGGCCAGAGCCTTTACCAGATCTACCTGTACGCCCGGCACCGTAATATTGGTTCGGGCGGCTGCCTCTCCGCTCATCTGGGCAGATTCGCCAACAGCCACCACCACCACATCGGATGTTTGCGCAGCGGCCAGCGCGTCGGCGAAGCCGCTCTTGTCGTTGCCTTCGATCGCACAACCTTTTACATGGGTGATCGTCGCCCCCGGAGCGGCAGCCCGCAGCCCCTGGAGCAGACTAACGCAATCGTTGGCATTGCCGGCTGCGCACCAGTTGCCGATGAGTTCGGACTGATTGTCGGCCAAGGGGCCGACCACGGCTATTTTGGCGGTTTTGGACAGCGGCAGTGCGTTGTTTTCATTTTTCAGCAACACAACCGATTTCCGGGCCACATCCCTGGCTGCGGCGCGATGCTCGGCCGAAAGAATTAGGCGTTTTTCCCGGGCGGCATCGCAAAAGCGGTATGGATCGTCGAAAAGCCCGAGTTCGAACTTGAGCCGCAGGATACGGCGTACGCTTTCGTCGATTTCCGCCAGGGTTACTTTTCCTTCTTCCAGGGATTTTTTCAAAAACTGCTGGTACACGGCGCCCTGCATATCCATATCGACGCCCGCATTCAGTGCCAGTTCGCCGGCTTCTTTTTCATCGGCCACAACGCCGTGTTCCACCATTTCCTTGATCGCGGTGTAATCCGTTACGACAAATCCTTTAAAGCCCCATTCATCGCGGAGAATATCGGTAAGGAGGTAGTGGTTTCCGGTGGCCGGCACCCCATCGTAGTCGTTAAAGGAAGTCATCACCGTAGCAGCGCCGGCTTTCACGGCGGCTTCGTAGGGCGGCAGATAATACTCGCGGAAAAAGCGCTCGCTCATATCCACCGTATTATAGTCTCTTCCGGCCACGGGGGCGCCATAGCCGGCGTAGTGCTTGACGCAGGCCATCACGGCGTCCGTTTGTCCCAGGCCTTTGCCCTGAAAACCCCGTACGCGGGCTTCGGCGATGCGGCATCCAAGCCAGGTATCCTCGCCGGCGCCCTCCATCACCCGGCCCCAGCGCGGGTCGCGGCTGATATCGACCATAGGGGCAAAGACCCAGTGCAGGCCGGCGGCCGAAGCTTCCGTAGCCGCTACACGGGCCGAACGCTCAATTGCCGCCAAATCCCAGCTGGCGGCCTCGCCGAGGGGGATCGGGAAGATTGTTTTGTACCCGTGTATGACGTCGTAGCCAAAGATCAGAGGGATCTTCAGGCGGGACTCCTCCACGGCAATGCGCTGCAATTCGCGGGTAAAGGCTACCGTGTGGCTATTGAACAATGCGCCGCAGTTCCCTTTGCGGATATCATCCTTGTAGCCGGCGCGGATCGTGGGTCCGGTGGATTCCCAATCAGTGGTGTAAAGGGTCATCTGGCCGATCTTTTCTTCGATGGTCATCAGTGCCAGCAAAGAGTCCACTTTGGATGAAATGGATCCTTCTGTGGTGCCCTGTGAAGGAGCGGGATGCCGGTACCAGGCAAAGGCAGTGAGGGCTAAAAGGACCGGCGCCAGGAAAACCAGCGGTTTTACCGGAACAAAGAGCCGGTTCAAAAAGGAAGCAAAGAATGGTAAAGGCATAGATAAAGTGTTCAAGAAAGTAAGGTTAAAGTACCCGGACCGGCAGATCAACAAAATCACCGCTCGCCCTTTTTTTGTGCGAAAAGCCAATTCAAAATTTGGGCGTTGTAATAGGTTTCCTGCCAGATCCCATGGCCCAGCGTGGCGTATTCGGTGTATTGTACAGGAGCGTCCAGTTTTTTCAGTGCCTCGACAATCGCTCGCGAACGCCGGACCGGCACCGTAGTATCCCGCCGGCCATGCAACACCCACAGGGGGATATCCTTGATTTTTGCGGCAAAACGCGGGTCGCCGCCGCCACAGAGCGGCAGTGCCGCCGCAAACCATTCGGGCTTGCGCATGAGCAGGTCAAAGGTCCCGGCCCCGCCCATGGACAGGCCGGTCACATAAATCCGGTCCCGGTCGATCGCGGGGTTTTCGTCCAGTATTTTTTCAATAAGACGGATCAACAGACGCATAGGCTCCGTAGGTGTTTCCTGCCAGGTGGCCGCGGTAGCGATATCCGAGCCCGACCAACGGGCCCCCGCTGGGCACTGGGGCGCCAGGATAAAGCAGGGGTTTTGGCGAAACTGTTCCGGCTCCACAAAAGCAAGCACGCCGTTTTTCAACTGTGTTTCGTTGTTATTTCCGCGTTCGCCCGAGCCATGCAGGAAGATGACCAGGGGAAGTTTTTTTTCCTTGCCCTGTGCGTCTGTCAACTGACCGCGGCCGTTGCGCACATAGCCGGGAACGGCATTGGTAGCCAGGCCATCACCCGGGCGCAATAAACGGTAAGGCAATGCAGCAGTTTCGCTTTCGCGAAATACCGCTCGTTCAAAATAAAACAAGGGATTGGTCGGCACCTCGGGGTTAATTTCGACTTTTACAGGCGCCGATGCCGGGTTCTTATCCAGCCAGCCTCCGGAGAAACCTGCCCGAAGCAGTCCGGTACGGATATAGGGGTTTTTCTTCATAATATCCCAGATCAGGGCATTGCGCTGGTTTTCCAGCATCAGCAAAATCGGCCCCTGGTCGATGCCCAGATAATCGTCGTCAAACCAGCCCTTCGGGAGTTTTCCGCAGGCGGTAAAGGAGGGATTGAAGGCGTCTTTGAACCCGTAAGGGCCCACCAGACTGTCGTAGTAGCTGGTCCACATGGCCTCGAGGGCAGGCAGGCAATATTCCGGCGCGAAGGGCGCCGAGCCGCCGGCAGCCGTAGGGGCAATAGTACCGTCGTCTTCCAGGTAATCGCTGGCTGCTCCCCGGGCGCTATAGCCCTGGAAACGCGTCCAGTTCTCTGCACAACGGCGATCGGGGTCGTTTTTAGCCAGCCAGTCCAGAGGGCCGTCGCAGGCGGTAAGCCCCCAGATATCTTCAGAATAACCCTTGTATGCATTCGGGTTGCGCAGGCAATATGCGCGGTTGGCCAGGGTGGCCCGGCGGCTGTTTTCAAAGTAATCCAGCCCCTTTTCCCGCATATATGCGTCCTGTATCCCGCGAAAATCGATCCAGATATGGCTGTATTGATGCCCGAACAAGGGACCGAAGTTTACATGGGGCTGACCCTCATAGGTATCCCAGTAATAGTTCTGGCACCAGGCATCCCAGGAGTCGGAGGGTATGGCATGCGTCGGCGAACCCAGCGCGAGGACATACAGGAGCATGGCTTCCGTATAACCGAACCATTCTGCCTGCAGGAAACCCTGTTCGGGTTTCCAGCCCATGCTGATCCGATGGTTGGCGTTCAACATCCAGTCCCATTCTACCCGGCGGTACAAAAAATCGGCGGTTTCGCGGATGGCCTTTTCCAGCGGGTCATTGCGGTCGAAATAAGTTTGACAGGATAAAATGCCGGCGAGCAAAAGCCCGCTGTCGATAGAGGACAACTCCACATCCCGGAAGCGCCTGGCTTGCCGGTGATCCAGAAAATGGTAAAAGAAACCGCGATAGCCCGACATCCCTTCCGGAGCATCGCCCTGCGGCAATTCCTTCAGGACCGTGAGGGTTTTCAGCACACGCTCGGCAGCCTGCCGGCGGGTGATCCAACCGTGTTCGATACCGACCAGATAGCCGCTGAGGCCAAATCCCGTGGCAGCCACGCTGGAAAACGCCAGGGTTGGCCAGCGATCGGGGATCTGGGCGTTGCTGTCGGCCAGTTCCCAAAAGAACAGGAACGTGCGCCGCTGCAATTCCTCATTGCTGTACGGAACGATGGGCGCAGGCGCCTGCGCCTGTATCCCCCTGACGGAAAATAAGAAAATGAAAATAAATACCAGCCGGAGCATGTAGCAGGAGTTGTGGGTTGTGAAAACCAATACGTTACACAGAGGGACACAGGGAAGCACAAGTATTGCTGTGCTCCTCTGTGTCAACTCTGTAAACGCAGTGTCCTAAAATGGTCGTGCTATGCCGTAGCGCACGCCATTACTGCTTCACGAATTTGGCGTAGCCCATGGGCCGGCCCTGGCTGTTGAAGCCGGTCAGTGAATAGAGGCCCGCCGGGAAACGGGTCACGTCAACTTCTGTGCGTTGATCGCCGGAGGTGTTGAGCGAAGCCACCCGCTGCCCCAGCGTGTTGAAGATCTCAATCCGGTCGATACCCTGGAAATTGTCGATCCGCAACCGGTTACTTACCGGGTTCGGTGACACCTTCATCGGCTCGAGCACAAGCGGCTGGAAGGTCGATACGACCCCGCACTGCCCGTCGCCGATCACGATATCGTCAAAATAGTTCTTGACTTCCGAACCGGTGCCGATGGTGGTGATGTCGAAGAAGAGGGTAAAGCGGTTGTGCCCCGGCACATCCGGTGCGTTGCTGAAGTCGAAACTCAGTTCTTCCCACTCATTCACTTTCGTGTTCGGTATGGTTACTTCAACCGGTGGAACCGCATTGCCAAAAACCTCGTTCTTGGCGGTCACCGTACCGATGTGGTCCATAAGCACCTTCATTTTCACCGTTTTGTTGCCTTTAAAGTCGATAAACGCCTCCAAATCGGCGTACATGCCGAAGTAGATCGTAGCGTCGGGCGCTTCAACGAACTCACCCACTTTCGAGCTGGTATTAATACCGGACGGGTTCGGGTTGTCCACCGCTTTGAAGGTGTAATTGGCGCTTCCGTTGTTGAAATAGGTGAAGTTGGAGAAGGAACTCACCGGTGATTCATAGTCGCTCACACAGCCGTTATAGTTAGCCCGCGACCAACGAACATCATCGATATAATAGGTCTGTCCGCCCTGGTCGCTGCCGACGTTGAAGAAAATAACCAGTTTGGTATTCCCTTTGTCCTTGGCTCCGGAGAAGTCGATGACAAACTGGTGCCATTCGCCGGCTTTCGGCAGCGTATCAAAAACCTCAAACTGTTGTCCCCCTTCCAGTTTGAACAGGAAAGGCACATTGGCAATAGGCGAATATACTTTCAATTTCAGCTGATCGTACACCGTCAGATCTATCGGCTGGGCAAAAAGATAGCCGATGCCGGCGTAAGGAGCATTGGCCGGATCGCTGTACTCCCCAACCTTGAGCGAGCCGTTGCCCGGCTCCAGATGCGGGTTGTTCACTTCCTTGAGATCGGCAGCGCCGTAAAAAATCTCGGTGTAGTTGTGCTGGCATTCGAAGTCGGAGACGATGTTGGGCACCGGCACCACGTCCTTGCAGGGATCAACCGTGGTCTTGCTTTGCGACAGGTTGTCGATGCACCAGGATTCGCCTGCTGCTGCCGTACCGGAGTTGAAGATCAGGCGGATCTCCGCAAAATCGGTGATCGCCTCGAAGGCGGAAAAATCGAACCCGAGGGTTTCCCACTCTCCGGGCTTTGTGACGGTCGCTTCTGCTTCCTTGTTGCCCTCTGTGGGCGAGTTGAGTTGCATAGTCACTGTACCGCCGCCGGCCGGGCTCAGCACGTCAAGGTTGAACTGCGGATATTGGGACAGGTCGAAGTTCGTCAGCGAGAAGGCCTGCAGGGTGGAAAACGCCGAAGCGCCTTTTGCATAGCAGCCGACATTGGCGGAGTTGTTCACCGTGTTCGGGCTCGGATTGGCCGTGGGGCCGGTAAACACCCCGTGTATCGGCTCGTTCTGGTCGAGTGCCTGCCAGCCCAGGTGCAAGCCGCCTTCAAAGTCTTCGAGCGGGGGCGCCGTAGGCGGAGCGGCGAGTTTGACATCGTCAAAATAGTAGATATCGCCTGCTTCGGTATCAACACCGGCATTAAAGAAGGCAACCAGTTTGTTGTGTCCTTTCCCGATCTGATCGCTGAAATCGACGGAATATTCCACCCATTTGTTGGTTTCTGTCATCGGCACGGCAATTTCCTTGGGCCCGGAACCGCCTTCAATTTTCAGGAGGAGATTGCCGGTCTTGGGCGACCACACCTTCATACCAAAGCGGTTGCGCGTTGAAAGATCGATCGGATTTTCCTGTGCGATAACCAGAGCGGAGTAGGCAGAACCGGTAACCGGGTGCCATTCGCCCACCTTGGCCGAGGCATTTGTGCCGTCCGGTGCAGGATTTTTTACGACGAACAAACTATCCCAACCCACTGAATAATCCGCGCTGCGGTTGCATTCAAAGTCGTCCAGGATCTCCGGATCTTTGGTCGCCCCCTTGCATTGGTTTGGGACGGCGCAAATGTTATCGAAATAGTAGGTAAGCGTGTCGTCCAGTTTGCCGGGATTGAACGCGATCAGGATTTTATTGATCGTGGAGAAGGTGTCGGCTGCAGACATGTCGAACGTCAGCTCACGCCAGCCGCCGGTGGGCATGTATTTGACGATCTCCTTGGCCTGACCGTTGCCTTCCAGTTTGAAAAGCACTTTGACTGGCTTATACGAGCCGACATGCATCTTAAACTGGTTGAAATTTTTCAGGTCGATCGGACCGTTGTTAAAGGTACCCAGTACAAAATTGTAGTCAAAGTCCGGGTTGTTAGTGTATGAACCAACCGTAGGCGACATGTTCAGCAGTGTATCTGCCGGGTTGGGCACGGCGCCGTTGTACGTTCCGTTGATGGCGGTCCAGGTAATATCCGAGGGGCCTTCAAAGGTTTCATAGCAACGCTCGGCCTTGTAGGCCACCAGATCGTCAAAATAATAGGTTGGGCTGCTGGGGTCGTTGCCCGGGTCGAAGAAGATAATGATCTTGGTGAGTTTGTCCAGCGCAGCGCCGCCGCTCATATCAAAACTCAACTCGTTCCAGGCGCCGGCAACGGTCATGTCAACCTTTTTTTCCACGGCCTGGCCGGGACCTTCAAATTTCAGCAGTATCGGGGTGGCTACGTCGCACCAGACTTTCAATTTAAACTGGCTGTACTCGCTCAGATCGAGCGGTTGCGCCAGGCTGGGCACCCAGAACAGGCTGTATCCGAAACCGGCGCCCTTGGTGTAGGAACCCACATAGTCGCTGCTGTTCACGGCATCTTTGCCGGGGTTGGCAATGACGCCGTTGTAGGTCCCGTCGGCGGCCGCCCATGCCAGGTCGGAAGTGCCGCCTTCAAAATCTTCGTAAACAATTTGTGCATTCAGACCGAAGCTGCACAACAGGGTCAGGAATGACAGGAGGAGTAATTTTTTCATACGTGCTTCTTTTAGATTGGTTTGTGAAAATATGTTTGTTGCTAA